>JAJTGF010000089.1 GCA_021299335.1 Cryomorphaceae bacterium
AACTCTACAGGAGCAACGCTCGGTGTGTTGGTGGTCTGAGTATAGGTGTTTCCGATATCAACGCGGCTAAGGCATTTTATGCGCTTTTGGGTTTTGATCAAGTCCTTTATCAAGGTAGCGGAGTTTATCAAGATTTGGCTAGTTTCCCCGGCGGAAGCCAAGAGTTGGAGCGCGTTATTTTGACGAGTAACGAACCAGCGAAAGGTCCGTTTGGTGGGGTCATTGGTTTTTCAAAAATTGAACTGATTTGCACCCCTCAACGCAAAGGTCAAAAGATTTTCCGCGGACGCATCTGGGGCGATATCGGTTTTGTGCACCTCGGCTTAGATGTTTACGACATGCGCGGTTTGCAAGCGCAACTCAAAACCAACGGTATTGAATTCAATTGCGATAGCCAAGAAGCACTTTCGATGGGGCAAACCCAAGTGCATTGTGCCTATATCTGTGATCCGGATGGCATTTTAATCGAACTCATTGAGGTGTATAAGTTTCCGTTGCTCGAAAAATGGGGACTTTTCTTGAATGTACACGGCAAGCGCGCCGGCAAGCACCTTCCCAAATGGCTGATCCGGTTACTCCGTTTTTCGCGCATTAAAGATTAAGTCCGCAATAATTGTGCGGAATAACTATCTTTACATATGCTCCAACTCAAAGCACAGAGCCAACGCCAGCAATTGATCCTCGATTTTTTAAAGGAACAAGCTTTCATGCGCGCTTCTTTTGCGCAAATTCAAGAGCACCTTCGTATTGTACTCCCAACATTGGGTTTAAAGCCGATTTCTAGACGTTCCTTAGAAGCCGATTTACAAGTGTTAAGGGAGCAAGGAGGTGATAAATTGATACATATTAGGGTATCCAAAAAACACTATTACCAGCTTTTTGCCGAACCTCAGAGCGCAGTTTCTGAGGCATTGCAGGAGAGTATGCTCCAACAAATTGCCCAACAGTTAGGCGCAAAATTCAAAGAGCCAAATATCAAACTACAAGACAAGCTCGTTTTCAGTTTTTCTGCGCTCAACGACGACGGCCAATCTGTGCAAATGTCTGCCACCTGCCTCCAAGCGATTGAACAGCAATATTTGTTGCAGTTTTTATATCAGTCTGCTTTTGGCACCTATAAATCGAGGCTACAAATTGTGGCACCCCTTCAGGTTCGATTTTATGAGGGCCGTTTTTACCTCGTTGCGTGCGAATGGTCTGAGCGCCTCAAAGCGCCCAAGCCACAAATCAAAGTCTTTGCTTTTGATTTAATTGAAAACTTTGTGATGGTACCTGCACTCGCCGAGCGAGAAGACGGCGCAGAAGGAGAATTACTCCATTTTGCATGGGCGCCTTTGGCCCAAGAAGTGGAGCTCAAAACTTATTTCAAACATTGCCTTGGTGTTGCTCGCTTCAAAGAGAGCATCCCAGAACTCATTCGCCTCAAATTTACAGATTGGGCAATCTCTTATGTCAAAGCAAGGCGCTGGTACGGAGGTGCGTTAAAATGAAGTCTTATGTTGATAGAAATTTGGTCGGATATCGCTTGTCCGTTTTGTTACTTAAGTTTGTTTAAGTGTATCAAGTATGTACCAAAGATTGTCTTTTTGTAAGGTACATTTAACAAAAAAAGAAACGATGGCTCAAGAAATGTATAAGCATGACGCACTGCTCCACTTATTAGAAACTATAGCAGATGCAAGTCCAAATGACCACGATCAATGGTCGGTTAATATATCGAATGAAGAAAGAGCTTACTTCAAAAAAGTGCAAGAAGCCGAAGGGATTGAATTATCCTATTCTGATTTCATCGACAAGAGGATTGAGTTGATCCATAAATATGGCTATGACTCGATTTTTGACGAAGCTTTAAAGGCTACAAACGGCTGTGGCCGAGATTGGCGCGCTAAAGCTTACGGCTATATGTGGCGCATGGCCTTGAAATCTTGGGACGGAGAGTTCTATGACGACGGCGAGGCAGCCGATGTATCTGATGCGGAATTTGCTTTGATTACAAAAGCGAAGCGTTATTTTGCGTTAACTGATGATGAAGACAATCGAGCAATAGAGTTAACTAAAGTATAAGCTCGCCAGAAGTTAGTTGTAACTGCTCACACACCAATTGATCAATTCGAAGATCTAATTCAAATTGGTACTGCTAGTTGTAGCTATTTTAAACCGTTTTTCAGGGTCCTTAGAGAAATGTTCTATGAGTTGCGATTGCGGCCTAGGTGTTTTGCCAGAATGGAAGAGGTAAATTCCTAACGGCAAGCACCAAGAATACCAAGCACACCAATACACCTAATAAGCAGAGTACAATCAGGGAGAAAGATTCAAAATACCCAAGAGTAAAAAAGGAAATCGTTTTGGTTTCGCTGAATTGACTTGAAAAGTAGCAGGCTTGAACCGGTTTGTCGTCTGAAATCAAAAAGCCACGGCGCCAGTTCTCGTTTTCGAAATTTGGATCAATTAATAACTGTTCATTTTCTTCTGCAGTGGAAACAACAGGGAAATTGGTGCCAGTCCCACTTCTTAGGTTGAGTTCTTTGGTACGAATAACGCCCAATTTGAGCTCGCTAGGCATAGGTGTATCGTCCCAATTAAATGGAAAAGTATAGTAGTCGGTTTCGTTGGCTGTTTTTTGTTCAAACTCAATTTCGATGACATCTTTGTCAAGAATTTGCAGCGAATCAAAATAGGCCATGAGTTGTGCAGAACCATTCAATACGCGCACTTTGGCTTTTACCTTTGTATGCCCTGCTACTTCTTTCTCTTCGGTCTCGACAATTTCAAAGGTTGTGAGGGAATATATTTGGAGGCACTACTGACCTCTTGGGCGTTGATGCGCTTAAAAAGTTTCTTTACCTGGCGCTCGGGGCCGCTACAAGAGCTAAAAATGATAATGGCAGCTATTCCTATGAGTATTTTGAAGTATTTCATGTTTATTTTTTTGTGAGTATGATTAAAATGATAAGTAGTATCAAAATGGCGAAGAATAACATGTCCTTCCAACGGAAGAAATATCTATTTTTTTTGTTCCATGTTTTGCATACAGTTCAATTAAAAATCGCTCTTCCTCTTCCTTGTGTTTCCAGGCGTAACCAGCTGTCTGAAAAAGGTTCCTTTCATCTCGTGGAATAGGATACGCATTGTTGAGAACCGAAATATCCTTGCTCATGTTCTCGGAAGACGATGCCAAAACGGTGATGTCGTGATCGTGATACAAATTCCAAAATGTGTCAGGGTCATTTATTTCCGCTTTCATTTCCAAAAGCTTATGATAAAACCCAAAGCGTTGTGTGAGGTGAGAGCGATTGATGCGCATTCCGGACCTCTTCTGAAATTCATGCTCCCTGAAAATTTCTAGTGCAGCATGTGTTATGCCAACAACCCGCCAACTGTTTGGGTTGATTGAAAATAGGTTGGAAAGCAGTTTGATTTTATTGGTTTCCAAGGTCTGCATCTTGGTGATGAGTATATAATCATGGAACAGAACTTCCTTGAGTTTATTTGAATCGTGTATGTGGTATTTGGACATTTTATAAAATTTTATACGTTAAAGCCTTCAGATTTAAGGATGTCAGTAGCCAGTTTTTTGAAGTCAATGGGATACTCAAAATCGAAGCCCCAAAAATCCTTTGATTCAAAGTCAAATAATTCAGTTTCGGAAATATATGACCCAAAATTTATTTCGTAACGTGCCCAAATCACTTGGCCTAAGCAACGAAAGAGTATGCCACGATCAAGTTCGAAACCTTCAATAAAGTCATCAATAGTTGCGGTAAGTAAATGACACAGTTTTTCTACCGAATTATATTCCTCATCCATGTCTAATCTGGAAAAAATATGATGTAGTACTGAACAAATAGTATGTTTGAATTTACCAATCTTTAAATCCGAATCTACTTCATTGATATTTTCAAATCCAGCTGCTCTCAATCCAAAAAGTATGAGTTTTGTATCAATATTTTTAAGTGTTTCAAAAGCAATATCATAAGAAATACATGCGTTTGACACTGCAAACATCATATCTTTCTTCTGTGTGATATATTCAAGTAAGCTAGGCTTATAATCATCAATCTCAGTTGAAATTTGAGATATGAATTCGGCTAAATCTTGATCATCAGTATCCCAATTATTTGTGGCAAGGTATATTCCTGTTTTTAAATAGGGAATTTCATTCTCAGCAATAAGTTCTTTAAGTGCTGTCATGAAAAATAAACGGTCATTCGACGGTACTGAAAAAATTAAATCGCGAAAAGTAGGGAAGAAGTCATTTTTAGTAAACTCATCTTCAATGTATTTGCGCATTTTGAGAACCGCTAAGATTTCATCTGCCTTTCTTGAAATTTCTTCATCCTCCATATGATCAATGGGTGATGTATTTTTTTGGACTTCAGACGTATTAATAACGCTCATTTTGAACCTCAGAAAGGGGCTTAATTATTCCCGCTCCACCTTGAATGTCGGCTGGCCATGTTTTTTGTAGATAGGCGTTGTCACCTACATAGACGTCTTTAAAAAATTGTTTCACACAATCTAATACTAGTCTATTTTTAGATAACCATTTTTCGGTCCCTTTAATTCTATATTTGGTGAGATCTTTCGCCATTATTTTTTCATTTTATTCAGAATAACTTTTACAATTGAATCTTTGTAATTCGTCCAATAGGTATCGTAATAAACGGAGTTGAGAATTTCGCTCTTCGCATCAAAAATGATATGGTCAGGATGATTCAATGTTTCTGCTATATCTAATGCTTCATTGTACTTTTCTTCTAACAGTAATTTCTCGATTGCTATGGATTTAGACTCAAGTTGCTGATGGAGAATTTGCGCAGTTTCTGCTGTGTTTTTTTCTCTGCTTTTGAGATAAATAATCAAACCCATAAAACAAATGAATCCGATAAGGATGCATTTCAAATACTTTTTAAGGAAGCTGAATATTTGTTCGTTACTTATGTTGTTTTCAGAAAGAATTCCTTTTTTTCTCGAGTCTAGAAATTGGGTGTAGGACTGATTCGATTTAAGAAGTTCACCTAAATCGATTCCTTTTTCTTCAAGTTCCATCCTGAATCCAACGGAAGGTGTTCCATTGTCTGTTAACATTTTCAGGATCTTAAATTCCTCTTGTTCCTCTGCGTTTAAATCACCCGATTCTGATTGAATTTTTAAGTAATAGTACCTTTTGATGTCGTTGAATTCTGTGGAATAGACGTTATTCAAAGCTTTTTCTGTACTTTCTATTACTTCTGCCACATCATAAGTGTTGTTAACCCTAGGATCCTTACTATTTGATATGCTGCTATTAGTACTACTCTTCTCGACGCTTTCTATTTTTCTCGTTAAAGCGGACTGTATTTCTTTGGCTTTTGAATAATGGATGTGATTTGACGGTAGGGCAAACTTTTTTCCTTTCCGTCAAACAATCCTGAAACTTTAAATGTGACCTCGTCTTTTCCTAGTTTAATCGTTGCTGGAAAGAGCGCATTTCCTCCTCCAAATCGACTGGCTTCATATACACTCATAGATTTATTATTGAATGGTTGTTGTATTGATTTTGCAATTTAAACTCAAATTGAACAGTTATACATCTTGTATCCATGCAGGTACAATATCTAATGCTTTTGATTTATTTTCTAGAATTTCAAACTCGAGTCGTTGTCCATTTTTGTGGAGCAAATGTGAAAAGGCATAATAACATTCTTCTGTGTTTTCAGCATTTAAAAAATCCACAACGGCATCGTCTTGCATAAAAATAAGGTCGTGAATGCTGAAATCACTTACAGTAATTGCTGTCGTTTGGAGGTGATACCAACCATAATCGACAAGTGCATAACGCTCTTCTTCCGGAAGTTCAATGTCTTGAAACGAAGATTGATCCGCAGAACCGCGCAGCACGAACAATCCATGATCTGGTTGGAGATATAAGCAGGATTCGCCATGTTCGTTGCGTATGGCAATCTTCTCATGATCTCTGATCAAATCCAGGTTAGTCGAGATTTGATGGTTTTTACTGAAAGAGACCTCATCGATATTCACTTGTTGGTCGAGCCCTAATTGCTGAATTGCACCTTGAAAAATAAGTTGGTCATCGAGCAGAATGCGCATTTCTTGGTCGCTGTCAATTTTAAAAAAATTGACGTGTATGCCATCATAAGGGTTTTCCTCGAGCGCAGCATCTTCATTATCTTCACATGTACCTTGTAAGATCTGACTGCACAAACCGAGTATTTCAATGCTGAGTTTTTGTGTTTGACCTGCTTGCGTTTCAGTTAGTTGGTCTTTTGCAGCGCTGTCTCCCTCTTTTTCGATAGGGTAGCCCATTTGTGTTGCGCGCTCAAGGAAACGATCAAAATTACTCGCTCCCCATTGGTTACATACAACATATTGACCGCCCTTTTCATCCTTGAGTACTTCCTCCATGAAAAAATACCGCTCGTTGTCAACTTCGTCCAATTTTCTGGCGACGCCCAGAGTTCCCTGAATGTCATGGGGCCAACCCGCCAATACATCGTCGTAAGAATTCACGATGACATCTGAAAAGAATTGTTTCAAACAGGACAAAACCAATTTTCCTTTGGGTAGGAATTGTTCAGTGCCATGAATCCTATATTTCGCGGTGTCTCTTGCCATAAGTTTAGTAAAATGAAGTGTTTTGATGCGTATGATGGAGTTCAGTTCCAAATATCTTTCATTAAGACCATTTTTTTGATACACAATTGGTACATTTAATCCATGATAGATGAGCTCAAAACAGAAGTAGAGAAAACCCTTGGGAGGAAAATTGTCAAACGTGGTGATTGTGAATTACTTGCAGACGACTTGTATCAAAAAACGGGCTCGGTGATTTCTTACAATACGTTTCGGCGGCTTTTTGGCATCGTAGCCTATCGCCAACCGCGAGAGAGTACGCTAGATGCGCTTGCCAAGTATGTTGGCTTTGCTTCGTACCAAGATTTTACCAAGCGTTTCAGCGAGGTAGACACTTGGCCAAATTGGGAGCATCTTTACGTTGTGCTTTCTGAGACCAACCCACAAAAGATAGTCGATTTTTTAAGGCTCAAAAAGCGGCAACAAGATCAATTTACGGTCACTTTTACGATTGTGATTCGTGAACTTTTGCACCGCAAAGACCTCCATACGCTCCGTCTGATTTTTCGGGAGCCTATGTTTCAGTTCAGCGCCTTGCCTTACGATGAAGTCGCACAAATAGGTGTCTTGATTGGTCTGCATTTTCGGGTTTTTGACGACCGCACCTTAGAGCAAGAACTATTGAAAGAAGCAAATTTCAGAGATATTGTTTTCAAGATTTTTGTCGATTATGGTCGTTTGAATCAGAAATACGGCCAATGGCTCGATTACCTGGATACTTGCCCGCAATTGGATCCTGAAACACGTGTTTTCATTTCCTGCCTTCAAATTTGGCGCGCATTTTTGCACGGACGCAAAATAGAGCCTAATGATTTAAAAAAGCTACCAAACTTGACCATGAATCAGCATCCGATTCTGTTCGGACGCCTCTTTGGTCTGAAAATGCTTGCAGCACGCACTCAGCAAACCAAATTGCGCCTGAAACAAGCGATGGAGGCGCGTTTAAAGGCAGAACCACACATGACAACAGAGTTGCTCTACGAACCAGCGGTGCAGGCGTTGGTGTTGAAAGCGAAGACCCATGAAGAAATCATAACTGGACATATGAATAGTATCAATCAGATCAACTTTTGGTATCATATGTCTCAGGTGGCCATACATCGGGTTCTCCAAGTCAAGATGTTGGTGCACGATGGCCAATATTTAGTGGCACAAAGTATTTTGGATCACATCCTGTACGGCCATATTCGACACGGCTACCGAGAGTTTATTGAATTGTATGTTGCTTTTTTCCGCTTTCAAATTGCTTTAGGGTTAGGTGAGCCCACTGAAGATCTTGAATTGGAATTTAAGAATAAGAAAAATTAAAACCCATTCAACTGCTCATAAGCCTTTTTATAGCGGCGTTTCTTGAGATTATAGGGCAAGTTGCGCACGGCTCTTCTACAGACTTCTCTTTGCATATTTTCTTTGATAGAACCCATTTGGCCTCGGTTGACCTGTTGTGTGTTCCAGATTTGCTTGGCGCTTTTGGCGTCGTAGAGATTCAAGGTGAGTTGTACGATATTGGTGATCACCATGGCATTGCTGTAGGCGTTATTGATGGCCATTGCCGCTACTTCGCTAACGGGTTCACGCACCTCGATCTGACCAAAAATGATGGCGTCTACATGCAGTAAGCTACAGAGGTCGTTGTTGGTAAATTTGGTGGTGGGAAAGCCCGCTCCAAATAAAATAGAATTGACTTCATCCGGGCTCATGATTTCGGCGTGGATGCTGCCATTTCTGGAATAAAACTGCATGAAATTGTAAATGCGCTGCTGGGTTTCTTCGCTTTTGCTTTTGTTGAGCTCGTTGTATTTATCTTGTGTCATCCAAATTTTGCGTTCAACGGTGGCGTCTATGGGCACAACGGCGATCCGTGTGTGCGCTTGTGCGAGCTCTACGACATTAGCGGCTTCTTGAACGGAAATACAAGAGAAAAGGGTCAGGGAGAGGGCGAATAGGGTAAAAAGTAATCTCATGTTGTTATTTTTTAGGTCTTGCATACGAAAATCGTTCCAAAAGTTGTGGCAAGGCATAGCCATCTAAACCGTTGATCGCAACTACCTTTCCTTTGTCGAGCTGGAGCCAGGTGTCAGGGCTCAGGAGTTCTTCTTCGTAGAAGATGGCTTCAATGGAGGCAATCACGTGGATGCAGCCGTTTTCTTGGATGAGGTATTCATTGACGTATTTGCAAAGCAATTTAATAGGGCTGCCTTTGACAAACGGCACAGGGCAACCGCCATGGAATACAGGTTCGAGTTCTGTCGCGTCAAATTCACTGATTTCTTCGGGGTAATTGGCAGAGGTGTGGTGGGCGTCTGCAATTTGGTCAGCAGCGATGTGATTGACTGAAAGATAACCGTATTCCTTGATGTTTTTGTAGGTGTGGCGCGGTACGGTGGTGGGTCGCAAAATAAAACCAATGAGTGCGGGGTCGCTGCCGAGGTGTGTGATACTTGAGAAAACCGCAACGTTGGTTTGACCTTCATTCGAAATGGTGGCGATGAGGTTGGCAGATTTATAACCGGTGCAGCTATTGACGAGATTGAGGCGCTCAATGCGACCCATTTTTTCGATTTCGGGGCGGTCTATTCGGATCAGAGACATAAAGGAGAATTTAGCCCTATAACAAGCGCCAGTTAGAATGGTTTGAAGTTCGGAATTAAAAAGAACATCCCAAGACTGACAGACCAAAGCCGATCGAGTTCGTAGTTGATCAGGGTTTGGGTTTGGAATTTGCCACTGAGTTGTAGCGCGAAATCTCGGGAGAAAAAATAAGTAGGGCTCAGGCCAATTTGAAAGTGAAGCATGTCGTCGCCACGCAATAAAAAATTGTCGTTGAATTGGTTATTGCGCAGGTGCGTGAGACCGAGACCTACATGACCATAGAGATAGAAAGGCGTACGGCGATTGCGCGTCAGGCGCAGGAAGTCTTGGCTAAGGGTAAGCGTGCCGCTATAAATCTTGGAATTGTTGAGGGTAGTGCCGCTAAAATCGAGGCCATAGCCATGATTTTGATCCGATTTGTAGAGACCGAGGTTGTAAGTGGCAGCGGTTTGTTGCATACCCGTAGCGGCCCCGAGCTGCAATTGCCCGAACCAGGCATCCCAGCTGCGTGCAAAAGTCTGCGCGCAAGCTGCGTTTTGCAATGCAAAAAACACAAGGAAAAGGAGTCCCGCTTTCATTCGTATAAATATAGTTAAAAAACAATTTGGCTTCGCACTTTCAAGTCCCCAGCAGCGAAATCTTACAAGTCAAAGATGCTTTTTTGTAAGCGAAATGCGCTCTTCCCGACGGAGCTTTGCAACTCATATTCATTAAAATTTCAAACATGAAAAGAAAAATTACAATGCTCACTACCGGACTGCTGTTGTGGTACGGAAACGCCCTGGCGCAGTACTCCTGTCCCAGTGACCCAAATGGGTTTGTGGCGAGTAAAAATGTTGGATCGACGAGCAGTTATCAACTCAAGAGTGGATTTGAGGAGCGCGCCGCCCAAACGTATAAATACAATGGCTCTGGGAAGGTTCAGAGTGTACGTGTCTATGGCACGCATCAGACTCCATATTTTTCGGGTGTACCGCTCAAGGTGAGTGTCACGAATGTCGATGCGAGCGGAAAACCCACCACAACCATTGCCAGTACCCAACATGTTTGGTGGTCTTACCCAGACAACAATAATGGGTATATTCAGCTCAATTTTCCCGGCGGAGTAAGCGTAAGCAATGATTTTGCCCTGACCGTAGAGCTGCTCAATGCACCGCCTTTTGGCACCACCTTCAACCTCAAATATACCGGGAACGGCGAGGGTTTGGGTCAGGATTTGGCGTCGCTTTCTGGCACCTCGACTGGCAACAACTGGACGAGCGCCATGACGAGCTTTGGCAGCAATGGAGATTTTTATATTATCCCGACGATGTCCAACAACAACGCGCCTACTTTTGAGCTCGCCAGCGAGTGTTTGGCGGTTAACGGAAGCGTAGCGATGGTCAATACAACTGTGCTCACAACCGACAGCATGTTCAATAAAATTGGCGCCACCAACTACGCTGGTCCACATTTTCTCTACACCTGGGATTTCGGCGATGGCACAGCGCTCTCGCATGTCGCCAACCCGAGCCATGCTTATGCGCTCGGTGGTTCATATACGATCAGCCTGACTACCAAAATCGAAGGATGGGGTAGTCTTTGTACCCAAACCTTTACCAAACAAGTTTCCGTTGGTCTCAACGCAACAGCAACGGCAGTAACGAATGTAACTTGTAACGGTGCCGCCAATGGTTCTGTACTTGGTGTGGCTCAATTCGGTGCCTCTCCCTATCAGTACAACCTCAACAACGGCCCATGGCTCAGCACAGCAGCTTTTTCAAATCTGAGCCCAGGTGCCTACACACTGAATGTCAAAGATCAAAAAGGTTGTTTGAGTGCCGCCACTTTTAACATTACGCAGCCACTTGGCATTGCCTTTAACAATATACTCACCACCAACAGCGCCTGTGGTTTAGCCAATGGCGCATTTACTTGTTTGGCAACAGGTGGGGTAGGTACCTTGCAATATAAAATCAATACAGGTGCGTATCAAAGTACAGGTACCTTTAATGCGTTGGCTGCGGGTGCTTATGCACTGACGGTCAAAGATGCCAACGCGTGTACCAACACGACGAATGTCGTGATCAACGCCAATGCGGCACCTGTTTTATCAGCGCCAAATGTCAATCACGTGAGTTGCTTCAATGGCAATGATGGCTCGATTAGTTTGGCCTCCACTGGTGGTACAGGCGCCGTTCAATACAGTATCAACAACGGCACTACTTTTCAGTCTGGAAGTTTGTTTACGGGCTTGAGTGCCGGTAGCTACACTTGTGTCGTGAAAGACAATGCAGGCTGCACCAGTTTCGCAGTGGCAACAATCACACAAGGAACAGCTTTGAGTATGCAATTGACAACAGGCACAATTAGCTGCTTTGGCGGCAACAATGGCAGCATTCAAATCGCTTCATTTGGTGGCACGGGAACGCACATCTACAGTCTAAACGGTGTCAATTACCAGTCGCTGCCTGTTTTTACGGGTCTGTATGCTGGAAACTACACGGTCTATGTCAAGGACGTAACGGGCTGTGTCAAAACCGGACTCGCTTCGGTTGCGCAACCTACCCAACTTGTGAATGCACTCACCCCACTTGCGGCAACCTGTAATGGTGCTTCCACGGGGGCGCTGAGCGCAATTGTAACGGGCGGAACACCTGCTTATTTGTATAGTTTGGATGGAATTTCCTATCAAACGGCGAGTAGTTTTACCAATTTACCTGCAGATACCTTTTTGTTGCGCGTCAAAGATGCCAATAACTGCTTGCTTTCGACCTCCTTTATCATTACTCAACCGACACTCATTACCGCAACGGTTACCACGACCAACGCCACCTGTTTGACGAGCAATGGTTCGATTATGGCGATGGCCACAGGTGGTTCGGGAACAGGATATCAATACAGCCTGGATGGCAGCACGTTCAGCAGCACTGGCTTGTTCAATAATTTGGCGGCAGGAACGTATTTTATAGTCTTGCGCGATGCGAATTTGTGTCAGAATATGGTTTCTGGTGTCATTACCTCAGCTGGTGGCCCGAATATCGGCAACCTGAGTGCACAAAATGTATCTTGTTTTGGAGGCCAAGATGGCGCCATTAGCGTACAAAATGTCACGGGCGGAACCGGCGCTTTATTGTACAGCAAAAACGGTGTAAACTTCCAGGCAAACCCAGCGTTTACTGGCCTGATTGCAGGGGTGTACATCATGTACGTCAAGGATGCGAACGGTTGTCTAGACACCATGGCCAAAACGATTTTGCAACCTAATGCTTTTGTGGTTCAAACCAACGTGAGCAATATTTTGTGTCACGCCGCGGGATCTGGTGGCGCAGGTTTCTTTGCCTACAGCCTCAATAACGGCCTCAATTACCAATCCGGAGCCAGCTTTCCGAATTTGTATGCAGGGACCTACACCGTACTGATCAAAGATGCTGCAAATTGTGTAGCCGCTCATGTTTTTACGATCACAGAGCCTAGCCCGATTCAAATTCATACTTCCTCGCTGAATGTGACGTGTTATGGCGCCAATGACGGTGTAATCAACGTAACAGCTAGTGGCGGCGTTTCGCCTTATTTGTATAGTCTGAACGCACTTCCGTTTACCAGCGCCAATAATTTTGACAGTCTTCCTGGCGACCTCATTTACGAAGTGCATGTGCGCGATTCAAACAACTGTTTGGTCACCGCGTATCGCTTCATCAATGAGCCATCTCTGATTCAGGTAGCTTATGCTCAGACCAATGTTTCTTGTTATGGCGGCAACAACGGCGCACTCAGCCTCAATGTGACTGGTGGTGTTGCGCCCTACACGTTTTTGTGGAGCGATCAAAGTGAAGCAGCCCATATTAGTAATTTAAGTGCTGGCCCGGTTAGCGTACAAGTGACCGATTTAAATGGTTGCAATGGTCAGATGGATTTCGTGATCACTGCTCCAACTTCGCCACTTGTGGTCAATGCGACGATTACCAATGCGAGTTCTTTGAGTGCATTGGATGGCGCTATTGACCTCACCACCACGGGTGGCACGGCTCCGTACACCTACATGTGGTCAACGAACGCCACCACGGCAGACCTCAGCGATATCGGCGTCGGTGTATACTTGATCACGATTACAGACAACAACGGTTGTTCACTCGCTACTACTTTCCAGATCAACAGCACAGCTGGCCTCGAAACACAAGCGTTGAGCGCCTGGAAACTCTATCCGAACCCCGCACATGAGTTGGTTTCTTTGGACTTCACTGGTACTGCCGTCGAAAGTTTCGAGATCATAGACCTCATGGGAAAAACGGTTTGGAAACAAAATGTAGCAACAGAAAAAGTACAAATTGAGCTCACTGATTTCACCGCTGGTACTTATTTCGTGAAAGCGCAAATAGGCACTGAAATTGAAATGAAAAAACTCACTGTCATCAAATAGCTCGAACTGTAAGATGTACGTGAAAGCCGCTCTTCGGAGCGGCTTTTTTTGTGTCCAAGCGGGGCAAAATATTGTAAAATTTTGGCCGATTTTTATAAGTCAGTCCCCATGAAGTTTGCTGAAATTTGAATTGTAACAATGTCGTTGCAGTCAAACAAAAAGAAACATGAAAACAAACGAAGAATTGCAAAAAGACGTGCAAGATGCCATCAAATGGCAACCGTTGCTCAAGGCCGCCGAAATTGGCGTCACCACCAAAGATGGCGTCGTATCCTTAACTGGAATTGTCAGCAGTTTCACTAAAAAACTAGAGGCTGAAAAAGCGGCCAAAGGAGTTTTGGGTGTAAAGGCTGTGGTAGAGGATATCCATGTCAAATTTGCCAATGACACCAACAAAACCGACTTAGACATAGCCAACGAAGTGCTGAGCGGCATGAAGTGGAATTGGTCGGTGCCGAATGATAAAATTCAAGTGAAGGTAGAAGATGGTTGGGTCACTTTAGATGGAGCCGTTGAATGGAACTACCAAAGAGATGCCGCTAAAAACTGCGCCTCAGATTTAATTGGCGTAAAGGGTGTCATTAATAACATCAAGGTCAATTCTTTTTCTACTGATCAGGTAGAGCAAGAGGCGATCGAGAAGGCCCTCTCCCGCAGCTGGATGATCGACGATCACAATATCCAAGTGAAGGTGAAGGGCAATAAAGTTGTCTTGCGGGGCGCTGTTGAATCTCTTTTCGAGAAGGACGAGGCAACCCGATTGGCCTGGAACGCGCCAGGGGTCAATGAAGTAGACAACGAACTGGCTGTCGTGTATGATTTTTGAAGGAAGATCATACTATAATGAAGAGCAGCGCGGGCAACCGCGCTGTTTTTTTATGCCTCTACACTCGCCTTCTTTGACTGGCGATACAAATAACTCTCGTAAATAAAGCGCTTGGCAAAACGCACTTGCTTATCGGCGTTGATCAACTTCTTGAACACATTCGCATTGACGCCAAAATACTCATAACAAGAACCATCGGTAAAAGTAATTTCGAGCAAAAGTCCTTTGTGTCTAAAATCGGCAATACCACACTCATTGATGGTTCGCAGGTAATCTTCGAGCTGAGCGGCTTTCGTTTCTGGGGCAATACTCACTAAAAAATGATAGCCATCTACCACGCGTCGGCCCATTTCTTCGGCCTCAGCCTTCAACGGATCACCATCCTGAAATTTATCGGGATGCCACTGCTTGACCAAAACTCTATATGCTTGTTTGAGCTCAGACAACACAATAGGTTTGTCAATGCCGTATAATTTCTTGTATTCGTTGATGCGCTTCATGTACTGAATTAGGCGGCAAAGGTAGTGACAATTTGGGGTTATGAGGAACGCCTCAAAAATTCAGTAGCGGTGAGGGTAGGGAGTTGCGCATGTCTGAAGTCTTTTTTGTTGCGGGTAATGATGAGGTCAGCTTGACATTGTAAGGCCATAAAGTGCTGAAAACCGTCTTCTAAATCGTCAAATTTCGATGCCAATGCCGCATCAATTGTTTGATGATCAAAAGAAACAACATTTACCAAAACTTTCAAGAGTTGTAAGTATTTTTTCGCCGCGTCGACTTTATAAGTTCTTGTCAGGGCGTAGTAGGTATTTGCAATTGTCAAGGCTGAAACATAGATTTCTACTTCCTTGCGTTCAGCCAAAGTAAACAAGCGTTGCGCATCTTTGACAAATGGTGCTCTGTTGCCAATCAGGTCAATAACGATATTGGTATCTACAAATACGCGCTTCATCAAGAGTGTTTTTGAAGTTGGTGGGCTCTATAGTCTGCTTTCTCGTTGTAATCGCTCGGAATAAGGCCTGTGAGCTGGGCTACCAAAGGGCTTACGGCTTCACCTTCTGACCGTTTTTGTGTGAGTGCTTGCAGATAGGCCTCTACCAATTTTGATAAACTCAAATTTTGTTCTTTAGCATATAATTTGGCCTGTTCAATGGTTTCTTTATCTATGTTCAGGGTGAGTTTGGTATACATGTGCTTTGTATTTACGTGTAAAAATACAAAAAACATACGTAATAAATTTCCAGCATTGATTGAATTGTTTTTCATCGTGTTTTTCTATTCAAACACTTGAGAGCAGC
>JAJTGF010000090.1 GCA_021299335.1 Cryomorphaceae bacterium
TGTTTCTGAATTGGCTTTGGGTGGCACCGCTGTTGGTACCGGGCTTAATACACCAAAAGGATACGATGTATTGGTGGCACAAAAAATAGCCGATTTCACTGGTTTGCCTTTTGTCACTGCGGCTAATAAATTTGAAGCACTAGCGGCTCACGACGCCATGGTGGAGCTTTCTGGCGCGCTCAAGCGCAGCGCTGTTTCACTCATGAAAATCGCCAACGATATCCGCATGCTTTCTTCGGGACCGCGTTGTGGTATCGGAGAAATCATCATCCCCGACAACGAACCAGGCTCTTCTATCATGCCTGGGAAAGTAAACCCAACGCAACCAGAGGCTTTAACAATGGTTTGCGCTCAAGTCATGGGCAACGACGTTACGGTGAGTATCGCCGGTTCTAATGGTCACTTCGAGCTCAATGTTTTCAAGCCCGTCATTGCTGCAAACGTATTGCAGTCCGCAAGACTTATTGGAGATGCTTGTGTTTCTTTTGCCGACAACTGTGCGGTTGGTATTCAAGCAAACCTCCCAATGGTAAAACAACATTTGGACAACTCTCTGATGCTCGTCACGGCCCTCAACACCAAAATTGGTTACTACAAAGCTGCTGAAATTGCAAAGTATGCGCACAAAAACGGTACAACACTCAAAGAGGCGGCTGTTGGCTTAGGCCATGTTACCGCAGAAGAATACGACCAAATTGTAGACCCATCAAAAATGATTGGTTCTCTCGAATAACGATTGAGCCTTTGTTGCTGGTTGGGCGCGCTCCGAAACATATTATTCCTTAATTTTGTACATAAAAATTTTCAATGTCAAAAATTAAAGTAGCCAACCCAGTAGTAGAACTCGACGGAGATGAAATGACCCGTATTATCTGGAAATTCATCAAAGACAAACTCATTTTACCATACCTAGACCTCGACATTAAGTACTACGATCTCGGTATCGAAAAACGCGATGAAACCAACGACCAAATCACTATTGACGCAGCTGAGGCTATTAAAAAATATCAAGTCGGGATCAAGTGTGCTACCATCACCCCTGACGAAGCCCGAGTAAAAGAATTTCACTTGAAATCGATGTGGAAGTCACCAAACGGCACCATCCGCAACATCTTGGATGGCACCGTTTTTCGCGAACCAATCGTAATGCAAAACGTACCGCGTTTAGTGACCAACTGGACAGCTCCAATTATTGTAGGGCGCCATGCATTTGGTGATCAGTACCGCGCTACCGATGCTGTATTCAAAGGAAAAGGTAAGCTCACCATGACCTTCACTCCAGAAGACGGCGGTGAAACCCAAACTTTTGAAGTCTATAATTTCAAAGGAGACGGTGTTGGGATGG
Organism: Cryomorphaceae bacterium; assembly: GCA_021299335.1. Classification (GTDB taxonomy): domain Bacteria; phylum Bacteroidota; class Bacteroidia; order Flavobacteriales_D; family Crocinitomicaceae; genus UBA952. The sequence continues at coordinate 1,346 of JAJTGF010000090.1, forward strand.
CTATGTACAATACCGACGAATCCATTTCGGGTTTTGCCAGAAGCTGTTTCAATATGGCTTTAACTAAAAAATGGCCGCTATATCTTTCGACCAAAAACACCATCTTGAAAAAATACGATGGCCGTTTCAAAGATATTTTCGAAGAAATCTACCAAGCAGAATTCAAGGCGCAGTTTGACGCTGCGGGCATCGTATACGAGCACCGCCTCATCGATGACATGGTCGCCTCCGCTTTAAAATGGAACGGAAATTTTGTGTGGGCTTGCAAAAACTACGATGGTGATGTTCAATCTGATACCGTTGCGCAAGGGTTTGGCTCATTGGGCCTCATGACCTCTGTTTTGATCACACCAGACGGAAAAATTATGGAGTCAGAAGCCGCTCACGGCACCGTAACACGCCATTACCGCGATCACCAAGCGGGCAAGAAAACCTCCACCAACCCTATTGCCTCGATTTTTGCCTGGACGCGCGGTTTGGCTTTCAGAGGAAAGCTCGACAACAATCAAGCGCTTATTGACTTTTGCAATACACTAGAAAAGGTCTGTATTGAAACCGTAGAAAGTGGCATCATGACCAAAGACCTTGCGGTTTGTATCCACGGGAACAAAGTCAACCACGGTGAACACTATGTGTATACCGAAGAGTTTTTAGATGCACTTGACCAAGGTCTGAAAACAAAAATGAATTAATTTAGAGGGGCTTAGCCCCTTTTTTTATGCGTCTACTTTTCTTTTTTTCTTTTTTGAGTTCTTTTGTTTGGAGTCAACTCCCCTCCTCTTCTAAAAATGGTATTCCCGATGATTGGCTTGGCTCCTATGACGGTGTAATGGAAATCTATAATAACAATGGTTTACAACAAGCTGTTGATGTTCACCTCGACCTCCAAATCATGGATAGACCAAATTATTGGACTTATAACATGTCTTACATTAATTCAAAAAATGGAGAAACGCTCAGCACAAAAGCCTATCATATTGTTTGTGATGAAACCAACAAGAAGCTTTGGATGGACGAAGGTGATAGCCTACTCATCGAGATGACGCTCATGGGCAACTGCTTATATGATCACTACGAACTCAGCGGCATGTTTTTCAATTCTTCACTTTGCAAACAAGAAGAGCAATTGGTTTTTGAGCTTACTGGCGGGAACACCAAACCAAGCTATGCTAGTCCGTTTATAAAGGAGGCCGAGGGCATAGTTGAAACCATGCGTGTTGGTTTTTTGCAGCGGGCAGTTCTTAAAAAACAATAGATGAAATCCGCACTCTTCTACAGTATAATTCTATTGCTTACTGCTTGCAGAACGATAGAAGTAGATCCGCCAGCACCAGAGTTCAAGGGCCTTGAAGAAATGAGCTCTACTGAGCCGTCCTTTTTATTGATTCAGACCGAAATGGCGCTTAAACCTTACTTAAAAGAGGCCGATCAGAGTTTGGATAAAAAATTTACAGGAAAGTCTGAACAATGTGAGGGGGTCAGCTATACATATCATTTTGAAAGGGACCCGCTTTTATTCAAATTTAAAGAAAAAGAGGTTGAAACGACGATTACCGGTGCATTTGACCTGCGTTTAAATTATTGCCCAACCTGCCATGAGTTGTTTGGAGAAGAGCGCTGTGCTATTCCGCGGATATATGCTTCTTGTGGGGTTGATGAACCGAAAAGAAAGGTACATCTTTCTTATCAAAGTAAAATAGGCATCTCTGAGGATTTTGTGCTGCGCACCAAAACTCAATTAGGTGAATTCCAATTGATAGACCCTTGTAAGATTACTGTCTTTCAATATGACGCAAGTAAAACTATTGAAAAAGAAGTCAAAGCATCATTAATTCAGCTCGAAAAAGATATTGATCAACAACTAGCACAAGCACCAATTAAGTCCAGTGTTGTAGAAGTATGGAAAACACTACAAGAACCCATCTTGGTTGAACCTTATGGTGTTTTTTATCTTCAACCCCAAACCATCGGAATCGCCGACTTAACTTTAAAAAATGAAGGTCAGAAAGCGTTTTTCACTACGCAACTAACTGCACAACCTGTGTTTTCCACTAATAACCTAGATCTAGATAAAGTAAAACTTCCTCAAAATACCCCACAGAACACAAAAGAAAACAAGAGCATTTTGCATTTACGCACTATTGCTAGTTACGACTCCATCAATCGTTTTTTGATCAGAGATTTTGACACCCAACAAATTAGCATAAGCCCTAAAAAACAAATTCTCATTAATAAAGTACAAATTTTGGGACCACAAGCCGACCGCTTGGTGTTGGCAATTGAATTTTCTGGTTCTAAAAAGGGTATTTTTTATTTGGTTGCAGAACCATACATCGATATTGATCAACACCTCCGAATGCGAAAGGTTGACTTCGAAATCAAAACAAAAAGTGTGCTCCTACATTCTGCAAAATGGCTTTTAGATGCAAAAGTAAAAGAGCAAATTGAAGCGAACCTAGATGTAGACCTTAGTCCCATATTAAAAGAGAGCCAAGGGTCGATTGAAAAGCAAATCAACGGAGAAATTTCAAAAGGGGCTTGGTTAAACGGGAACATTACTGAGTTGCACGTTGAGCAATTGCAATTTAGTTCTGCCTATTTTATCATTGACTTTGAATTAAGTGGCCACTTGAAACTAAAAATCCAATAAAGCGTATAACGCTTTGTGAAAATTTTACTGCTGCTTCTTTTCACCTCAGCGCTGCAAGTGCTGTTTGCTCAACGCTCCACTTATAACAACTGTTCGGGTGCTGTATTTGCGCCTATTGAAGGCTCTTTTTCGCTTTCATTTTTAGGTGAGAAAAAAGACAATCAAATCTGGCTGGCCTTTATTGCGCCAAAATCAGGAAAATTTCAGTTGGACATTACAAGTATTAGCGCTTCTTTGAATTATACAAAAGGCGTTCTCTACATCAGTAACGAAGCGTGGTGTGGTCTTACTCCACTCCAAAAATCACAAACAGATAGTATTGTATTTAACGAAAGGAATTTCTTGGCGGTGAACGGTGTCGATTTAGAAAAAAACCAATACGCCACCATTTGCTTAGAAACTCAGGGTCGCTTAAAAGATGTCGTATTGTTTAAAAGTGCGTTCTTTGCAACAAATTTAGGAGAGGAGGAACAAATTTTAGATTTTACCTACGACCAATCGCTTCCCGTCTATACAGTTGTGTTGCGAGATGGCCAAACGCTCGCTCCTGTATCCGGAAGAATTGTATTACAAGGGGCGGCTGAGCTCAACGGCACCTATTTTGCTTCACAGTTAAAAATTAATATCAAACAGCCTATTAAAAAAGGTGTTTTTTATCTGGTTGCAGAACCATACATCGATATTGATCAACACCTCCGAATGCGAAAGGTTGACTTCGAAATCAAAACAAAAAGTGTGCTCCTACATTCTGCAAAA
>JAJTGF010000023.1 GCA_021299335.1 Cryomorphaceae bacterium
TGGCCAACGATACGCGAGTTCCCTTAGTTTCTGCAACAGGTTCTACCCGCATGGGTAAATCAGTTGGGGCAGCAGTTGGGCAGCGTTTGGGTCGTTCTTTATTAGAATTAGGCGGCAACAACGCCATTATCATTACACCCAGTGCAGATCTCAAAATGGTCGTGCCAGGAGCCGTATTTGGTGCTGTTGGTACTGCGGGGCAACGCTGTACGTCTACGCGCCGCCTCATTATCCACGCTTCTATCTACGACAAAGTGACCGAAGCGCTTACTTCTGCCTACAAGCAATTGAGCATCGGTAACCCACTCGATCAAAACAACCACGTTGGCCCACTGATCGATCAAGATGCCGTCAACAATTACCTCAACGCCATTGAAGCCGCTCAAAAAGAAGGCGGAAAAGTTTTGGTAGAAGGAGGCGTATTGACGGGTTCTGGTTATGAGTCGGGTTGTTATGTGAAGCCATGTATTATTGAAGCTGAAAATCATTTTGCGATTGTACAGCACGAAACATTTGCGCCTATTCTATACGTTATGAAATATACAGGTGACATCCATGAAGCAATTGCAATGCAAAATGGCGTGCCACAAGGGCTCTCTTCTGCGATCATGACCAACGAACTCAAAGAATCTGAAGCCTTCTTGAGTGCTGCTGGTTCTGACTGCGGTATCGCCAATGTAAACATCGGTACTTCAGGTGCTGAAATAGGTGGTGCATTTGGTGGTGAAAAAGAAACTGGTGGTGGCCGCGAGTCTGGCTCAGATGCTTGGAAAGTTTACATGCGTCGCCAAACCAATACCATCAATTACTCTGACTCTTTGCCGCTTGCACAAGGCATCAAGTTCGATTTATAATAGAAAATTGACAAAAATTAAAAGGGGGCTAGTTGTCCCCTTTTTTTGTTTTGTGCTTGATCAACAGAAAACGGGCTGAAATAAAAAAGCTATTGCTCTTGAAAGTGGTATTGTCCACAACAGAAAAAGGTGCCAGTAAATACATACCCGTTTGAACGTGTAGTTGCCACACTTTGATGCCCACGCTCGGGCAGATGCCAAAGCGCAACTGCTTGAGGTCGGTGCGAACTGCTGCACTTAGGCCATAGGTAAGGTTCAGATTACCGGTGCGGCTCCAAAATCCAAGGTCATAACCTAAAATTGGATTGAGGTAAGCGAAATCAAAAGTGGCGTTAAAGCCATGATGTACTGCCGTAGTATTGGAGCGCAACATGCCATTTTTATTTTTTCGTTGCAACTCCCAACCGTATTCTAACACATAAAACCGCCCACTTTGCAAGCCAAAATAAGTTCCGGATTTAAACGATTTTTGTTTTTTGTCGAGCAAAGTTTGTTTTTGGAGTAAGGGGGCAATCGGGTCACTGGCAGCCAAAGCACAAGAGGCCACAACCAAAAAACAACTGGCTAAATAAATTCTGATGAAGTGCATATCTATTGCTTCTCTTTGGTTTGATCATCAGGGCTGATGCTTTCCTTCGCTTGTTCTAAATAAGATTCAAATAGAATGGTTTCACTCGCCTTTGGCAAGGTGTTTTGCAGCATCCCGGTAAAGAACGGAATAGCGATGGAGGCGTTACGCGTTTCTGAGCTGATGAGTTTTTGTTTGCGGTCATTGGAAAGTACAAAAAGGAGTATCGTACCAACCAAATACATCCATTGCAAAATACCCAAGAGGGCGCCCGCTAGGTTATTGAGAATGGAGAGCTTTACAACTTTTAAAGCGGTTTCAAGTAGTTTTCCGGCAAAGTAAATACCGGCTCCAATTCCTAAAAACAACACTACAAAACTGAGCGGCATAAGCGTTGTTTTCTCCCAGTGCAAGGTCTTGATGCCCCATTCGACTACGACATCAGTGAGCTGAAAAGCTGCGTATAGGCCTACAACAATTGCCAACAACATGAAAAGAGACATGATTAGGCCGCGTTTATAGCCTTTGTAGGCGCCGTAAGCCAAAGGCGCAAAAAGAAAAAGGTCGAAAAGATTCATGCATGAAAATTAACAGAAAGTTTGTAATCTTGCGCTATGCTGAGCCCTTTCAACGACGAATATTTCATGAAACAAGCCTATCAGGAGGCTTTGAAGGCTTTTGAGGCCGATGAAGTTCCTGTTGGCGCTGTCATCGTTTGTAAAAATCAAGTGATTGCCCGCGGCCACAACCTCACGGAGCAACTCACCGACGTAACAGCCCATGCCGAAATTCAGGCAATCACAGCTGCAGCCCAATATTTGGGTGCCAAATACTTGAAAGAATGCACTTTATTTGTGACTCTAGAACCGTGTTGTATGTGTGCTGGGGCGCTTTATTGGTCTCAAATTGACCGCGTCGTTTTTGCCGCAAGAGATGCCAAAAGAGGAGCAAGTGCAACGGGTACTAGTTTGTATCATCCAGCTACGCTTGTAGAAAATGGCATTATGGAAGCGGAGTGTAGCCAGTTACTCAAAAATTTCTTTGCTAAAAAACGCTAGTCATAAAGGGTGTCGTGCAAGATTTCCATGGTTTTATCCAAGTTGAAATTGGCCAAATGGAAAGTTGCATATTGAATCAGAATACCCAAGCCCTCTTTTTGAATGGCGCCTGAGAAATGAAGATCACCGCTCGGCCAAAATTGAGCCTTCAAAAAAGCAACCAAAGTTGGGTCTTGTACGCAACTTGCCCCTCCCTGAGCAGCCCCACAAAAACTGCCTTTCTGCAAATCAAAAATGGGCTGCTCCTGCTCTTCAAGCAATGGCGCATATCCCAAAAGCATTAAGTACTGCGCTAAGAAATGTGTCGGAAATTTTCTTTCAGACTGGCTCGTTTCTAAAGCAACTAATTGATCTCGCAGAAAATAAAAAAGCTGAGGGTCTGCTCCTTGATGCCGCAAGGTTTGCTGCAGAATATCGGTCATAAAAAAGACCAACATGACCTTCTGAGGATGTTCAAATAAAGCCAGCGGCGTCCAGGCAAAGTCAAGTTGATTAATGATGCCTAAATCAGACTCCGGGCGCTTGAAATAACTGAGCTCATACAAGCCTAATTGATTGAGCGCCTTGCGTTTCTTGAGACCTCCCTTAAAAATATATGATTGGAATCCGCGCTCCAAAGTATAGAAATGGAGTACAAGACTACTCTCGGAATAGAAAGTTTTGTCCAGTAATATCCCAAGGTCTTTACTTTTCAAAAATCGATTATTTAGGCGAAAACCTTGATTTTGGCATCCACCTCCGTGAGTTCTGACCAAGTTCCCATATACGTAACTGCCCTTACCTTGCGGTTGTCTATCCAGACGTATTCCTGACCATCTTTGATGCGCGGCTTATCCATAACCAAACCATGGTATTTGAAACCGTTTGCCTCGAGCCACTCCTCAGTAACCCTGCGGTCTTTGGCTTCTCGGGCAGTAAAGAAAGTAATGATGTTACCTTCGTTGTACCACTTATTGATGACTTCTCTTGAATTAGGAAAGACTTTTGCCCCAGGATATAAATGACTCTCCTCATTTTTGATGTCGTCGCAAATGGTTCCATCGATGTCGATGAGAAATATTTTAGTGGCGTTTTCTTCCTCTAAATGCAACTTAGCTACTACCGCATGCTGAATTTTGGTTTGGTCGCTGACCTTACAATTGGGTTCTAGCTCAAATATAACCTCAGATCCTTCGCTTACCGCATAACGACCGCTTACGATTTTCTTGATCGATAAATCGCTCACCTTGTAGGCGCCATTTTCTGCTTCAATAAACCATCCTTCTTCGCTGTTTGGCAGCTGAGGATCTACTAACTGATAACTCAAAATTCCTTTCATAACCTGTAATAAAATACAAAGTTAGCAGGAATTTAACTGTAACTATTTGCGCGTCGCTCTAAAGTCTATTTTGTAATAGAAAATCGGGAAGAAGCCCAACTGAGTTTTTTCTGAATACGGTAAGAAAGTGCCGTTTTGTTGGGCGGCAAAATCTTGTGCAGTTAGTGGTGGACGGTAGGCTAAAGTCAATAAGTTTTTAGTGCCGAGGATGTTTACTAAATCCAAGCCAAACTCGTGTGTAACGCGGTCGGCGTTTTTGCGCCAAGAAATCTTGAGGTCTGCACGGAAGTAGTCTTTAAATTGTAATTCGTTGAACATGGAATCTTGGAAGATGATTTCTTTCATGTCGGTTGACGTTTCGATGTCCACGAGTCCATAGCGTTTGCCGCCTGCCGCAGTTACTTTGCCGCCGATACCGATGACGCTGCGCTCTCCTACCTTGAATTCTTTGCCACCTAAGAAATTGACGACGTAGTTGCCATTGTAAGAAGTGTTGCGCCATACCATATCGCTACCGCGGTATTGCGAATTGTAGACCGTTCCTGAGAACAAGAAGAAGAAGGTTTTGTCAAAATACTTTTGAACGGTGAGCTCTAAACCATAATTGTAGCCATCGCCCGTATTTTGAAGCTGATCTACAAACAAGCGAGAGAAACCACTACCCACATTGATCATTGAGAAAGATGAAGGTGCAATTGTTACAGGAATGTTGTAAAGGTATTGATAGTAGGCTTCTGTCTTGATATTGAATCCTTTGTTAAAAGATTTCTCGTAACCGATACCAGAGTGCGCACTGCGCGAGAAGTCCATGTTGATGTTGCTGTTGTCATTTGTTGCACCAGGTAATACTTTGTAGGCATAAGTATAATATGGTTGGATCATGCTGTGAAGACCACCGCCTGCAAAAATGGCTTGGCCGTTATCCATGCGGTATTTCCAGCCCAAACGCGGCTCAAATGGGCTCACGCTGTTGGTGAGTGTAAAATACTGTGCGTGCACACCTGCTGTGAAATCCATGTGGTCAGAAACACGCCATTTCCACTGTACAAAAGGCTGAATAATGGCTGCTGTTCCTTGGTAGTTCCAACGCAATTCATAATTGTCTGGCTCATCGAGGTCATACAAACAAGAATCTAGGAAATTCATTGAAATCAAATCAAAGCTCACACCTGCTTTCAATAAATGTTGTTTGTTGAACTTGTGATTGAGGGCGGTATAGCCACTGATTTTTTGCACCTTGAAATCATAAGCCATCATCGGATAAATTGTATCGAAGATGATTTCTTGAGTTAGGGTATCCAAACGGCGGTTGCGCAAGTAATTGTGGTCTGTTTGCTGTACTTCTTGGCTGTAGGCCAGAGTTGACGATATGAAGGTCTTCTCGTTGAGGCTCTTTTTGTAGTTCAGACCAGAAGTGATCATACTGGTGCCAAAATATTGATCGCGGTCGCCTTCACCATAGAGGTCTTCTGTATATTCTTTGAAACCAGAAATTTCAATAGCGATATCTGAATTACCACCCATACCGAAGAAAGATAATTGGCCACCGTTTTTGAGCATCCAGTTGAATTTAAAGGCTCCATCAAAGTATTTTGGAATGGCATCGGTACCTAAATTAATGTTCAATTTTTGGAAAATTGTTAATGTGGAGTAACGCCCCATCACTAAATAACTGGATTTTCTGTCTTTATTCAATGGGCCTTCTGCCAAGAACTCGGTGCCGAGTAAACCAAACTGGCCTGTAAATTCATGTTGGTTGTTGTTACCACTTCTGAGTTTGAGGTCAAATACACCAGATAAGCTATTCCCGTATTCTGCTGGGAAGGCGCTCATAAAGAAATCGGAGTTGCCCAAAATTTTGTTGTTGAGTAGCGAGACTGGTCCGCCGGAAGTACCTGAAATCGCAAAGTGATTCGGGTTGGGGATGTCGATTCCTTCTACACGGTAAATGACTCCAAGTGGCGAGTTACCACGCACCACGATGTCGTTTCTTGAGTCATCGGCGCCATTCACACCTGCAAAGTTAGATGCCATGCGCGCTGGGTCCATACGCGAACCTGGATAACGGTTGGTTTCTTCAACGCTAAATTGTTGGGCCGAAAGTACCGCCATTTCGTTGAGTACTTCGCCTTGTTTGCGGCCTACTACCCGAACGGCTTCTTGTTCCGATACCTTTTCTTGAAGTGGGATTTGAACAATCAATTCGCGACCTGAGGTCACTTCTACGGTAAGTGTTCTGGCATCGTAAAAAGGCGCAGAGGCTTGAAGTTGGTGCTTGCCCACCGGTACTTTTAATATGGAAAAAGTTCCGTCGGCACCCGCGGCAGCCATATATTTTTGACCCTCTACTTCAATGACGACCTTGGCACCAGTAAGCGGAAAGTTAGATTCGCTGTCAAAGACGGTTCCGCGAACCGTTTGAGTCGGTAATTGCGCAAAAATGAGCAATTGTATACAAGAAAAAAGCAGTAGTAGTTGTAGTTTCATGGTTAGCAATTTGATAACGAATATAAAAATTTTTGTGCACAAAGGCCGATTGTAATGTTTTGCACGGTTTTTGTCTATTGCCGCTTTATCATTAACTTTAGAAAAAATTTGACATGAAAACTATCGCTCTATTTACTATGCTTGTGGTGGCTCAATTGAGTTTTGCACAAAAAACAGCGCTCACTTGGTATACCGATATCAACGAAGCCAGTGCTATTGCAAAGAAAGAAAACAAACCAATGATGCTGTTCTTTACTGGTTCTGACTGGTGCGGATGGTGTGTTCGTCTTCAAAATGAAGTGTTCAGAACCCCGGAATTTGAAAAATGGGCCAAAGAAAATGTAGTACTTGTAGAACTTGACTTCCCGAAAAATAAACCTCAAACAGAAGCCATTAAAACTCAAAACCGCGCCCTCCAACAACAATTTGCTGTACGCGGCTATCCAACATGTTGGTTTGTTCGTCCAGAAAAAATGAGCGACGGCAAAACCAATTTAGTTCAAATTGGATCTAAAGGCTACGAAGCTGGTGGCCCTGCCAATTGGACAACAGGCGCAGGAATGCTCATCAAGCCAAACTAAAATCTATCGTTTTATTCGAATTTCAGCTCTGAAAATTCGTCGTAATTAAAACCCCTGGATGCCAAGAAGCGAAACAGCTTTTGCTTGCGCATCCAGGGGTCTTTTTCTTTATGGAGTTCTTGCCATTTGCGCTGGGCTACCTGCTGTAGAATTCCGATATAATTTTCCTCGTCATACATTGCTGCAATTGCCTGCGCAATTAATTCGCGGTCAATGCGCTTCAATTGAAGGCCTTGTTTGATTTTATTGACGCCCCAGTGTTTGATGCGCAATTTACCCACGGCATAGGCTTTTGCAAAGCGCTCGTCATCTAAAAATTTGGCGTCAATGAGTGCGTTAAGAACTTGTAGTATCTCACCATCTTCAGCTCCCATGCGCTTGAGTTTTTCGATCACTTCAAAACTACTGCGCTCCTGATAAGCACAAAATGCCTCAGATTTCTGAAGCATTTGTGTAAGGTCATAGGCGCGAGGGGCCGACATTTAAAGCGGTATTTCGTTGTTCTCTTTGTCGACGAAAGTATACTGCAACAAATGGTGGGCAGTAACACCTCGGACGGGAATCCAGGTTTTGAATTTAAACAACCACTGCAACTGACGACTCCAAAGGCCATTTTTAAAGAAGGCTTCTAGGTAGGGATGCACAAGCAGGGTAATGCCACGCATGCCGCGATCATTGAGCAGATAAGCTAAATTGTTTTCGATTTCTTCGGCAAATAGAATACTTGCTTGAACCTCTCCACTGCCATTACAGGTTGGACAAGTTTCATGTGTTTGGATATCGGTCTCGGGGCGGACACGCTGGCGTGTGATTTCGATGATGCCGAATTTAGAAGGTGGAATCATGTTGTGCTTGGCACGGTCTGATTTCATGAATTCCTTCATTTTATCGAAAAGAATCTTGTTGTTTTCGCGGTCGTGCATGTCGATGAAATCGACGCAAATGATGCCGCCCATGTCTCGGAGTTGCAAGACGCGAGCAACTTCTTCTGCTGCTTCGATATTCGTGGCAAGTGCATTGGATTCTTGGCCATCGGCACCTTTGCGGTTGCCGCTATTGACGTCGATGACGTGCATGGCTTCAGTATGCTCGATAATGAGGTAACCACCGCTTGGTAGCGGCACTTTTTTACCAAATAAAGTTTTGATTTGCTTGTTGATGCCAAAACGCTCGAAAATTCCGATGCGGTTGTCGTAGTGACGTACTATTTTTTCGCGGCCGGGTGCAATTTCCGAAATGTAGTCCTTCATTTGAAGGGCCATGGCTTCATCGTTGACGTGTATATTGGTAAAGTTTCCATTGAGCAAATCGCGCAAAATGGAATTGGTGGTATTGAGTTCTCCGAGCACGCGTTTAGGCGGCTGAGCGCCTTTGAGATTGGCATGGAGGGCGCGCCATTTTTCGAGGAGGCTATTGAGGTCGGCCTCGAGGTCTGCAGTCGATTTGTTTTCGGCTACCGTACGAATAATGACACCAAAATTCTTGGGTTTGATGCGATCCATGAGTTCTTTAAGGCGGTCCTTTTCGGAACTGTCTTTGATTTTTTGACTCACAGAAATTTTCTCTGAAAAGGGTACGAGAACTAGGTAGCGGCCAGCGAGCGTCACTTCTGAGCTGAGGCGCGGGCCTTTCTGGGAAATGGGTTCTTTGGCTACCTGAACGAGAATAGCCTGAGACGAAGAAAGGATATTAGATACCTTCCCTTCTTTGGAAATTTCCTTTTCTAGTTTGAAGTATTGGAGGTCTGCAACATTTTGCTTTCCGTTAATGCTCTCCTTGACGTACTTTGAGAAAGAAACGTATTGGGGGCCGAGGTCATGGTAATGCAAAAAAGCATCTTTTTCATAACCGACATCAACAAAAGCCGCGTTCAGGCCATTGGCAACACGACGTACCCGTCCGAGATAGATGTCGCCTACAGAGAAGTCTGTGTTGCCGCGGTCTTCGTGCAACTCAATTAACTTCCCGTCGCGCAGCAAAGCTATCCAGACGCCGTTTGAACGGGCGTCTACAACGAGTTCTAAATTCACTTGAAATTGTTTATTAGGTGAAACAATGAAAGCTCAAAGAAAAATCAATGAGCTCTCTATGCGTTTACATGAAAGAAAGAAGGATTATTTCTTCTTCTTGTGGCGATTTTTTCTAAGTCTTTTTTTACGCTTGTGCGTCGCCATTTTATGTCTTTTTCTTTTTTTACCGCTTGGCATAATGAGAAGGTTATATGTTTAGTACTTTGTTACAAAATAAAAATGCACCCCCGTTAAGGGAGTGCAAAGGTAATACAAATTTCAGTAAAAAAGAAAACTTATTTTACTTTGACCTTGTTCTTGACCTCGTCTACAAAGGTTTTAGAAGGCTTGAAAGATGGAATGTTGTGTGCAGGAATAATGATGGTCGTGTTCTTAGAGATGTTGCGTCCAGTTTTTTGAGCGCGCTCTTTGACCACAAAACTACCGAACCCACGTAAATACACGTTTTTTCCGTCTGCCATAGAAGCTTTGATGTTGTTCATAAAAGCTTCTACTGCACGAAGTGCTTCTGCTCTTTCCAATCCGGTTTCTTCTGCAATGTTTGCAACGATATCCGCTTTTGTCATATCTCTGAGTTAATTGATTAGGTGATTAATTGCGGGGGCAAAAATACTCCACAGAAAGTATATATGCGTAATTTTCGGACAAAATTTCTAAAATAAATTATGCAGGCACTTCGGCAAGCACTTCAAGAATGGTATCAAAATCACCAAAGAGACCTGCCTTGGAGACACACCCAAGACCCCTATTTTATCTGGTTGAGCGAAATCATATTGCAACAAACGCGCGTCGATCAAGGCCTGCCGTACTACCTGAAATTCACCAATGCGTTCCCAAGCGTACAACTCTTGGCAAATGCGTCTCAACAAGAAGTACTCAATTTGTGGCAGGGTTTAGGTTACTACAGCCGTGGGCGCAATTTACATGCAACTGCCCAGCAAGTCACAAGCGACTTCAACGGCGTTTTCCCAGAGTCATATGAAGGATTGTTGAAATTAAAAGGTGTGGGGCCTTACACGGCAGCGGCAATTGCTTCATTTGCATACAATTTGCCTCATGCGGTGCTAGACGGTAATGTTTTTCGGGTTTTGAGTCGCTATTTTGGCGTAGACCTAGCGATCAATTCAACCGAAGGAAAGCGCGTCTTTGAAGCCCTAGCCAGCGAACTGCTAGACGACAATCATCCGGCCCTGCACAACCAAGCCATCATGGAATTTGGTGCCTTGCAGTGCAAACCTGTTTCGCCAAATTGTGCAATTTGTCCTGTCCAAGAATCTTGTATGGCATTGCTTACAAATAAAGTTGCTCAACTTCCCTTCAAAATAAAAAAGGTCAAGGTGCGAAAGCGTTTTTTTGTCTATCACCTCGTTAAAAATGAACAAAATAGACTTGCTTTTTCTAGACGCGGACCCAAAGACATTTGGGAGGGCTTGTTCGAATTTCCACTTACAGAATTTGACAGTTTGGAGGCCATAGAACACTATCTAAAAAATGAGCAAATCATTGGCTCAAAATTTCAGCATGTTTTGACGCATCAAAAAATTGAAGCCTACTTTGTCGTGTCATCCCCAAAAAAATGGCCGCTTTCAAATTATCAAATGCTTGGACTAGAGGACATAGAAGACCACCCAATACCGCGTTTGATCGACAAATTTTTAAATGCGCACAGCGGCGAATTATTTTAGAGAAGGCTGCTTCATTCTTTTTAACTTTGTAGAAATTCACCATCATGTTAGTGCTCTCTAAAAAATCCAAGAATAGTCCAAGTGCTGTGGTTCGCTTTGTATCTAAAGGCGACCAAGTAAAAGATTTTGATTACTTCAAAACCAAAGACGGTTTTGAATTCGAAATCAAAGAAGGGCAAGTGCTCGAAGAAATCCGAATTCATGGTCATGCGATTGAAAAGCACCTCCACGATGCACATGCCACTCTTTTACTTGAAAATGGCTCAACCAATGAAGCTTATGCTCTACTCGAAGGGCTTTTGCTTTCGAGTTACCGATTTACGCAGCACTTTAGCAAGCCAACAACTGCTGTGTTTACGGAAGTTGTGATCAAAGCTGATATAAGTGAAGCGCAACTCACTGAACTGCACAACATGGCAAAAGCGGTTTTCAAAGCGCGAGATTTAGTCAATACACCTGTTTCACACCTCAATGCCGAGCAACTTGCACAAGCGGTTGTCGAAATGGGTAAAGAAGCAGATTTTGACGTAAAAGTTCTAGAGGAAACACAAATTGAAACGCTCAAAATGGGCGGTTTATTAGCGGTTAATAAAGGTTCTATTGACCCACCAACTTTTACGATTGCCGAATACAAGCCAAAAAATGCCAAAAATAAAAAACCAATTGTGTTGGTAGGAAAGGGCGTGGTTTACGATACTGGCGGTCTGAGTTTGAAGCCCACTCCTGGCAGCATGGACACCATGAAAGGAGATATGGCAGGTGCAGCGACAATGGCGGCCGTCATCTATCTTGCCGCTTTGCAAAAACTTCCCGTTCATATTGTAGCACTTTTGCCAGCAACCGACAATCGGCCGGGTGGAAATGCTTACGCGCCGGGTGACGTCATCACGATGTTTGACGGTACCACCGTTGAGGTGCTCAATACCGATGCAGAAGGCCGCATGATTCTCGCCGACGCATTGGCCTACTCTAAAAAATTTGATCCCGCTCTCGTTATCGACGCGGCCACACTTACCGGTGCTGCCCTGCGCGCAATTGGCACTGAAGCGAGTATCATCATGGGCAACGCAGCAGACAGCATCTTTGAAAACCTCGAGCAAAGCGCCAATGCAGTTCATGAGCGCGTGGTGCGTTTTCCTTTCTGGGACGACTACAAAAAACACATGAAATCTAAAATTGCCGACCTTAAAAATATTGGTGGGCCAAATGCAGGCATGATCTCAGCAGGTAAATTCCTAGAGCATTTTGTCGAAGCGCCGTATATCCATATGGACATCGCCGGGCCGGCTTGGCTAGATGCCCCAGAAAATTACAAAGGCGAAGGAGGAACAGGCGCAGGTATTCGCTTACTCTATGACTTTCTCAAAAAGAACACTATTTAATGGAAAAAGAAACCAAAGAAAAAGAGGTCAAGGAACAAGGCAACAAAGCCCTGATCAAAGTTGGCATTACCCTTGGCGATATCAATGGGGTTGGGCCGGAAATCATCGTCAAGGCGCTCCAAGATAACCGCATCCTCACCGACATCACTCCCGTAGTTTACGGCTCCAACAAAGTGATTTCCCACTATAAAAAACAACTCAATTTGCATGAATTCAGCTACATGTCTTGCAAAGATGCAGCTGAAATCAATCCAAAAAAGGTCAATATCATCAATGTTTGGCAAGAAGAAGTACAAGTTGAGGCCGGTGTTTCGAATGCCGATGGCGGGAAATACGCGCTGTTGTCACTAGAAGCCGCCACCAAAGATTTGGCAGAAGGAAAAATTGACGTGTTGGTTACTGCTCCTTTCTCCAAAGAAAATGTAGCCAAAGCAGGGTTCAATTTTGCCGGTCACACCGAATACCTCGCCGAAATGTCTGGCGCAAGCGAAGCACTTATGGTACTCGTATCGGGCAATCTTCGCGTGGCGCTCGTCACGACGCATATTCCGATCAAAGAAATTTCAAATCAATTGCAAAAAGACCTTATCGTTGCAAAAATCGAGGCCTTTGAGCAAAGTTTGAAAAAGGATTTTGGACTTATTCGTCCTAGAATCGCTGTATTTGGCCTGAACCCACATGCCGGAGAAAATGGCAAAATTGGCGAAGAAGAACAACAAACCATTATTCCAGCTATTCAAGCTGCCAAAAACAAAGGCGTCCTCGCCTTCGGCCCTTACCCCGCAGACGGCTTCTTTGGCTCGCCACTTCGTCAGCAATTCGACGGTGTATTAGCCATGTACCACGACCAAGGACTAGCCGCATTCAAAGCACTTTGCTTCGACGACGGCGTGAACTTCACTGCTGGTCTGCCTATTGTGCGCACAAGCCCCGACCACGGCACTGCTTTTGACATCGCAGGTAAAATGCTCGCCGATGAACAAAGCCTCAGAAGCGCCATCTTTTTAGCAGTGGATATCTACCGAAAAAGAAAGCTATTCAAAGAAATGAACGCCAACCCGTTGGCGATTTCTAAAGACGAAAAAGGAAAGAAGGAACAAGATCGTGCAGACTGATTTTAAAAATCCAAAATAAATCCTTAATTTTGCCCTTTCGTTTTCGTCAGTGAAGCATTCATTATGAAAAGTCCGTTTGCCATACCCTTCGTAGGATTAAAGCTAGGGCTCCACGAGTTTGAATTTGACATTGACAAATCGTTCTTTGAATCATTGCCTTACTCGCTCATCGAAAACGGTCGGCTTACTGCCTACCTCGAGTTAGAAAAGAAAGAAACCATGCTCATTGCCAATCTCGGTGTGGTCGGTTTCATCTTTACTGATTGTGATCGTTGTACCGAGCCTTTAACACAAGAAATCGACGGAGAATTCACGCTATACTACACCTTTGGCGAAGAAGAATCCGAAGACGAAAACCTCATCGTTATTGCGCCCGAAAGCTATCAAATCGACATCACTCAACCTTTGTATGAGCTCATTAGCCTCTCTTTGCCCGCTAAAATGGTACACGAAGAGGGTGAATGCAACGAAGAAATGGTAGCCTTAATCAGCAAATACCAACAACCTTCGACTGATTCAAAACCCGATGAAGACGACATAGACCCCAGGTGGTCTGCACTTAAGAATTTAAATTAAATTGATATAAATTAACAAAAATGGCGCATCCTAAACGCAGAATATCGACCACACGTCGTGACAAACGTAGAACGCACAAGAAAGCGACTGCAAGCAACGTAGCTACTTGCCCTACAACAGGACAACCACACTTGTTTCACCATGCACATTGGCATGAAGGCAAACTTTACTACAAAGGTAAAGTTGTAGCTGAAAAAGCAACCGACTCCATCGAGGAGGCTCAGTAAGTTCTAATTTTCTCCCATGAAGATTGGGCTTGATGTCTCCGGTGGCGATTTCGCTCCGCAAGCGACAATTGATGGTGCATTGTTAGCCAAGAAAGAATTGGGTAACGATGTCACTATTGTTTTGTTTGGCGACGAACTCGTCATCCAAAAAGAACTGGCTAGCCGCGCCCAAAGCGCTGATTTATTCGAAATCATTCACGCCCCTGAGGTCATTACCTACCATGACCACCCCACAAGAGCGCTGCCCAAAAAACCCAATAGTTCTATTGCTGTAGGCTTTGAAAAGTTAGCAAAAGGACTCATTGACGTTTTTGCTAGCAATGGAAATACAGGAGCCATGCTCGTTGGTTCCATGTACAAACTCAACACCATTCCAGGCGTCATTCGCCCTTGTATTACCTCAACTTTGCCTACTATAAATGGAGGCAACTCCGTACTGCTCGATGTCGGTTCTAATGCCGATTGCAAGTCGGATGTACTTTATCAATTTGCAGTTTTAGGTTCTGTTTATGCCGCCACCGTATTGGAAATAGAAAATCCGAAAGTGGCCCTGCTGAACATTGGCGAAGAAGACTCCAAAGGCAACTTGCTTTCCATTGCGACCTACAAATTATTATCCGAAACCGACGAACTCAATTTCATTGGCAACATTGAAGGTCGCGATATCTTTACAGGTGTTGCTGACGTCATTGTTTGCGACGGATTTACCGGTAACATCGTACTCAAAGAGGCCGAGGGTATTTTTACGCTCATGAAGAAACGCGGTATTCAAGACGCCTATTTTGATCGTTTCAATTACGAAAACTACGGCGGAACACCTATCTTAGGTGTGAAAGGCAACGCCATTATTGGCCACGGCATCTCAAATGATATTGCCGTTAAAAATATGATCCTTCATGCTCACAACGTAGTGAGTTCTGAGCTCACCGAAAAAATTAACCAAGCTTTCAACTAACATGGGTAAAATTACCGCTGCCATAACCGCAGTTCAAGGCTACGTGCCTGAACATATTTTATCAAACGAAGATTTAGCCAAATTGGTGGATACTTCCGACGAATGGATCACCACAAGAACGGGTATCAAAGAGCGTCGCATCATGAAAGACGGCGCCAGCTCGGATATGGCTGCGGCCGCTGCAAAAGCACTACTCGAAAAGAAAGGAATTGACCCTTTAGACATCGAACTTGTTATCATTGGTACAGTAACGCCCGATCACCCCTTCCCGAGCACGGCAAATATTGTATGCGACAAAGTCGGCATGAAAAATGCCTGGAGTTTTGACGTCAATGCCGCTTGTTCCGGATTTTTGTACGCGTTATCAACTGGTGCTCAGTTTATCGAAACGGGCAAGCACAAAAAAGTTTTAGTCATTGGTGTAGACAAAATGACTTCTATCATCGATTACCAAGACCGCACCACTTGCGTCATTTTCGGCGATGGTGCTGGCGCAGTATTGCTCGAGCCCAATGAGGAAGGCAATGGCGTCATGGACTTCATCTTGAGAAGCGACGGTGCTGGCCGCCAATACCTCCAACAACCGGCGGGTGGTTCATACAAACCAGCTTCGATCGAAACAGTTGAAAACAGACTGCATTATGTCAAGCAAGAAGGTCAGGCTGTTTTTAAATTTGCCGTAACCAATATGGCAGATGTATCTGCAGAAATTATGGAGCGCAACAACCTTTCTAGCGACGATGTCAGTTGGTTGGTGCCACACCAAGCCAACCTTCGCATCATTGACGCAACAGCCAACCGCATGGGATTGACCAAAGAAAAGGTAATGATCAATATTCAGCGCTATGGTAATACAACAGCAGGAACCCTGCCGCTTTGTTTATGGGACTACGAAAAGCAGCTGAAAAAAGGCGACGTACTCATCCTGTCTGCATTTGGCGGCGGCTTCACTTGGGGTGCTATTTACCTCAAATGGGCCTACAATTCATAATTAAATTAACTTTGAAAAAAATTAGACCATGAATTTAGAAGAGATCAAAGACCTTATCAAGTTAGTGTCCAAATCAGGGCTCGGCAAAGTTGAAATCGAAAGAGAAGGTTTTCGCATTTCCATCAAAGGCAGCCAATCTGAGCCCGTGATGTACCAAGCGGCTCCAATGGTTGCAGCGCCAGTAGCTGCTGCGCCTGCCTCAGCACCTGCTGCCCCAGCGAGTTCAGAAAACAATTCAGCAGACGACAGCAAATACATTACCATTAAGTCTCCAATGATTGGTACGTTCTATCGTACCCCAGGCCCAGACAAAGATGCGTTTGTAAATGTTGGCGACAGCATCCAAAAAGGAGACAAAGTTTGCATCATTGAAGCCATGAAAACTTTCAATGAAATTGAATCAGAAATCTCTGGTAAAATTGTAAAAGTTCTCGTAGACAACGCAAGCCCAGTAGATTACGATCAGCCACTATTCTTGGTAGATCCAGCTTAAAAACAAAACCATGTTTAAGAAAATATTGATTGCCAACCGCGGCGAAATTGCGCTGCGCGTGATTCGCACCTGTAAGGAAATGGGCATCAAGACGGTGGCCGTTTATTCAACTGCCGACAAAGACAGTCTTCCTGTTCGTTTTGCTGATGAAGCCGTTTGTATTGGCCCCCCGACAAGTGCATTGTCTTATTTGAGCATACCCAACATTATTGCTGCTGCCGAAATCACCAACGCAGATGCCATCCACCCAGGCTACGGATTCTTATCTGAAAACGAAAAATTCTCTAAGGTTTGTCAGGAGCACGGCATCAAATTTATTGGCGCCCTACCTGAACAAATTGCAGGAATGGGAGACAAAGCCACTGCAAAAGCCACAATGATTGCTGCAGGGGTGCCTTGTATTCCTGGATCAACAGGATTGTTAAAAGACCTCGACGATGCCTTTGCAACTGCAGAAGTTGTCAAGTACCCAGTCATATTAAAAGCCACTGCCGGTGGTGGTGGTAAAGGTATGCGGATTGTCTGGACCAAAGCCGACATGGAAGCTGCCTGGGACTCCGCTCGCCAAGAAGCTGGTGCCGCCTTCGGTAATGATGGAATCTACATGGAAAAATTCATTGAGGAGCCACGCCATATCGAAATTCAAATTGCCGGTGACCAATACGGAAACGCTTGTCATCTCTCTGAACGCGACTGCTCTATTCAGCGTCGTCATCAAAAATTAGTAGAAGAAACTCCTTCTCCATTCATGACTGACGAATTGCGCGAACGCATGGGAGAGGCGGCTATCAAAGCGGCTAAAGCGGTTAAATACGAAGGTGTCGGAACTGTGGAGTTTTTGGTTGACAAAAACCGCGACTTCTACTTCATGGAGATGAATACCCGTATACAAGTAGAACATACCATCACTGAAGAGGTCATTAATTTCGACCTCATCAAGGAGCAGATTAAAATCGCAGCTGGCGAAAAAATTTCTGGGAAAAATTACTACCCAACTATGCACGCTATTCAGTGTCGCATTAATGCTGAAGATCCCTACGCTGATTTTCGACCGAGCCCGGGTAAAATCACAGATTATCACTGCCCCGGTGGTCATGGCGTGCGCATCGACGCCCACGTTTATGCAGGCTACTCCATTCCTCCCCACTACGACTCCATGATTTCAAAACTCATCGTCGTGGCACAAACGCGTGATGAAGCCATTTTAAAAATGAAGCGCGCACTGAACGAATATGTTATTGGAGGTGTTAAAACAACCATTCCTTTCCACCAAAAACTCATGGATAATCCCGACTTCAATTCGGGGAATTTTACCACTAAGTTTATGGAAACATTCGAATTTTAATCAAAGGCTTCTTCGGAAGCCTTTTTTATTTCTCCAAAAGGCAACGCATTAGTTGGTAATTCGTTATGATATTGCTAAATTTAGCAAGCTAAAACTAAACTAACGAAACACTACTACTCACAAATGCGCTTCATCGCCTTATTGCTGTTGTATATAATAGGTTTTACGAGCTATGCCCAATACTGCTCGCCAGCAACCTCAACTTTGGCTATTACCCCAAGCACAGCAACACAATACACGCCGTACTACAGCACAGGGATTCCTGCCTTTTCTTTTGCAGCAACAGCCGGATGCACCTACACCTTTTCTACCTGTGGAGAAAGTACCAACGATACCTATCTAAGACTCTATTCTTCAACCTTTGCGCTTCTTGGCCAGTGGGATGATCAATGTGGATTACAGTCCACCTTCACTTGGACCTGCCCTGCTACTGCTACTTATTATGTTCATCTCTCTAGATATGTTTGTACCTCCCTGACCGCCTCTACGCGGATGTCATATATCATGACTTGCCCAACACCTCCATGCAGCAACCCTGTTGTCAACGCTGGGTCAGATGTCATCATTTGCCAAGGCGCGAGCGGCCAATTAAGCGGAACGGTTACAGCCGGAACAGGCGGCACCACCGGCGGAAGCGGCGGGGT
>JAJTGF010000091.1 GCA_021299335.1 Cryomorphaceae bacterium
CACCTGGACATCTTTGGCCATAGGTTTATCACTTTCTAACCAAGCCTGCATGCGCTCTATGCGCTCTTCCGGGATTTCGAGTGCGAAGTTACCCTTCCCCAATGACATGTAAAGTGCATCTGCGAGGTGCTCCACCATGCGTTGTGGGGTCATTTGCCCCCAATTAGGTGTGGTGTTATGGTTAAGTCGATTGAGTTGGGCCAACATGGCCTCGAGATCTAAGCGGAATGTAGTAGACATTATTTTTGACCTACGATGATATGAAGTGAGTGAGGGACCACGCGCACATTGAGCTCGCGCAGAACGGTAAGTGGCTCGCCGTCGTGGTGAGCTACGCCATTGGGTATAGAAATAGTTGCTTTCTCGAAGGAAATAACCTCTGCATAACTCGACTGATCGGATTTCCCCGTAAAAAATTGGTAAATCATTTTCGGAATTCCGAACAATGAGAAAGGTTTCAATAAAAACAATTCTAGTTTACCGTCGGTGGCATCTGATTTGGGAGAGACCTTGAAACCATTGCCAAATTCGGAGGTGTTGGCGATTGTACAAAGGACAACTGGAAGTTTTTTGATTTGCCCATTGGTATCAATGGAGATATTCATGGGGTTGTAGCGGAAAAACTCTTTGAAAACGTGCTTGACGTAGGTCCAGAAGCCACGTTTGTGATCTTCGTCAAATTTTTTGGCGATCACTGCATCGAGTCCGTAGCCTCCTACACCGAGGAAAGGTTGGTCATTGACCATGACGGTGTCCATGGTGATTTGGTGGTTGCGGTTGATGGTTTGAATGGCTTTTTGAATGTTGCGCGGAATGAACATGTGGCGTGCCAGACCGTTGCCCGAACCAATTGGAATAACGGCCAAGCTTGTTTGGGTGCCGATAAGGGCAGTGCCCACTTCGTGAACAGAGCCGTCGCCGCCAACAGCGCAAACAACGTCAATGCCGAGCTGAACAGCTTGTTGAGCTATTTCAATGGCGTGACCTTTGTGTTTGGTGTATTGGATTTCGAAAGTGTAGGCCTCGTGGTCTAAATAACGACGTATCAGCGCTGGGATGTCGTCTTTGCGACGTACTCCGGAAATAGGGTTGATAATAAACCAAATGCGCTTTTTCATAATTGGTTGCGCTGAGCGCTTTTCTCAAAATTAATCATTTTTTGGCAATGAAGCCCAAAGTTTTATGTGAATTCTTCAGTAAACTCAGGCTTTTGCGCTACTTTTAACAACAAAAATGATGCCATGAAGAAAAAAGCTGCCGCAGATCCAATCGCAACCAACAGACAACACCTGATTGATATCCTGTTACATAAATCCGCTTTGAAACAAGACATCGCCGATGACATCGAGTTGGTGTTTAAGCAATTGCGCACGCTCATTGATCAAGAGTTAGAGGCGCTTAAGCTAGTGATTACCGACGAACGTGTTCGCCTATGGGTAAAGGATAGAGGAGACCACGAATTTCATGTGTACATTGGCAGCGATGTATTGGTTTTCAATTTGCATCACAATGTTTTCCGCTTGCCAGACTCCAATCCATTGTGGGGCACTGCCTATTTCAAGGCCAATCCGAACAACGGTTATTTTGGCACCATTCATATTTACAACTTCTTGGCGGAGTCGCTACAGCAAAACAGATTAGACGATTTAGGAAACTTGATTGCCCGCATTTTTGTGAACCATGAACGTCATTTTTTCATCGAAGGCAAAGGGTCACTCGGCGCCACCTTCAGTGATCCGCAGCATATGCTTTTGTCCGAACAACTTTTACAGCTCATCGCGCAAATGGCATTTGCCTATGCTTTGCAATTCGATTTATATATTCCGCCCTTTGAATACATGGACAACGTAAGTGTTGGTCAGATTTTCATGATGGGTGAGCAACTCAAACTGAAAACGGCCAAACGATTGGGCTTCAAAATGAGCTCCGACGACTCCGAAATTTCTTAAAAAAAATGTGGCGCGCCCTTGCGCTTCAAGAAATTCATGCTATATTTGCAATCCCAAATTCTGGGGTTTTGACATTTTGGCCCATTCGTCTAGTGGTTAGGACGCAAGGTTTTCATCCTTGAAACAGGAGTTCGATTCTCCTATGGGCTGCCAATTTTTGGCCCATTCGTCTAGTGGTTAGGACGCAAGGTTTTCATCCTTGAAACAGGAGTTCGATTCTCCTATGGGCTGCATTTTTTAACGGAATTAATTATATAAACAGCTATGGCAAACCATAAATCATCCATCAAGCGCATTCGTTCAAATGAGTCTAAGCGCGTATTGAACAAATACCAGCACAAAACGACTCGTAACGCGATGCGTAAATTGCGTGCAACCAAAGACCGCAAAGAGGCAGAAGGTTTATTCCCTGCTGTTGTCGCTATGCTCGACAAACTAGCGAAGCGCAATATCATTCACAAAAACAAAGCAGCCAACCTTAAATCTGGTTTGCAATTGCGTATCAACGCACTCTAAGCATTGTTTTTCTACAAATGTTGAAGGGCTATCTCTAAGAGGTAGCCCTTATTTTTTTCTTAAGTTTGTCCTATGAAAATGTTGTATTCCTTTTTGTTGTTATGGCTCAGCAGCCAAGTTTGGGCGCAGCACTTAGGGCCACAAGACACCCTCAAAGCAACAGATCGCACCTTTGGAACATTGCCAGCCTTGGGCCAACAAATGAATGGCTTTGGTGCTGCTTTTTTTTGCAATCCTTCCAATAGTTCTTTGGATGCCACCATGCTTTATCAACCGGGCCTGACTGCTTTAGTCGACCAAAACGCATGTTCGAAACCGCTTACATTTAGTGCCTTGCCTCACCTTGGTTTTGGCTACGGTTTTGGTGCGCAAGGTGCGCAGCGTTTGCGCTTAGATGTCGAACAATCTTTTGCCAAACACTTATTGCTTAATGTGCGCTATGATCGCTGGCAGCGAGTTGGATTTATCCGCGCCGATGATTTGCGTTATAGCCAACTGCAAATTAATTTGCATCAGTCGGGGAAGCGCCATGAGGTGCTGGCCCAATTTGGAAATTCCAGCGATGACCGGCAGTGGTCCGGGGGTTTACAAGATTACAGTGCTCTTGGTAGTATTGCGATGAACTTATTACCTGTTGTCAAGGAAAGCTCCCGCACACAAAAAAACAGTTACACTGCCCAAATGGACATTCGCTATCGCTTATTTGGCGATTCTTTGCGTGCTTTGAACCTGGCGACTCAGCATCAATTCCAATTGCAAAAAAGATGGTATCTCGAGCAAGAGCCTCTAGAACAGTATTACCCACAAACTTTTTTTAGTCCGGATTCTTGTTCCGATACTTTTGATCAAAATTATTGGGACAATCGTTTGGGCTTTAGTTGGAATTTACCAGGTTTTGAATGGAGCAGCTTAATAGGGCTGCGACAGCGTTCTTGGTCTGATGTCACGACGTCTTACGATACCTTAGAGCTCAATTGGTCGAATCACTTGCTCATTCAGCGATTGGGGCAGCGCCTTACACATCAGAATGAGGTCAATTTATTCGGTGCAGCGCAAGGTTGGCGCACCCATACCAATTATCAGTTGCGCCAGCAAAAATGGCAACTGAATGTCAGTCATCGGGTGATGAATGAATGGCCACTATTAATGCAGCGCGCTTACCAAAGTAACCTGACAAATTATACTTGGAGCAGTCCCCAAAAACAGTTTTTTCAAGAATTCAGTGCTGTTGCAGCTTACGAACACCCCTCTAAAACACTTCAGGCTCGCCTCAAAATGAGCTGGGTACAATATAAAAACATCTTTCGTTTTGATCCTCAGCTCGTGCAATGGACAAGCACAGGCTGGGCATCTGTGGGTAATTTTGCCACCCTTGAAGCTGATTTGAATTATTCCTTTGGGAAGATGTTGAAGGGCGGCACTAGTAAATCTTGGACAATTAGATCTAATTATCAATTTCTTGCCCAAGAAGCTGCTTTTCTACCAAAAAATAAGGCAGGTTTGGCCATGGCTTGGAAAGGTGGCGTATTTAAAGACAAGCGTTTGCTCTTGTTGGTAGAGGGACAAGTCAATTACGTATCCGAAAGTAGGGCATTGGTGTATTTGCCTTACATAGAAAGCTTAGATTGGGCCTCGGCACAGACAGGTTTTTTGAATCAGGCCCATTTGAACGCGCAGTTTAATGCAGCAATTGAGGTCAAGACTTTTCGGTTTTTTGTAAATGTAGCCAATATTGGCAGCTACTGGACCTCTCCGAATATTTCGATGATACAAGGGTATCCGTTCCCAACCCTGCAATTACGCTTGGGCCTTACTTGGGATTTCTGGAATTAGAAATGCAGTAATTTATTTTCCGAGTACTTCGGCCATTTTGGCACCGATTTGTGCTGGAGAGTCGACAACGTGTATGCCGCATTCGCGCATGATGCGCTTCTTGGCCTCAGCAGTATCGTCAGCGCCACCTACAATGGCACCTGCGTGGCCCATGGTACGACCTTTAGGGGCGGTTTCACCAGCGATAAAGCCCACAACTGGTTTGGTTCCGTTTTCTTTGATCCAGCGTGCAGCTATGGCTTCTAGGTTGCCGCCAATTTCGCCAATCATGACGATTCCTGCTGTCGCGGGGTCATTCATGAGGAGTTCGACAGCCTCACGGGTAGTGGTGCCAATGATGGGGTCTCCACCAATACCAAT
>JAJTGF010000092.1 GCA_021299335.1 Cryomorphaceae bacterium
ATCATCGTGACTGCTACTGGCAACAAGAGCATTGTGGTTGGTCGTCATTTTGAAGCCATGAAAGACAAATCTATCGTTTGTAATATTGGTCACTTCGACAATGAAATCGATATGGCATGGCTCAACAGCAACTATGGTGCTTCCAAAATGGAAATCAAACCACAAGTTGACCTCTACAATGTGAAAGGCAACGATATCATCGTACTTGCAGAAGGCCGTTTGGTCAACCTCGGTTGTGCTACAGGTCACCCCTCTTTTGTGATGTCCAACTCCTTCACCAACCAAACACTCGCGCAACTAGAGCTCTGGAACAACAGTGCAAACTACGAAAACGACGTATATACGCTGCCTAAGCACCTCGACGAAAAAGTAGCGCGTTTACACCTATCCAAAATTGGTGTGGAGCTCGAAACCCTTTCTTCCGAACAAGCTGACTACATCGGTGTTTCGGTTCAAGGTCCGTTCAAACCAGAACACTACCGCTATTAATAGCAATAGAAAAATAAAAAAGGCGAGCCGTTGGCTCGCCTTTTTTATTGGTCATCATTTTTTGTCTCAGTTGAATTTGAATAGGCTAAATGCGGTAACTCAATGAAAGCTGCATCAGCGGACCACCTAGCCCGAATTCGCCACCAACGGCAAAGTTATAGTCGATGAAATACCTAAAACCATAACAGAATCTGAAAGAAACGGGAATCACTATACCAAGTTCAGAAGGCGTTTGATCAATCAATAGATTGTCCATATACACCTCTCTTTTTCGCATGTTACCACCGATGGCAAGTCCGAGGTATTGATCTAGGTTTGGGTCCATGGAACCCAAATGAAAATCTACGCGAAATTGGGGTCTGAAACGCTGCTTTTTGATCAGGTAAGAATGTTGTTGCGTGAGCCACTCTCCATTAAAAAAAGAGCTGTCTGTGCTTGTGTATTGCACATTGGCCATACCGTATATGAGGTCCAAACCAATACTCACGTCATCTGAAGCCATGTACATAAAGCGCAAGCCCGAAGGCGCTAAACCAACATACGACGCATTCGCAGAGCTGGGAATACCCTCACTTGCAGCCATATTGAGTCTTAAAAAGTTGGGGTAGCCGGCATAGGCATTCAAGACTACATTGCCCCTAAAAAGACCTTGAGCTTGCCCCGACACGCAGAACAAGCTCAAGATGAGTGAAAATAAAATTTTCATTTGTAGAAGATTACGCTTCCATCATTTTGATGAGGTTGAGTGCTGACCCAGCTCTAAACCACTCAATTTGAGAAGCATTGTAAGTGTGATTCACTTTGATTTGCTCGGACTTACCGTTGCTGTGATTGATCTGCAGCGTCAGTTGGGTGTCAGGAGCAAAAGACTGAAGGTCGATAAAGTCAAAGGTGTCGTCTTCTTGGATTTTATCGTAGTCTGCTTCATTAGCGAAAGTAAGACCTAACATACCTTGTTTTTTAAGGTTGGTTTCGTGGATACGGGCAAAGGATTTCACGAGTACTGCACGAACACCTAAATGACGAGGTTCCATTGCAGCGTGTTCACGAGAAGAGCCTTCTCCGTAGTTGTGGTCGCCGACAACTATTGAAGGAACACCAGCTGCTTTGTAAGCGCGCTGCACTGCTGGTACTTCTCCGTATTCGCCAGTGAGTTGATTTTTCACTTTATTGGCCTCGCCGTTGAACGCGTTTTCGGCGCCAATCAGCATATTGTTGGAGATGTTGTCGAGGTGGCCACGGTAACGCAACCAAGGCCCTGCCATAGAGATGTGGTCAGTGGTACATTTACCTTTGGCTTTGATAAGCAGCTTTGCACCAAGGATATTTTGTCCATCCCAAGCAGGGAAGTTTTCGAGTAATTGAAGACGCTGTGAATCTGGTGCAACCGCAATTTGCACGCTGCTTCCGTCGGCGGCTGGGGCTTGGTATCCGTTGTCTTCGACAGCGAAACCTTTGGTTGGCAATTCGTCGCCAACTGGCGGATGCAATTTGACTTGCTCGCCTTTGTCATTGGTAAGAGTATCAGTGAGCGGGTTAAAGCCGAGGTCACCAGCGATGGCTAATGCCGCGACCATTTCTGGGCTCGTTACAAAAGCGTGGGTATTTGGGTTGCCATCGGCGCGTTTAGAGAAGTTGCGGTTGAACGAGTGAACAATGGTGTTCTTCTCTTGCTTTTCTGCGCCTTCGCGAGCCCACTGACCAATACATGGACCACAAGCGTTTGTAAAGACTTTGGTACCCATTTTTTCGAAATCAGCTAAAATACCGTCGCGCTCGGCGGTGTAGCGTACTTGTTCCGAACCTGGATTGATCCCGAATTCTGCTTTTGGCGTAATGCCTTGTGCAACTGCATGCTTGACAATTGAGGCAGCGCGTGCCAAATCTTCGTAAGAGGAATTGGTACAAGAACCAATCAAGCCCCACTCTACTTGCAATGGCCAACCATTAGCCGTGGCTTCGGCACGCATTTTAGAAACGGGCGTACCGCGGTCTGGGGTGAATGGCCCGTTGACATGCGGTTCCAATTCACTTAAATTGATTTCGATGAGTTGATCGAAGTATTTTTCTGGTTCTGCGTAGACTTCTTGGTCACCGGTGAGGTGCTCGGCAATGGCATCTGCGGCGTTCACGACCTCTTGACGACCCGTAGCGATTAAGTAGCGACGCATAGACTCATCGTAACCGAAAGTGGAAGTGGTTGCTCCAATTTCTGCACCCATATTGCAAATGGTTCCTTTACCGGTGCAAGACAAGGAAAGTGCACCTTCGCCAAAATACTCGACAATAGCACCAGTTCCACCTTTAACGGTGAGGATATCGGCTACTTTTAAGATGACGTCTTTGGCGGAAGTCCAGCCGTTGAGTTTACCTGTGAGTTTGACACCAATAAGTTTCGGGAATTTGAGCTCCCAAGCCATTCCGGCCATCACATCTACAGCATCGGCGCCACCTACCCCGATGGCGAGCATGCCTAAACCACCAGCGTTAACGGTATGAGAATCGGTACCGATCATCATGCCGCCCGGGAAAGCGTAATTTTCAAGGACTACCTGGTGAATGATACCAGCGCCTGGCTTCCAAAAGCCGATACCGTATTTGTTGGAAATCGAAGAAAGGAAATTAAAGACTTCGTTATTTTGATTCAAAGACTCTTGCAAATCTTTGCTTGCACCCACTTTCGCTTGAATGAGGTGGTCTGCATGAACTGTTGATGGAACTGCAACGCGTTTTTTACCTGCTTGCATGAATTGCAAAAGTGCCATTTGAGCAGTTGCATCTTGCATGGCAACGCGGTCTGGCGCAAAATCGACGTATGATTTACCGCGCTCTGATGCCGTTGTAGCTTCTCCTTCCCAGAGGTGAGCGTAAAGAATTTTTTCTGATAAAGTAAGCGGGCGGCCCACTACCTTACGAGCAGCAGCGATACGTGCAGGATAGCGTTCGTATACACGTTGAATCATGTCGAGGTCAAAAACTTTCATAGTGCGATATTGTGATTTTTTAATGCGCTCCAAATTTAAGGATTTTAAACTATTTCCTCGATTTTTCAGCAGCTAAAAATGAATGTTCTTTGAGTGACTTGCTACATTGAATCGCCAAATCATTGGGACAAAATCAATGAAGGTTGTATCTTGCTTTCAAAATTAGAAGGATGAATTGGTTTTTAACTTGCATATTGGTCGGCTTCATTGTCAGTACCGATGGCGTTTATCAGCGCGGAAAAGCGTCCTATTATGCACAATCGATGAATGGTCGCCGGACGGCTTCAGGCGAGCGCTATTGTTCAGACAGCCTGACCGCTGCGCATGCGCACTTACCTTTTGGAACGCGGGTTTCGGTGCGCAACCTGAAGAATGATTCGATTGTTACGCTGCGGATCATCGACCGAATGGCAAGCTCAAGCACAAGGATCATCGATGTCAGTTGGGCAGCCGCCAAAAAACTTAATTTTGTGCGCGACGGGCTCGCTCAGGTAGAGCTCAGTATTCTAGATACGCTCAAACGCCAATGAAACCACTCCCATTTGAAGACCTCAAGGTCATCGACCTCTCTACTGTACTTGCCGGCCCATCCGTTGGCACTTTTTTTGCCGAACTCGGAGCACGCGTTATCAAAATAGAGCATCCGCAACACGGCGATATCACCAATACCTGGCGCCTCAGGCAAGAAAGCGATTTATCGAAGCAAAGCGCTTATTATTCAAGTGTCAATTATAAAAAAGAGCTGGTGAAATTGAACTTGGGACTTGAAGCGGATTACCATATTTTTTTAAATGAAATCAAAGACGCGGATATCCTACTGATGAACTTTAAAAAAGGCGATGATCAAAAGCTGAAGGTCACACCTTCTGTACTTTGGGAAATCAACCCTGGACTTGTGATTGGCAAAATCAGCGGTTTTGGTTCAGAAAACGACCGAATAGCTTATGACCTCATTTTACAGGCAGAAAGTGGCTTCATGGCCATGAATTCTAACTACTTGATGGCCCAACAAGTTCCGCAGCGCATTGGCAGTTTGCATCCCAATATTGCTCCATATGGCGAAATTTTTGAAACCCAGGATGGGCAATTGCTGACCTTTGCCATAGGTTCTGATCAACATTTCGAGAAACTTGTTTCCTATCTCGATCTGCATAAACTCGCCAAGGACCCTCGTTTTAGTTCGAACATCGAAAGGGTGAAAAACCGAGAGGTGCTTTACCATTACATGGCAAGTGTCATTTCAATGAAAACTTGTGCTCACATCATTTCTTCCCTCTTGGAACTGGGCGTTCCGGTTGCTAAAATTAAATCCTTAGAAGAAGTTTTTGAAGACCCCAAAGCCATGAGCTTGGTCAAAACGGAACAAATCGATGGACAAAACACCAAACGCGTTTCGCAAATTGCCTTTAAATTTGAAGCATGATTCGCTCTCCACAAACGCCCCGAGAATGGGAACACTACTACCAATTGCGCTATGATATCTTGCGCGCACCCTGGGGGCAGCCCATCGGAAGCGAACAAACCGCAGATGAAAAAGTACACCAACACTTTTCTTATTTTGACAACTCCAATCAGATTCTTGGCGTTGGACGTCTAGACTCTGTTGATTCACAAACCACACAGATTCGCTTTATGGCGGTAGCTGAACAACAGCAAGGTAAAGGAATCGGAAGGGCCCTCATGGAAGAAATGGAAAATGTTTCCAAAGAAATGGGCATTCAAAAAATCGTTTTGCACGCCAGAGCAATTGCCCTCCCTTTTTATGAAAAACTCGGCTACCAACTCGATGCACCCTCCCACCTGCTCTTTGGCGAAATCCAACATTTTTTGATGCACAAATTGATCTAATGCATGACTGAAGACGCATACGTATTACAAGAATTCTATAAAATCATTACGCCCAACAAAGTAAATATGTTTGAGCGCATTGCCGCCCAGCGCACCAAGCACATTGTTGTAGGGGTCGAGAATATCCAACAAGACCACAATGCCTCTGCTATTATGCGCAGCATGGATTGCCTCGGTTTTCAAGAGTTGCACCTCATCGAAAAAAACAATACCTATCAATTTCAAAGAGATATTGCACTTGGCGCCGCTCGTTGGTTAGATGTCGAGCAACATCAAGAAGGACCCGAACCGGTATTGAACGCAATTGCACAACTCAAAAGCAAAGGGTACCGTATCGTGGCGACGTCTCCGCATCACAAAGCCAAGACCCCTCAAACCATCAACCTTGATCAGCCCCTTGCCCTTTTTTTTGGGGCTGAAAAACACGGTATTTCAGAAGATTTGCTTCAAAATGCAGATGATCTTTTGCATATTCCGATGCATGGTTTCACGGAAAGTTTCAATTTATCGGTCTCGGCCGCAATCGTCTTGAATGCCTTGCGCACACGCTTAGAACAAAGTAACTTCAATTGGCTCTTATCCGAGGAGGAGAGAACGCAACTCAAAATTACATGGTGCGAGCGCATCCTCAATGGCGGACCACAACTTGCGCAAAAATTTCGCAAAGAATTTAAAAAAGATTGATAACTTTGAGTGTACACGTATCATAAACAAACACTTATGGGAAAAGGAGACAAAAAAACGGCAAAAGGAAAACGCGCAATGGGTTCTTATGGCAAGACCAGAAAACGCAAAGAAGATGCACCAATAGTTGTCGTTAAAAAAGAAAAGAAAGAAAAGCCAGCTAAGGCAGAGCCTAAAGCAAAGGCCACAACCGCCAAGAAACCGGCCGCCAAAAAAACGACCACAAAAAAATCTGAATGATTCAAAGAGCTGCCTTCGCAGCTCTTTTTTTTTGCAACTTTGCAACGCATTAGCAACCATTAATCAACTTTTATGAAACACAACTTTGGCGCAGGGCCGTGTATTTTACCCCAAGAAGTATTCCAAGAGGCAGCAGCAGCTGTTTTAGATTTCAACGGTCTTTCCATCCTTGAAGTCTCTCACCGACACAAAGATTTTGTAGCCGTCATGGACGAAGCCATCGCTCTAGTCAAAAAGGCGCTCCATGTACCAGATGGCTATTCAGTGGCTTTTTTACAAGGAGGAGCTACACTTGGCTTTACCATTGCTGCGCTGAACATGCAGCGTCAAACCAAGCGAGCAGGCTATATGAACACCGGTACTTGGGCTAGCGGTGCTATTAAAGAAGCCAAGAAGGTCGGAATCGACGTCGACGTATTTGCTTCTTCCGAAGATCAGAACTTCACTTACATTCCTAAAAACTACAACGTACCCACAGATGTAGATTATATACATTTCACGAGTAACAACACCATCTACGGCACGCAATTCAAAGATTTCCCAAAAACTAATTTGCCGCTCGTCTGCGATATGTCTTCGGATATTTTCTCACAAGAAATCAACGTGGCTGACTTCGACCTCATTTATGCAGGCGCTCAAAAAAATCTTGGGCCAGCAGGCGCCACTCTTTATATTGTCAAAGACAAAGCTTTGGGCAAAAGCACGGCGCAATTCATGCCAACTTACCTCGACCTCAAGCAGCAAATCGAGAAAGAATCAATGCTGAATACGCCACCAGTTTTTAGTGTGTATGTCTCGATGCTCAACCTGCGTCATTTATTGGCAAACGGTGGCGTAAGTGCACAACAAGCTAAAAACGAAGCGAAAGCCCAATTACTTTACAGTGAAATCGACAGCAATCCTTCTTTCAAAGGAGCAGTTGCAGCCGAAGACCGCTCGCAAATGAACGTGACTTTCTTATTAACAGATGAAAGCAGAAGCGATGAATTCGACCAAATGTGGAAAGCTGCCGGTATTGTAGGCTTGCCAGGACACCGCTCTGTTGGGGGTTACCGCGCATCTATGTACAACGCACTTCCGCTGGAAAGCGTTCAAGTATTGGTTGATGTCATGAGCGAATTTAATAGAAGAGGATAAGATGAAAATTTTAGCAAACGACGGTATTTCTGAACTCGGCAAATCGTTATTAGAAGCCGCAGGGCACGTAGTGAGCACCGATAAGGTCTCACAAGACGAATTGATCAACACCATCAATCAGCATGGCTTTGATGCTGTTTTGGTGCGCAGCGCCACCACCGTGCGCAAAGAAGTAGTCGACGCTTGCCCTGGCTTGCGCCTGATTGGCCGCGGCGGTGTAGGCATGGACAACATCGATGTAGCTTACGCCCGTGAAAAAGGCCTTACCGTGATCAATACGCCCGCCTCTTCATCTCAATCTGTTGCGGAACTCGTGATGGGGCAGCTTTTTTCGATTTCACGTTTCTTACACGACTCTTTTAAAAACATGTCGAGCGGAGACTTCTCTACCCTCAAGAAAAACTATGCTAAAGGTGTTGAACTCCGCGGCAAAACAATTGGCATTGTCGGATTTGGGCGCATAGGCCAAAGTTTGGCTGCTTACGCTTTAGGTGCCGGCATGAAAGTCATTGCCATTGAAAGAAGAGCGCGCATTCAGCCAATTACCCTGAAAATCGGGGGACAAACAATAGAGATTCCTGTCAAAGTGGTGGAAAACCTACATGAAGTACATCAACAACTCGACTACAGCTCTATTCACGGTCCCAAACAAACCGACGGTTCAAAAACGGAACCGTTGCAGCAGCCGCACTGGATGTTTACGACAACGAGCCAAACCCACTCAAAGAACTCATCAATCATCCGAAGATTGCCTGCACACCTCACATTGGCGCAGCGACGCTAGAAGCCCAAGATCGTATTGGCGAAGAACTCGCCGAGCTCATCATTGATTTTTCAAAAGAAGCATGATGTCGCAAAACGCTTGATTACAAAAAAAGCGAAGGTTAACCTTCGCTTTTTTTTTTGACAATTGACAAGCAGCTCTTAGGCCTCTTCTACAATTGAAATGCTATCAATACTATCGCCCTGACGAATGGCATCCAATACCTCTAATCCTTCATAGACTTTTCCAAAAACAGTATGTTGGCGATCGAGGTGAGCGGTGTTATTGCGAGAGTGGCAAACGAAAAACTGAGAGCCGCCTGTATTGCGACCAGCATGTGCCATGGATAAAACACCGCGGTCGTGGTGCTGGTTCTCTCCACTGGTTTCGCAGTCAATTTGGTAGCCCGGACCACCTGTTCCTGGAATACCGCTTGCGCCTTCACGGGTATTTGGGCAACCACCTTGGATGACAAAATCTGGAATGACACGGTGCCATTTGAGTCCGTTGTAATAACCGTCTTTGGCTAGTTTAACAAAATTAGCTACGGTGTTGGGTGCGTCTGCAGCATACAACTGCACGTGCATATCCCCTTTGTTGGTAGAGATGATTGCTTTCATAAAATCTTTTTGCGGCAAATTTACAGCTATTTTGGCGGATATTTTGTTGAAAACTCAGTTGATAAAGCACATTTCACTACAGTTGAAACTGCTCAAGCGAATGTTAAATTTGTCATGAAGCAAATTCTATCAACAAATGTTTAGCTCCTTCACGAAGAAAAAATTATCGGACAACCAAGTAGCCAACGTCTTTATCAATGGTATTTTTGATAGCGTAGACAACGGCTTTGCAGAGGTTGCCGCGATGATCAACGAAGACAGCGCATTTGTGACCAGCCCCAATATTTCCAGTGCAGACTCCGGCCAATTTGGCCTCATCGTGATTGTGGGCAATTTGTCTTTTTTAGAGAGCACTTTTGAAGCCGAACAAGCAGAGCGCGTAGAGCAATTGATTTTTGAAAAGTTATCACGCATGTACGAAATGAGCGTCGGAGATTTTCAGAACATGATCCGCGATTACCAAAGCTTCATCATGCGCGTTAATCATCCGTCCAAAAACTGGATCTACGGTATGTCGAAAGCTATTTTCCACAAATACGGCCTCTACGAATTCCAAGACGACTACTTCAAGCGCATGCAGGCGCCCAACCCTTTATTTCTCAAGCGCATGGACGAAGTCATGGCTAACTTTGTATGGAATTGGGACGCCTTCTTCAAAAAATTCCGCATCTAAGCTGCTCGTTCCTTCCTAATGAGCATCCACTGCAAGTTCTTCATGAGCGTGGATCGGTTTTCTAAAAACAATTTTACCGTCGAACATATCCATCACCACGTTTTGCGCTTTGTCCACCTTTTGGGCTAATATCGCCTTAGACAACTCATTGAGGACTTGCTTTTGAATAACGCGCTTCACTGGCCTTGCGCCAAAGAAAGGATCGTAACCCATGGATAGAATATGTTCAAAGGCATCGGGCGTCACCACCAACCTGATATCAGATTCGAGCAATTTGTTTTTGAGCTCAGTGAGTTGCATCTCGACAATCTGAGCAACTTCTTTTTTGGTCAATGGCAAAAAGAGAATGCTTTCATCGATGCGGTTCAAAAACTCAGGACGAATGGTGTGGCGCAGCAAGTCGAGTACTTCAGTGCGCGTGCTTTCGGCAACTTCTGGATATGCAGACTCCTTGACTTTTTCAAAGCGCTCGTGAATGAGCTGAGAACCTAAATTAGAAGTCATGATAATGAGTGTATTTTTAAAGTTCACCAAACGACCTTTGTTATCCGTAAGCCGACCATCGTCCAATACTTGAAGTAAAATATTGAAGACATCCGGATGCGCCTTTTCAATTTCATCCAACAAAATAATGGAATATGGTTTTCTGCGGACGGCTTCGGTGAGCTGTCCTCCTTCTTCGTAACCAACATATCCCGGAGGTGCGCCCACAAGCCTGCTCACTGCGTGCTTTTCTTGGTACTCGCTCATGTCGATGCGCGTCATGGCTTGTTCATCGTTAAAAAGATAGGCAGCTAAAGCTTTGGCCAATTCTGTTTTACCCACTCCGGTGGTACCCAAGAAAATAAAAGAGCCAATTGGGCGCTTGGCATCTTGTAAACCTGCCCTACTGCGGCGAATAGCATCTGAAAGTGCGGTAATGGCTTCTTCTTGCCCCACCACGCGTTTGTGCAATTCTTCTTCTAGGCGCAGCAATTTACCGAGTTCGCTTTCGAGCATCTTTCCTACGGGTATGCCGGTCCACTTAGAAACCACCTCGGCAATTTCACCGACATCTACCACCTCTTTGATGAGTTTGGCTTGTGATTCAAGTGCTTGCTGTTGATTTTTCATTTGATCGAGCGCCTCTTCAGCTTCTTTGATTTTGCCATATCGCAATTCGGCAACTTTTCCGTAATCACCCATGCGTTCCGCCGCATCGGCTTCGAACTTCAGTGTTTCAATGGCTTCTTTGGCGCGCTGAATTCCTTCTATCAGATCTTTTTCTGCTTGCCAACGGCTTTGCAAATTCAGGCGTTGTTCCTGGAATTTAGCGAGTTCTTGCGCTACTTGCTCTTGTCGTTTAGGATCATTTTCACGTATAATAGCGGCTTTCTCGATTTCTAATTGCATGATTTTGCGCTCCACTTCGTCGAGTTCTTCGGGTTTGGAATTGATCTCCATGCGCAATTTAGCAGCTGCTTCGTCTATTAAGTCAATTGCTTTATCCGGCAAATGACGGTCAGTGATGTAGCGCTGAGAGAGCTCTACAGCAGAAATAATCGCGGCATCTTTGATGAGGACCTTGTGGTGGTTTTCGTACTTTTCTTTGATCCCGCGCAAAATGGAAATCGCGTCCTCGGTGCTGGGTTCATCGATGAGTACCGTCTGAAAACGACGCACAAGCGCCTTGTCTTTTTCAAAATACTTTTGGTATTCATTGAGGGTGGTGGCACCCACTGCTCGCAGCTCGCCTCTTGCCAATGCTGGTTTCAAGATATTCGCAGCATCCATGGCCCCT
>JAJTGF010000093.1 GCA_021299335.1 Cryomorphaceae bacterium
TTGGGAATGGGGAACAAGGCCTCTTTGGCCGGCCTTGATTGCAAATCAAAAGCAATGGTTGCAGGTTTGCCATTGGCGTCAATCAACAATTGCTTAGGAAACAATTGGCTATCTACACCACTGTCCCAAACAGCTAAGTTGACAGGCTGATAATTGCCAGTTGCTGAAAGTTCGACATTTCGCGCAGCCCAAATATCTGCCTTTTCTACTTTGTTTCTATTTAGATAGGCACCGTACGTGGAAACCAAGGTTTTCTTAAGAGGCAATGCGGTTTCTAGTGCGTAACGAACATAGATTAACTCTGCCGCCAAGTCAGAGCTTAAATTGCCGCCATTTTTAATAACGGTTTTCTGCAAAACATCTTTCACAATGCCCAATAACTGTCCTTCGCCTATAACTTCAGCGCCTGCTTTCATACTCTTAATGTCATTGGCAATGACGTCGTATGGATAAGCAGAAATTTCCTTGTCAATGAACTGGCTTACCAGATCAAAATATTCAGGTGTATTGAGGACCCCTGTTTTTTTAACCGCAGCCACCATAGCGCGAAAACGCAATGCCGAAAGCAGCTTGTCAGCAGGCTTCTCTTCTAACGCTCTGACCTTCTCAGATTTGACCAATGCTTCATCGTAATTTCCTAGCAAAAAGTCCAAAAGCATCAATGATTCCAAATATTGGCGATGAGACGCCTTGTCTGCAATTTCATACTTTTCCAAAACACCTTCCATGTCGGTCCGAATTTTGACGGTCGTTTTTGCGAAAAGTGTTTTGTCTTTGACTATCTTCTCCAACGGCTCTGAAATTTTGTAGCTGAATCTAGGAAGGTCGGACTCTTTTTCAATGCGCTGCTTTTCAGCTGCGACGGAAATACCTACCATAGCCATTGAAATGATCAGTGTTGCAGAAACTTTGAAGCATCGAAATAAGGACATTGAATTTCCATTGAAAAATGTTAATAGAACAAGAGAATTGCCAACCGATTAATCTTACTTCAAGGAACTAATAAAAGCATCAACACAATTGACGCAATGCCATTCTTACTGTGTCCTTTAAATGAACAACATCAGGAGCCACCAGCTGTCGTGTTAAACGACACCTGATCTCCACTTCAACCCTGTAGCATGGTAGACCCGCCGAAACCAAACCTGACTCAACGATTCGTGCGCAGGGATAAAAATGGATGACATCCTTCTAGACCCCAAACTTGATTCAAAAGTTTGGCAAATCAAACAGAGAAGAAGTTGGATCCATTCAGTCAATCAAGCGTTATCTTCTGAAGGCATACCCCAAGCCAAAACCATTGATGGCATATAAGCCATCCAAAAGCAGAAAGAAAGAATTAGGTTTATTGGCTTAATTTCATCCAGTGGTATTGGTATTTGAAAAAGCTCTTTGGAAATTAAGTAATAAACCACAACATAAATTAGCGCAACATAAAGCATTCCTCTATAGGCAAATAGATACGCATTGTTGCGAAGAGCAATTTGCCTTTCATCTAATAACTCATTAGGCGCATCAGCTATATGGCGAACTGACTTTCTCATTGGCAAATACACCAATAACACAATCGCAATTAGACAAATCTCAACATATGACTTCAACTTTGGATGCTCTATAAAGATGACCAATCCTAAGAAAACTATGAAAACTGAAGTCAAAGCAACAAGAATTCTTCTATTTCTTTGATTTCTAAATATTGAAGGCTTGTTATCGTTCAAGCTGTTTATCACTTCTTTCTTAGTGACTCCTTCTACCCAATAAAACTTTTTGTCGGTCTTGTCATTCATTTCTTTTACCTTTAGGAAATGGTTTGATGGAAAACAAACTTTGAACATCAATGTTCAGTGCTTCTGAAATACGAATTGCTAATACCAAGCTTGGGCTGTATTCGCCTCGCTCTAAGTAGCCAATAGTTTGATAGTGGACATTGACCATTTCAGCCAATTGCTGACGGCTCATACCGATCAGCTCTCGCTGTTGGGCAATGCGGTTATAGACTGGGGCTTCTTCATTTCTACTCATACGCATAGTATAAATGCTACATAGCATTAATACAACATTACAAGTAAAAAACCCTATGAACTTTAGGTAAATCTATTTTTTTTGAAGATGACTTGTTTCAAACGCAAATTATTTAAGGAAGATGGAATTTGGATAATGAAAAACTTAAAAGATCCCTCAGCATCCTTAAAGACCCCAAACAAAAGAAAATTTTTATCATCTTTGAGATGAATTTCAAGATCCCTCTTATCCATTTCCGGTTCTAACAAATAATACAATTTACATTGATAACTTAAGCCTTATTGGGACGAGCTTGAAATCTTCAATTCTGTTTAGACTTTTGGCCCTTGCAGTTGTTTACTGGAATACTTTTTTCAGCGTCTCCATTGCCGCTGCGAATAATCTTAATAAAACTACTAAGGTTGACTGGTCTGTTGCAGCTCAAACTGACATTGAATTTATTCACTCAACACTAAGTGGCAATCATCCGGGCTCAGTTGACACTGAGAACCGTCGCTTTGCTTTATGGTTAGAAGACGGGAAAACCATCGCACTTACGAATGCGAAATCAGCAACCACGCAAGCAGACTATTGGCGTGCCGTTAGAGCTTATACAAATGGCTTCCGAGATGGTCACATTTGGTTTGGCATAAACGATGCAATCCATCAATGGCCAGGCTTTTTGACCAGAAGGCTGGATGACGGCAGAACACAAGTTGTGCTTACCAACCAAAAGCTCAATGTGCCCCTCGGCTCTCAATTGAAGAGTTGCGATGGAATTGAACCTGATGAACTAGTTCAAAAAATGGTCAATCCATTCCGATGGAATGCAGACATTCCCC
Organism: Cryomorphaceae bacterium; assembly: GCA_021299335.1. Lineage (GTDB taxonomy): Bacteria > Bacteroidota > Bacteroidia > Flavobacteriales_D > Crocinitomicaceae > UBA952. Next base: position 2,844 of record JAJTGF010000093.1, read on the forward strand.
ACGAGCAAAATTCAGCATCTGTGTACCTATTTGCCCCATTGGCGAACGACAAGCTGCGTCCTCGAAAATGTCAATTTTCATTTAAAGAACGAGTTTTTTCTCAAACCTTGAGTTGGAAGTCTGTTTCAAATCAGCAATTAGACAGCTTTCTTCAAAAGGCAAGTGGTAATGTAGTTCCAACTTTAGGATTGCGACAAGTGGACGGTGTATGGTTTGTCTCATTACCCACTTTCAACTTTCAAGATAAACAAGTTGACGCAATCAACGCATTGCTTAAAAAACTTGAAACCCATTCATCCCGTCTTCAAAAGGCACACTGGGATGTATTGGATGTGCGCGGCAATACAGGAGGCAACAGTGGCTGGGGAAGTCAAGTCGCCAGAAAGCTATTTGGAGATAGCGCTGTAGATCGAATCGAAGGGAAATTCAACTGGACTGTTGATTGGAGAGTGTCAGCCCAAAACGCAATGAGTCAAAGACACTGGGCCACCATAGCCAAACAGAATGGTCAAATTGAAGAAGCGCGGGAAAGAAATGAACTCGCTGATGAATTGGAGATCGCATTATCACAAGGCCAAACTTACCTTCGTCGCAATGATTCAATTCACTTACCGATTACAGATAAGGAAGCACAATCGCCATTCAAGGGGCAAGTGTTCTTTTTAACCGACAATAACTGTGCCAGCGCCTGTCTAGACTTTGCTGACATCGCAAGGAGACTGCCTGATGTGTTGCACATTGGATTACCGACTTCTGCCGACGCTGTCTACATAGATAACACTGATGTAGAACTACCTAGCGGGCAAGGTCAGTTAAGTTATTCAATGAAGGCTTATCGGAATCGAATTCGTGCCAATAACGAATGGTACGAGCCTAAAGTGCGTTGGCCAGGTGGCGCTATGACCGACCCAGCTCTAGCCTTTTGGGTGAAGAATTTGAAAACAAAAAGGCAGACTGCCACCAGAACATCAAATGGGATACAAAAATAGGCAGCATCCTTCTAGACCCCAAACTCGGCTCAAAAGCTCTGGGACTCTAATCATCAAACTTGATGTCAAAATCATATTTGATTGATAAAACCTTTGAGGTAAATTTTTATGCTGTTTGTTGTTCTATTCACCGATAAGCAAGACTACGGACATATTCGTGCTCAGCATTTACAAAAACACATTGAATGGCTGGAGACCAACAAAGAGGTGATACCAGTAGGTGGTTCACTTAGAGTAGAACTTGGTCAAGTTCCAAAAGGTGGTTTATGGATTGCTGAAGCCGATTCAAAACAGCAACTTGATGATCTATTGAAAACTGACCCTTTTTACACCTCTGGTCTAAGGCAGAGCTATGAAATACTTCATTGGTCAAAAGCCAATGATGATCGCAAAGTGTTGATTTGATTTAAGTGGAATAAGCAACTCATACACAAAACAATCGTTCTAATAGCCTTCTAGACCCCAAACTTTATTCAAAAGTTTTGTGAATCTAACATTTGAGATGTCAGATCCATTCACTCACACTTGATTAATTTCACTTTTTATTCAATTCACGCATATGAACAAAGGTAATTTTTTATTAGAATTTAGAAG
>JAJTGF010000094.1 GCA_021299335.1 Cryomorphaceae bacterium
ATGGAAGAACGCATCGATAAAATCATCCTCGAACGCGGCTTGGTCAGCACGCGGGTGCGCGCCGAGGAAATCATCAAAAAGTACGGCGTTAAAGTCAATGGAAAGCTATTTTCCAAGCCCGGTAAAAAAGTGCCCACAGATGCCGTTATTGAATTGCTTGCCGAAGAAATCCCTTGGGTTTCAAGAGCCGCTTTTAAATTGATTGCCGCACTCGACCACTGGAAAATTGAGGTTAAAGACCAAACTTTCATTGATTTAGGTGCAAGTACAGGCGGATTCACAGAAGTAATGCTAGACCGAGGCTTGGCTAAGTCCTATTGCGTCGATGTCGGGCAAAAGCAACTCCACGACAAAATCAAAAACGACCTAAGAGTGGTCAATTTAGAGAAAACCCACGCCCGCGACCTCACCGAAAAATTAATTCCAGAAGAAATAGATGGATTGGTGGTCGATGTATCCTTTATTTCTTTAGAAAAAGTACTGCCCTTCACCATCCCTTTCCTAAAAGTAGGCGCTCAAATCATTTTACTCGTTAAACCACAATTTGAACTCGGCCCAGGCGCGCTCAACAAAGCTGGCGTTGTAAAAGACAGCAGTCAGTACCCCGCTCTTCTCGAAAACATCAAGCAAATGGCGCTGCGCAATCAACTGAAATGGAAGGGCTACATGGATTCTCCGATTCTTGGCGGCGATGGCAACGCTGAATTTTTGGGCTACTTTGAAAAGATTTAAGCTATTTTTGCAGCATCATGATGACCATTGAAGAATTAGAGCGTGCTTTTCTGGACCTAGAGTTTCAGGCTAACCGCATTGCCAAACTCAAGGAAGTCGACCCCGAACACCTTCAAAAATTCAATGCGCGTTCGGAGCAAGTGCGCACACAATTGCTGCAAATGGGACTACATCCCGATCTTCATCAAAGCCTCGAAGAGAAAAGCCCGATCGACGAGCACTACCTTCCTGCTTACAATTGGGTAAAAAAAATTTGGAATATCCTTTTACTTGGTCAGCACAAAAAGCGCTACATCCCCAAACAACAAGAAAGCTATTTTCGCAAAGAAGTAGCGGAGCGCAACCGCCTTTACGCCTACGCAAAAGGGCACCTCACTGTAGATTGATCAAGGCGCCAATTCAATTGGTTTGAATACCTTTCCTTGATTGGTTTGAATGCTGAGCCAATACAATCCGTTTTCTAAATCATTGACTTCGACTTGGTATTCTTTGTCATTTTCTGAAACGAAATGTAGGTCTCTGGACTTTCCTAATGCATCAATAATGGCCAAATTTTCTAAGCGCAAGCCTTCAGACAACGCAATTTTGAACTGTCCATTTGTCGGATTCGGAAAAACGGTCACCTCTAAATCGGCAAACTCTTCCAAACCGATCCCGGGCTCAGTAAAGGCACAAGCGCATTTGTTTTTGACTTCGTTGGTCTGAACAACAGCAGGCGCTTCATAAATAGCTTTGACCCAACAATGCTGCCCGGCTTGCGTCGCTGTTGCATTGCGCAAGCGAATCGTATACCATCCGCTGTAAGTGGGCACAAAAGTGAAAACACCGTTACCGGTCTGAGTGAGCGAATCTAAAGGCGTACAGTTTTTATCGAGTACACCCAGTGTGAGCGCTAAATTAGGCGCACTAGGGTACCACTCTACCTGAACTTCCTGCCCAGCTTTTGCGTAGATGCGGCCCACTACCCTGCATTCAAGACTATTGTTGGGCAATTTGCCGCCTTGCTGCAGCGAATTAGCGTGGCGATCACCGAGGTCGTCGTTCATTTCCCATTCCTGAACCACATTTTTAGACGGGCGCTGGTAATTGGTGTCAATACCGATAGGTGCCCAAACGCAGTAGCCACGACGCCCCAAATTGGCACTGCCATCGCAGGGCGGAATCCAGATATTGACCTTGCCCCCACCATAAACTGTAGTCGTATTGGTATTGGCTCCTGAATAATCGGTCAGAACGGTGCCGTCGGGCCAATTGGTCTGAACACCGGTCAGATTCTGACCCTGCGACCAACTATCGGTAATACCGATGAGTGCTTTAGAGCCACGTTCGATCACGAGTGCATCAGGCGCTTGCCAGCGCACAAAATAGGCGCCGTCTTTGAAGTGTAGATTTTGATGACACCACAATAAATTAGCCACATCGCTGTCTATTGGAAGTGCCGCAGCATCAGTCGGCTGGTGACCAAAGCGGTTGCCATTGTAGCCCACATTGAAAAGATCTTCAAAAAATAGTTGAGGTGCGCCATCCATAGCCATTACAATTGCATGTGCTGCCGAATTACGACCATCGTTGGGTTCGATGTGCGGGCTGAGTTCCGAGCCAGCGTTCCAGCCGGTATAATTGCCTTGTGCAGAGAGCTGCGGCCTGAATGTATCGTGGTTGTTGACAAAAGGAACAGTGCGTTGGCGATTTTGCTGTTGCTGCGCTGGAATTTGACCTAAATCGTAATTGCCATTAGAGGTGACCATTGCAGATAACGCAAAACGTAAATTGAAATCAAAAGTACCCGCTCGGTTTTGAACGGCGTCGGCCCAAGCGTCTAGTTGCGCAGTACTGCCTACCCATTCGCCCACTGCAAATAATTCTGGTCCACCGCTTGCCCACATGGCACCATATTGCAAGTTCCAAAGTACATCCTCGGCCACATACGTCGGAAAATGTTTGACAGCATCGAATCGCAAGCCATCAAAACCTACTTGCTTTTTGTACCAAATGAGCCAATTTCTCATGCCACTGCGCATGTAGTCAGTGCCTTGAGGTGGGTTGTACAAAGCATTAGATGAGAGTCCGTATGCATTGCTTTCAAAAGATACATCGGGGCCCCAATAAGGTGAATTGATGTCGTTGGTACAACACAAGTTATTGTTGTTGGGATAAAAATTTTGCCAATTTTTCGAAAAGCGACCTTCACGAGCCAAATAATTACTTGCACTCTCTGCTGAAGCAGGTGTCTTAAAGCTCACGTAACGAAAGTTTTTGTAGCGGTTGTTTTGGCCGTCGTCCATGGCTGCCGGGTCTTGACCGCCCGCACCATTGGCGCTTCCTGCGTTGCTCACATGATTCAACACAACATCTTGGATGACATCAATACCATTGGCATGCATGACAGCTACCATGCGCAAAAGTTCGTCTTTGTCGCCCATGCGGGTTTTGGTGCTGTTCTTCTGGAATTTGTCACCGAGGTCGTAGTGGTCGAAAGGTGAATACCCAACGCTATTGGTCCCTGAATTTTTGATGGTGGGCGGGATCCAAATGGCATCAACACCGAGTTCCGCCAAGCGTGGCGCGAGTTCGGTCAGGTAGTTGGCCCAACCGTTCGGATAGTTGGTGTTCCAGTAATCCCACCAATAGGCTTGCAAAACAACTTGTCTGTTAGTCGGATTTACTTGTGCCGTGAGTGCTTTAGCACTAAATAAGCCTAAACAAAACAATAAAATCTTTTTCATGGCAACCTGAATTACTTCAGTGCTGCTTCATGCGTGGCACCTACCTCAATTTCTATGGCGGCACCTGCTAGTTCACATGAAATCAGCGCTGAACCTAAGTTAGTAATTGTTACTTTATGCTGACTGATCGCTATGGCTAGTGGTTGATTTTGATAGCGGATTTGAAAGGAATAACTGTTCCAAGATGTTGGAATTTGAGGATTGATTGATAACCCATTTTCATATACACGAACGCCCGCCATACCTTCTACAACTGACATCCAGGTACCTGCCATCGATGTAATGTGCAAGCCTTCATCAGCTTCGTGGTTGTAATCGTCGAGGTCGAGACGACTTGTTCTGAGGTATAATTCGAGCGCTTTATCCAAGCGCTTGATTTTAGCTGCTAAAATCACGTGTACGCAAGGAGATAACGATGACTCGTGAACGGTTTTGGGTTCGTAAAAATCGAAGTTTTCGCGGATTACTTCTTCCGTAAAATGATCTTCGAATAGGTAAAGGCCTTGTAAGACATCTGCTTGCTTGATAAAGATGGAGCGCAAAATGCGATCCCAGGACCAATGTTGATTGATCGGACGCTCTGCTACTCTGATGTCGGCAACCGTGAGTTGTTCTTTGTCCATGAAGCCATCTTGTTGCAAGAAGACATTGGTACCCTCTAGTTGGGGTAAATAGACATTGGCTACGATGTGCTCAAATTTCTCGAGCTCTTGCGCGCTTAATTTTTGCGGTAGGGCTTGCTGAACCTGAGCATTCACTTCCAAACAATAGGCAATGCACCAACGCGCAATATAGTTGGTATACCAATTGTTATTGACATTGTTTTCGTATTCGTTGGGGCCCGTAACACCGAGCATCACGTATGCTTTCTTGGCCTCTGACCAATTGAAACGCTGC
>JAJTGF010000095.1 GCA_021299335.1 Cryomorphaceae bacterium
TAATAATCTTGATACGCATTCTGCACCATTTGAACGTTGGGCTGCTCGCTGTACATGAGTTGCGCCCAATTGGGTAGGGTCGCAATTTCGACCGAAGAAGGCTTTGGCATTTGTTGCGCCCTTACTAGAGTTATGCAGAGAAAGGTCAGAGACAAGAGAATGGGCAGGTAAATTTTAGGCATAGCGAGCAATTTTAGCCTCCAATTTACAATATTTTAACCAATAAAACGAGCGCGGATTGAAGGTTCAGGCAGAAGGCAGCTTTCGTGCTTGCCAAACCAGCGATATCTGTTTTTGGAAATGATTCGGTAGATGAAATCTCTAGCAACACGCGGGAATATCCAGGCGATTTGAGACCAGTGAAAAGCCCCGTGAATATCTTTGTAAATCAGTAGAATGGCATTGCTTTGCTGCCACCAAACTCCTTTTCGGTAGTATGAAATACTTTCTTCCATCGGAAATTGAAGTCCTTTTTTGGAAATCACATCAGGTAAGCCCTGATAAGTGCTGAACATCAGGAGTTGCTGTCGGTCTTTTTTGAGTAAGTATTTGATCAGGCGATTGCAGAGCAAGCAAACGCCGTCGTACACCACAACATGAGGATAAGGACCAGACATTACTTTTTCTCGGGAACGACCAACGATTTAGGCGTACTCACTTTTTCCTTTAGCAAGGCCAATTGCAGAACTTCAGACATTTTGCTGACGTAGTCAATTTTGAGGCCCTTCAGGTAAACAGCAGGGATTTCATCGACGTCTTGCTTATTCTTACTGCACAAAATGAGGTCGGTGATGCCTGCGCGCTTGGCTGCCAATATTTTTTCTTTGACGCCTCCTACAGGCAAGACGTCGCCGCGCAAGGTGATTTCGCCCGTCATGGCGAGGTTTTTCTTGACCTTTCGCTGCGTGAACAAAGAGGCGAGGGCGGTGAGCATAGTGACGCCTGCGCTTGGACCGTCTTTGGGAGTTGCGCCTTCTGGAACGTGAATATGGACGTTGTGATGGGCAAATACTTCGGGATTAAGGTCTAGGAGTTCGTGGTGACTTTTAAGGTATTCCAATGCAATAACGGCAGATTCTTTCATGACCTCCCCTAGATTCCCAGTAAGGTTTAATTTACCGTTCCCCTTAGAAATGAGGCTTTCGATGAATAAAATGTCACCACCAGCGGCCGTCCAGGCAAGGCCTGTCACTACGCCAGCGACATCGTTGTTGTCGTATTTGGTGCGCATGCGGCCCGCACCCAAAAAGGTGAAGAGGTCGTCTGGACTGAGTTTGGCTTCAAAAGATTCTTCCATGGCAATTTGCCGCGCACGGTTGCGCACCAATTTGGCTACCATTTTATCGAGGCCACGCACACCCGATTCAAAGGTGTAGGACTCGATGATTTGCTGCCATAGTTTTTTATCGATTAAGATGTCGTTTTTCCCGATGCCATGTGCGGCGATTTGCTTGGGTAGGAGGTGGCGCTTGGCGATTTCTATCTTTTCTTCGAGCGTATAGCCATTGACCTCGATGATTTCCATGCGGTCGAGTAAAGGACCTTGGATGCTTTGGAGGTTGTTGGCGGTAGCGATAAACAATACTTTAGAAAGATCAAACTCGGTTTCGACGTAGTTGTCGTAGAAATTGCCATTTTGTTCTGGGTCCAATACTTCGAGAAGTGCCGAAGACGGGTCGCCATGATTGCTACGTCCTAGTTTATCAATTTCGTCTAAGACAAAAACAGGGTTGGCTGTTTCGGTCTTTTTGAGGTTTTGCATGATGCGACCCGGCATGGCGCCGATATACGTTTTGCGGTGACCTCTAATTTCTGCTTCGTCGTGCAGGCCGCCTAGCGACATTCTGACGTATTTTCTGCCAAGTGCCTCGGCAATAGACTTACCTAAAGAGGTTTTACCCACCCCAGGAGGCCCATAAAAACACAAGATAGGCGCTTTCATGTTGCCCTTGAGTTTGAGCACTGCTAAGTATTCTAAAATGCGCTCCTTTACTTTTTCTAAACCAAAATGATCGCGTTCTAAAATGCGCTTTGCTGCATTGAGGTCTAGTTTGTCTTTGCTGTAGACATTCCAGGGGAGTTCTAGCAAAAGGTCGAGGTAATTGAGTTGCACGGTGTATTCTGCACCCTGAGGGTTCATGCGCTGTAATTTCTCGAGTTCTTTACCAAAAAGTTTGGCCACGCGCTCGTCCCATTTTTTGTGTTGAGCGCGCTTTTCGAGCTCGCGGGCATCTGCAATTTGTGGGTTATCGCCGAGCTCGTCTTGGATGGTGCGCATTTGTTGGTGCAAGAAGTACTCGCGTTGTTGTTTGTCGAGGTCTTTGCGCACTTTATTTTGAATTTCATTGCGCATTTCGAGGACTTGGATCTCGGCGGTGAGGTGCTCGAGCACCATCATGACGCGTTTTTTCATGTCCATTTCTTCGAGCATAGCTTGTTTTTTGGCGACATCCGCATTCATATTGGAAGAGATGAAATTGACCAAGAAACTTGGACTGTCGATATTGCCGATGGCAAATTGTGCTTCGGAGGGGATATTGGGGCTTTCGCGGATGATTTGCAGGGCGAGGTCTTTAATAGTATTGAACATAACCTCGAGTTCTTTATTGGCGGCATCTAGGGCTTGCTCAGTGAGCACGCGTACCTTTGCCTTCATGTAGGGTTCGGTCTGGGTTGCTTGTACCATTTCAAAACGGCGCTTCCCTTGAATGATCACAGTAGAGCTGCCATCGGGCATTTTGAGCAAGCGTATGATTTGCGCGACGGTCCCTACTTGATGGAGGTCATTGAATTGAGGTGCCTCGACATCTTGGTTTTTTTGAGAAACTACCCCGATTATTTTGTTGCCTTTGTTGGCTTCTTGTATGAGCTTAATGCTTTTGTCGCGACCAACGGTGATCGGAATAACCACTCCGGGAAAAAGCACGTTGTTGCGCAAAGGCAAAATAGGAAGCTCTTCCGGGAATTCTTGCTTGTTCATGTGCTCCTCTTCCTCGGCGGTAATGAGTGGAATAAACTCAGCGTCGGCGTCGTAGCCATTTAAGCCAAAAAAACCTTGGTCAAAAAGATTGCTCATAGTAAAATTGTTTCAGGCGTTCGAGGTGTCAAGATGCATGCCAAAGACAGGAAAACTGCAAAAAAGTCAGTTCTTCGCTAAGAATTCAAAAATTTGTCTGTCTTCTGAGCTGAAAGCCACGTTTCTTCTGGTCATCATGGCAGTTGCGGCCTCAATTGCTTTGTCGAGATCGTATTTTTCATTGCCTTCATCCGATACCCATTGAAAAGAGGCAACGAATTTAGGAGGGAAATGCGTGCAAAAAACATTGGAGCAGACCCCTACAACACTTGCCGTATTGAATTGGACATTGATCGCCGATTTGCTGTGGTCTCCGAGGGTGAGGCCCATGAAAAGTTCGTTGGTAGGTACTTGTTGTTGCGTTTCGTAAGAGTAGGTATTGACCTTGCCGTAGTTGTTTTTGAGATTGGAGCAGTTGGTGTCAGCACCGAGGTTACACCATTCGCCAATGAGTGCATTGCCTATAAAACCGTCGTGCCCTTTGTTGGCATACCCTAGAAAAATGCTATTGCTTACCTCGCCACCAATTCTGCACTCCGGCCCAATGGTGGTGGCGCCGTATATTTTGGCTCCCATTTTAACAACAGCGCCCTCCATAATAGCAAGCGGACCGCGCAGCATAGCGCCTTCCATGATTTCGGCGTTTTTTCCGACATAAATTGGGCCTTCATGGGTATTGAGAATGGCGCCTTCGATGCGCGCACCTTCTTCGATGAATAAGTGGTCAGCGGGGCCAATTAAGCGATTACTTGCGCTCAATACTTGACTTTTGCGGTTGTCGCAGGCAAGGCTGAAGTCTGATTTTAAAACAGCCGCATTTTTAAGATAGAGATCCCAGCGGTTTTCAAGGATGATGATGTTTGAATCGGGGTATTCTATTTTGTCTTGACCAGCGCCATTTTGAGCCACCAACACCTCATTCACATACAGTTTTTCACCTGTTTTAAGTTGGCTAACCGACCTGGCTAATTGCCGATTTGGAATGACTTGCGCATTGATCCAAATACCGTTGTTGTGCGGAAATTTACTTTGAAGGTATGCTTCGGTCTCAAAACCGATTTCTGCACTTGGCAGCAATTGTTGCCAGCGCTCTGCATTGGTATAAAGGCCGCAGCGCAAAGCGGCTAGCGGACGCGTCAGGGTAAGTGGTGCAAAACGCAAGTGCAACTGGTTGTCAGAGAGGAGAAGTTTCATGAGTAGGTGACGCTTTTAAGAATAAACTACTGATCAGGAGCAGTACAAAAGTAAGGATTCCGTTG
>JAJTGF010000096.1 GCA_021299335.1 Cryomorphaceae bacterium
GTAACTGGATTGGAGCGCGGCGTACGGCCAATGGGGCTTTGGTCAATTTCTATGACTTTATCGAGGTGCTCAAGCCCAGTGATTTCTTTAAAAGAAAGCGGTGTGCGAATGGGTTCGTAAAAGTGATTCATGAGTAACGGAAACAGCGTCTGATTGATCAAAGAAGATTTTCCGCTGCCGCTCACGCCGGTCACGTAAGTAAGTGTGCCTAGCGGGATTTCAATGTTGATATTTTTGAGGTTGTGGCCCGAAGCCCCTTTGAGTTTTAAGAAATTTCCATTGCCGCTTCTTGTCTTTTCTGGAATAGAAATGCTTCTATTTCCATTTAAAAAAGAAGCAGTAACCGTATTTGCTTTGAGCATTTCAGGATAAGTGCCTGCAAAGACAATTTCACCTCCGTGTCGCCCCGCACCTGGCCCGATATCGACGATAAAGTCTGCGGCTTCCATCATTTCTTTGTCGTGCTCAACTACTAAGACTGTGTTGCCGACGTCGCGCAATTTGGTGAGTGAGTTGATCAGTTTGGTATTGTCTCTTTGGTGAAGCCCAATGGAGGGTTCGTCGAGAATGTAAAGTACATTGAGCAGTTCGGTGCCTATTTGAGTAGCCAAACGAATGCGCTGCGCCTCGCCGCCAGAAAGTGTTTTGGCACTGCGGTGCATGGTGAGGTAATCGAGTCCTACCTCGAGAATAAAGCCGAGTCGGGCATTGATTTCCTTGATGATTTCTTTACCAATCCATTGGGCTTGTTCGTCGAGTAGTGAGGGAAGGGTGTTGCACCAATCTTGCAGTGCTTGTAAATCCATAAGGGCAAGTTCACCGATATGTAGCTGACCAATTTTAAAGTGCAGGGCTTCTTTTTTGAGTCGAAAACCTGCGCAATTTGGGCATGTTTTTTTGTGCATAAAGCTTTGTGCCCATCTTTCAATGGCGGTAGAAGAATCTTCGGCATGACGCCCAAGGAAATGAAGCAAACCTTCGAAGCGCTCCTGCGAATCGAGCGGACCAAGCTCCATATCTTCATTGCCGTAAAGCAATAACTCAATGAGTTCTTCGTCGATGTCGCAAATGGGCGTATTCAGCGTGTATTGCTGCGCTATTAAGATTTTTTCAATTTTATCAAAAATCCATGACCTCTTGTATGCCCCTAATGGCGCGAGTCCGCCTTTTTTGATGGAGAGCGAGGGGTCGGGAATGATTTTATCGGGGTCCATTTCACTGACCTCACCGAGGCCTTTACACGTCGGGCAAGCGCCATAGGGCGAATTGAAAGAAAACAAATTGGGTTCGGGTTCTGGATAAGAGATACCGGTCGTGGGGCACATCAATGAGCGACTGTAATGGCGTGTATTGCCATTTTCAAGATCGACTACCATGAGTGTGCCTTCTCCTAATTTCATGCAGGTCTGGACTGTTTCTTGACAGCGTTTGACGTCGACATCGCCGGCAATAAAGCGGTCGACCACGATTTCGATGTCGTGTGTTTTGTAGCGGTCAAGTTTGATGCTTTTGTTGAGTTCGAGCATGACGCCATCGACACGCACTCTCGTGTAACCCATTCGCTGTATTTGCTCGAATAGTTCGCGGTAATGTCCTTTTCGACCCTTGACTTTCGGCGCGAGGAGCGCTACTTTTTTACCTTGAAAGGTGCTTTGGATCAGTTGGGTGATGTCGTGGTCGGCATATTGCACCATTTACTCGCCGGTCTGGTAAGAATAAGCAGTGGCGGTTCTGGCAAAAAGCAAGCGAAAGAAATCGTAGAGTTCCGTTATGGTGCCAACGGTAGACCTCGGTGAGCGACCAACCGTTTTTTGCTCGATGGAAATCACGGGGCTGAGGCCGTCTATTTTGTCTACATCCGGTCTTTCGAGACCGCCAATAAATTGTCTGACATAGGCCGAAAAGGTGTCGAGGTAACGCCGCTGTCCTTCGGCAAAAATGGTGTCAAAAGCCAAAGATGACTTACCACTTCCGCTCAAACCCGTGAAGACGACAAGTTTTTGCCGCGGAATTTCGAGGTGGATGTTTTTGAGGTTGTGTTCGCGAGCACCCTGAATACGAATGTAGTCATTGGGGTTGGTTGGTTCCGACATCTTTTATTCAAATGGTGTTTGAAAGGAGTGGAAGTCGAGCCCAGCGGCATCTTTTGCTGATAGAAATGGTGTTTGTTGCAGGCCCCAATCGATGTTGAGGTGGGGATCATCCCAACGCAAACAAACTTCTGAAGCATGATGGTAGGGGGCGGTACATTTATAGCTGAAAATGGTGTGGTCTTCTAGCGCTAAAAAACCATGGGCAAACCCCGGCGGAATATACAACTGAACTGCATTTTCAGCACTTAAAATCATTTTGAAATGTTCGCCGTAAGTGGGTGAAGATTTGCGAAGATCGACAGCCACATCTAGGACAGCGCCGTTGAGTACCTGAACCAGTTTGCCTTGCGCAAAAGGATTGGTTTGAAAATGCAAGCCGCGGAGGGTTCCTTTGACCGATTGCGAGACGTTGTCTTGAACGAAAGCCAGGCCATTGGTAATAGCTGCGTAGTTCGATGCTTTGAAAGATTCAAAAAAATAGCCGCGCTCATCGCTAAAAACGTGAGGGTAAATGCTGTACAGGCCTTTTATTTTTTCTTCTTGACTTCGCAACATGGCTTCATTTTTGAAATGTAAAATTACATTAAATTTGTCGACAATGCTTCGGAAGATATACTTGTTATTTGGGTTTTGTCCGCTTTACATAGTGGCTCAATTTCCATTGCAAACCGCAGTTTTGCAGTTGGTCAATGATCCACAACTTGCTGGCGCCAACTGGAGTATTTGCGCAGTAGACCTCCAAACAGGCGATACTTTGGCTGCTTTTCACGCGGCCAAACAATTGCCCGCTGCATCCATCACCAAGCTCGTGAGTACAGCAGCAGCGCTAGAAGTCCTCGGGCCAGATTACGCGGCCAAAACGCAAATTTTATTAGATGGTCAACTCAAGGAACACGGTGTCTTTCACGGTAATGTATGGATCATAGGTGGAGGCGATGTAACTTTAGGTTCTCGCTATTTCAACGAATCAGGACGCGAACTCGAATTTCTCAATTCTTGGGTAAAAATCATTCAAAACCAGGGGATTCAATACATAACAGGACAAATTATTGCCGATGCCAGTGCTTTTGGTTACGACAAATGCCCCGTAGGTTGGGAGCGACTAGATATGGGCAACTATTATGGCTGCGGCTCTTACGGACTCAATTTTTTCGATAACACCTTGAAATTGACTTTTCAAACGGGTGCACCCGGAACTCCGCTTGTTCTGAAGAACTGTTACCCGACAGAATTCAACTATCAATTAGCGATAGAGGCAAAAGCCGCAAGTGTAAGCGGCGACGAAACCTTTATTCACGGAGAGCCCTACAATTATCAAAGGGTAATCAAAGGCAAGTTGCCTGCCAACCGCACGGCATTTGAGGTCAAGGGCAGTATGCCCGATCCAGAGCAACTCTTGGCACAAATGTTTTATCAAGAACTTCAAAAGCAAGGTATTCGGGTAGATGGCGGCAGCGCTGCGGTGCGCTTGCATCCTCAATTAAAGTCCCAGCGCTCTGAAAATTTAAACTTAATACATACCGAAATCGGAGCGCAATTAGCAGATGTCGTATATTGGACCAACCAACGCAGCATCAATCTTTTTGCCGAAGGTTTGGTGCGTCAGATTGGCGCTGCGCAATACGGGATGGGTACCTATGAAAATGGCTTGCGCGTACTCGATAGCCTATTTTTGACCTGGCAACTCGGGACGAACGGCATCGTCGATGGCAGCGGGCTTTCAAAAGTCAATCGCATGAGTGCGTCGCAGTACGTTCACTTACTGGCCGTTCAAACCCAAAAAAATCATTTTCAAGTGTATTTGAAGAGTTTGCCGATTGCAGGTCAAACAGGAACGGTCAAAAACTTGTGTAAAGGACAACCTGGCGAAGGAAAAGTGCACGCGAAAAGCGGGAGTATCAACGGGATCAAAGCTTATTCGGGTTATGTCGACGCTGCAAATGGACACCAAATCGCATTCGCCATCATTGCCAATAACTATCCTATTTCAGGTGCGGCAATGTCTAAAAAAATGGAGCCTCTGCTCAATCGGTTGGCTACATACCAAGCTCTACCGAAATAACCTCTGTCCAAAAGTCTTGGAGGTCTATATCAGCGGCGCCCAGCATCTGAGGGACAATACTCGCGGGTGAAAAGCCTGGTGTGGTATTGACTTCGATTACAAATGGTGT
>JAJTGF010000097.1 GCA_021299335.1 Cryomorphaceae bacterium
GTTGCTTGACTTTCTCTTTCTTGAATTTGCTCGAGGTAGTCTTTGCCGTTGGTAGAAATGCTGCGAAGTTCGTCTAGTTGTGTGTCCCTTCCCTCTTTAATAACGGGGCCTTTCCCGATTTGAACGGCGGGTTCGGCAGTCAGGTTGGTATCGATGAGGTCGATGAGTTGTTGGCACGCATCTAAGTTGTTGATGAGTGCCTGCAAACTGGGGTTCGCTAGCGGGCTTAGCAGTTGGGCAATTGGTTGAATTTGTTGGAGGGTACGCTTGAGATGCTGCACCTCACGCGGGTTGATTTTACCTACAGCGACTTTAGAGATGAGTCTTTCTAGATCGCCGATTTCGCGGAGGCGGTCGTCTAGTTCGTCGTGGAGGTGTTGCTCTTCTTTAAGTGCCGCAACAACCTGATGCCGCTCTTCTATGGGCGCACGGTCTTTGAGTGGCAAGACCAACCAGCGTTTTAATAACCTGCCTCCCATTGGGGTTTTCGTTTTGTCCAGTATGTGCGCAAGCGTGACTGCGTTGTCGTGGGGAGAGTGTACGAGTTCGAGATTGCGCACCGTAAAACGGTCTAGCCACATGTAGCGGTCTGGGGCAATGCGTGAAATACCCGTAATGTGTCCGAGTTGTTGTTGTTGGTTCTCCGATAAATAGTGGAAAACTGCACCCGCAGCAATAATGGCGAGTTCTTGGTTTTCGAGTCCAAAACCCTTGAGTGATTTGGTGCCGAAATGTTTGTTGAGTTGTTCGTTGGCGAAGTCAGCGCCAAAAACCCAATCCTCCAATTTGAAGTGGAAGGCATCGTTGCCAAATAATTCATGCACCGCACTTGTTTTGCTTTTTGGATAGATGATCTCACTGGGTCTGAATCCGCTGATGAGTTTGTCTATGTACTGCGCTGCGCCTTGTGCGACAAGAAATTCGCCGGTAGAAATGTCAAGAAAGGCCGCGCCAATTGCTGTTTTGTCGAGGTATAGCGCACACAAAAAGTTGTTGCTGCGCTGGTCCAAAACTTGGTCGTTGAAAGCCAAGCCGGGCGTCACGAGTTCGGTAACGCCGCGCTTCACGATGGTTTTGGTCATTTTTGGATCTTCTAGCTGATCGCAAATGGCCACGCGTTGCCCTGCTCTTACGAGTTTGGGCAAGTAGGTCTCTAGAGAGTGGTGCGGAAAGCCTGCGAGTTCCATTTCGGCAGCGGCTCCGTTTTTTCTTTTGGTGAGGATAATGCCTAGAATGCGGCTTGCTTTGATGGCATCTTCTCCAAATGTTTCGTAAAAGTCTCCGACCCTGAAAAGCAACATGGCTTCTGGGTGTCGCGCCTTGATTTGATTGTATTGTTTCATCAAGGGTGTTTCGGAACTTTTTTCTGCGCTATGCTTGGACACTTGTATTTTTTAGAGAAGTAAAGATAGGCCTTTTTAGCCCCGAAGTTTGGGCTATTTTTCCACAATTTTACAGTATTTTTGAGCCATAGATGTCAGCAAACACCACTAAGAAACTCAAGTTATGGGAGCTCAATCGCGTCAGCGAAGAGGCTTATCAAGCACAGCAGAAATTTCCTTTGGTTTTGGTCTTGGACAGCATACGCTCGCTCAACAACATCGGTTCGTTTTTCAGAACGGCAGATGCGTTTAATGTCGAGCAGATTTATTTGTGCGGCATCACCGCCCAGCCGCCGCATCGCGACATCCACAAAACCGCTTTGGGGGCTACCGAAACTGTACGCTGGCAATACCGCTCATCTTTACAAGATGCACTTAGCGAACTCAAAGAAAAGGGCTATGCCATTTGTGTGGTAGAGCAAGCAGTTCAAACGACGCTTTTGCAAGACATCCATCAGTTGAGTGCACAAGGCTTTGCGTTGGTGTTTGGCAATGAGGTAGATGGCGTAGAGCAAGCAGCCTTAGACAACGCTGATCATATCATAGAAATTCCACAATTTGGCACCAAGCACAGCCTGAATGTGAGCGTTTGTGCAGGAATTGTTCTTTGGGAATTCACAAAGAAATATATCTAAACAAAATATTACTACGCAAAAATATTGCGGAGTAATTTAGAGTAGCTTTACAAACAAAAGATCATCCTCTTTACTGACCGCTAAAAGTTGATTTTTGGTCAGGGTTTTGAGTGAGGTATCCCACAATTTATTACTGATGTCAAACTGCGCACGAAGCTCGCCGAGCAACATTTGCTTTTCTTGCTTCATTTTTTCATAAATGGCGGTCTCGGTATCGTTGAGTGCTACTTGAGGCGTTTGAACTTCTGGGCGCATTTGCGGGAAGAAAAGCACTTCCTGGATAGAGGCGTTGTTGGTGAGGTACATAATGAGGCGGTCCATGCCGATTCCCAAACCGCTGGTTGGCGGCATGCCGTATTCTAGGGCGCGCAAGAAATCTTGGTCAATAAACATAGCTTCGTCGTCGCCGCGCTCTTGCAACTTAAGTTGCTCCTCAAAACGCTCGCGTTGGTCAATAGGGTCATTGAGCTCAGAGTAAGCATTGGCCACCTCTTTTCCACAGACCATGAGTTCGAATCGTTCGGTGAGGCTTGGGTCTTCGCGGTGTACTTTACAAAGCGGTGACATCTCTTTTGGGTAGTCCGTGATGAAAGTCGGTTGGATGTAATTGCCTTCGCACTTTTCTCCAAAAATTTCATCGATCAGCTTGCCTTTACCCATTGTTTCGTCTACTTCAATTCCCATGCCTCTTGCTGCGCTTCGGAGTTCGTCTTCGGTTTTGCCGCCGATATCAAAGCCAGTGAAGTCAATGATGGCTTGGCGCATGGTGACGCGCTTATACGGCGCTTTGAAATCGATGGTGTGTTCGCCAAATTGGGCAATAGTAGTTCCGTTCACGGCTAAGGCACAATGCTCGAGCAGTTGTTCGGTGAAGTCCATCATCCAGTTGTAGTCTTTGTAGGCGACGTAGATTTCCATGGCAGTGAACTCTGGGTTGTGCGTGCGGTCCATGCCTTCGTTGCGGAAGTTTTTGGAAAACTCATAAACGCCATCGAAGCCACCCACAATGAGTCTTTTCAGGTAAAGCTCATTGGCAATGCGCATGTAAAGCGGAATGTCGAGCGCGTTGTGATGCGTAATAAAGGGTCTTGCCGATGCTCCGCCTGGTATGGCCTGTAAAACCGGGGTTTCTACTTCCATATAGCCCGCACGGTTAAAGAAGTCGCGCATGGCGTTGAACAACTTGGTTCTTTTGATAAAGACTTCTTTCACTTGTCGGTTCACGACGAGGTCGACATAGCGTTGGCGGTAGCGCAACTCTGGGTCGGTGAAAGCGTCGTGTACAACTCCTGCCGCATCTGTTTTGGGAAGCGGCAAGGGGCGCAAAGACTTACTGAGCAACTGAAAATCAGTGACGTGTACAGAAATTTCTCCTACTTGTGTTTTAAATAAATGGCCTTTGATGCCAAGGAAGTCTCCAAGGTCGAGGAGTTTTTTGAAAACTTCATTATAGAGCGTTTTGTCTTCGCCTGGGCAGAGTTCGTCGCGGTTGAAATAGACTTGAATGCGGCCCGATGCATCTTGAATTTCTGCAAACGAAGCCTTCCCCATAATGCGCTGCGAGAGCATGCGCCCAGCCAAACAAACCTGTTTTCCGTCTTCAAAATTTTGCTTGATATCGGCAGCGAAAGCATCTACGGGGTAGAGTGCCGCTGGATAAGGATCAATGCCGAGATCGCGCAATTTTTGCAAAGATTCGCGGCGCAAAATTTCTTGTTCCGAAAGTTCTGGATGGCTCATGAGTATATTATTGAGGCTACAAAGATAGGGCTAAAAAAAATTCTAGACTTTATTTGCAACGTATAGCGGGTTTTTTCGTTAGAGAATTATGAAGTTTTGGTGGCGGTTTGCAAAGCGTGCGTTTTTGATGCTATTGGTCCTGATGGCCACCATTTCTTTCATACTCTATGTTTTTGAGGATCGCATCATCAAAAAGGTTGTGGCACAGGCCAATACCTACCTTAAAGTTCCCGTAAAGGTCGAGCAAATCAACCTTCATTTTTGGCGCACTTTTCCTCAATTAAGTGTTGCTTTTGAAAACGTAATGGTTCCTGACCCGTTGGACTCCAAAGACACCCTTTTAAGAGCAGAACAGATCAGTTTGCGCTTCAATCCTTTTGACATTTGGGCAGGTAAATATCATATTGAACAAATCAATAGTTTCAACCGGTTCAATTTTTGAGCACAGCTGTAAAAAGCGCCTCCTTATCAGGAAAATTCGCTGCCCAGAAAACAACCTTACAAGCTTCGGGAGATATTTGGCTCAACAAAATCAAAAAAGGCAAGGTTGTTTTGCTCAAAAATGAACCACTGGTTTTTGACCTTGCCCTTTTGGTAGATCAAACCCAAAATTTGATCAAACTACCTCAGGCACAAATCAAGTTGGCCAAGCTGCCTTTTTTAATTGATGCAGAATTTGGTCCTGTGCGCAGTAGTCTCGACATTCG
This sequence comes from Cryomorphaceae bacterium, assembly GCA_021299335.1. GTDB lineage: Bacteria > Bacteroidota > Bacteroidia > Flavobacteriales_D > Crocinitomicaceae > UBA952. The sequence goes on from JAJTGF010000097.1 coordinate 4,465, forward strand.
TTCCGAAAACCTGTCTTTGGTGCAGCTTGTGCGGACCGTTCAGCCCAAATCTATTCGAGCGCTTCATCGGGTCAAGGCAAAAGGAAATGTAGACTTTCACCTGCACTACGAGGATGCTCTTGACAGAGAAAACCCATTGGTACAAGCCTATTTTAACATTGAAAAAGGAGAACTCACCGAGCCAAAATTTGGTGCAAAAATTGAAAACCTGCAGTGTTATGGCACGTACTTAAATATAGATACCGATAACCTCGTCATTGAACAACTTCAATTTAACACTGGCGGCGCTCAATTTTTTGGTCAATTCCAATTGAGCAATTTTTTGCGCCCGAAACTCGCTTTTAACGCAGAAGGTATCGTTCCGCTTAGCTTGATCCAAGCAATTTATCCTTTGGCCAACGTGAAAGAACTTGGCGGCGTTGCCCAGCTTAATGTTCGTGCTAAAGTTGTTCAGGATCAACAAAATAATTGGCAAACTCACGAGATAAAAGGGCGCGTTGGGATCAAAGCTGCCGATGTACGCTTTGCTGATTATAAAAATGGTTTTCGTCAGGTGAGTGCCACTGCTACTTTTGATGAAAATCAGCTCGATATCCGCGACTTGAAGGCAAAGATTGGCAATAGTGATTTAAACCTTCAACTTCAAATTCCCAATTACCTTCAACAATTCAGTCGTGATTTGCCTCTCCAACTCAGCGGGGCCTTGCGTGCTCAAAATGTCGATTTCACAGATTTTGATACGGAGTCAACCCCTCAAAAACGGGACTGGATGCTACCCGAGCAGTTGATGATTTCTCTTCCCCTTGACATTCAACAAGTGAAATATGAAAACAAAGAAATCAATCAAGTTAAAGGATCATTGAAATTAAGCGCTCATATGCTGCTACTTGAGCAGTTGAAGTTCAAACATGCGCAAGGCTTTTGGAATGGCCAGTTGCAATTAAACGAGCGAGGCCCTGCTGCATTTGAAATTGAAACAAATGGCAGCGCCAAAAATGTAGAACTTGGTGTTTTATTCAAAGTGTGGGATAATTTTGATCAAGCCATTTTAACCGATCAACACCTTTCAGGAAAAGGTAATTTTGATTTTGCTGTCCGCACTAAATACGACTACTTCAAAGGTCTTGATGAACCGAGCTTGCGGGCTCAAATTGCTTGTCAGATAGACAATGGACGTTTGTTGCACGCACCAATTTTACAGGACCTCGCCAATACCCTTACCGTTGGTAAAGGCAAACCAATTCTCGGGGCTAAAAATCAGTTGGCATTGCAACAAAAGTTGAAGGATGTCCGCTTTGAGCAGCTCAACAACACATTTACCATCGCGAACCGACAACTGAAGTTTGAAAAAATGCACATCGCCTCCTCCGCGCTCGATTTAGACTTGGTAGGTTCGCATAGTTTTGACCACCAAATTGATTATGCGGTTGGCCTGCGCTTGCGCGATTTATTGGTGCAAGAAACACAAACAGAATTCGGCGAAATCGTCGATGACGGAACAGGATTGCGCTTGTATGTGCGCGTCAGTGGCACATTAGACGACCCAAAGGTCAGTTGGGATCAAAAAGGGAAAAAAGAAGCCGCCAAACAGCAGTTTGAGCAAAGCCAGCAAGAATCCAAAGAAATGCTCAAAACGGCGTTTGGCCTATATCAAAATGACCCAAGTGTGGGCACTTATCAAGAAAAAACAGGACCGCACGAAACCATTCAAGTCAAGTTTGAAAAGGATAAAAAACCCGTTAAAAGTTCAGATCTTCCGCCCTCTACTTCTCCAAGGAACAGCAAATTGCAGCAAAAATTAGAAAAGTGGAAGCAAGAGCAAGAACAAACGGGCGTTGAGATCAAAATAAAAGGATGAACTTAGTTCCCTTTTGCCAAAATCCCGGTGGTCGAATAGCCGTCTACAAATGGAATGGTTTGAACACTTGCACCATAAGAGCGCACAAAGTCAGAACCTACAATATAGTTTTTGGCCGACGGGTCGGTTTGATTGGCATCGTAGTCTGCTCCTTTTAGTAGGACATCAGGTCTAAGCCATTCGATCAATTCTAGCGGAGTTTGTTCATTGAAGAGGACAACGGCATCAATACAACCAAGTGCTGCAAGTACGGTTGCGCGGGCATTTTCTGAATTGATGGGTCGGTTGGGTGCTTTTTCGAGCATCCGCACAGAAGCATCGGTATTGATGCCAACTATGAGTCTGTTAGCCGTATCTGCTGCTTGTGCCAAATAACTGACATGTCCAAGATGAAGGATGTCAAAGCAACCATTTGTAAAGGCTACTTTTTGACTTTGCAGCGCCCAAATACCTCTGAGTTGGCGTGCTTCTTCCCAGCTTAGGATTTTGTGTTGAATGTTGTTTAGGCGCTTGCTCATGTAAATTTACGAGAGCAAGTTAGTTTGTTCGTTTGGAAAAACCAAAGATGGCTTAAAGGTTTTGGCTTCTTCGAAGTCGAGCATGGCGTAACCTATGATGATAATGATGTCGTGGATGGCTACTTTTCTGGCGGCCGGCCCGTTCAGGCAAATCATGCCGCTTTGGCGCTCTCCCTTGATGACGTAAGTCTCGAAACGCTCACCGTTGTTGATATTGACAATTTGAACGCGCTCGCCTTCGATGAGGTTTGCGGCATCCATGAGGTCTTCATC
>JAJTGF010000002.1 GCA_021299335.1 Cryomorphaceae bacterium
CACATTCTTAACGCTGGCAACAAGCTGGGTTAAGGTATAGGTCTTTTTAGTCATGACAAAATCACCCTTATTGAGCAAGTATGGCCCGTTGATGTAATTTTTTATTGTCGTGAATCGTTTTTGTGACGGCGTAAAGCATGCCTCCTGGTGAAGCAAATACGATGACATAAAGGGCTACAAAATCTGTATCCAATAAAAACGCAGCTCCTGCTCCGCCTAACATGAGGCCTACACCCACTCCCATTGCCACTTTCAGGGGAAGCAAGTTTTTGGATTTACGAGCATATTGATAATACTTTCCATAAGGCACAAAAAAATTGGTGCTGAGGTCGGCTGTGGCCACCTTGTAATCCAATTTATCTGTTTTTGACTTAAAAAAGAGGGTGTCATCCGAGACAAAATGAAGCTTTGTATAACGGTAAGCACTGCCAGATTTGAGCGTGAGTGTTTTATACTGAGCGCTTATGGTTGAAGAAAAGAGCAAGAGCCCTAATAAGACGATGTATTTCATGCTGTAAAATAAATCAAAATTCCGTAATTTCGGTAAGTAACTGAGCTCTTATGAAATTTTTACTCTTTATTTTTTTGCTGATTTCCAGTCTTGTCTCTGCCCAAATCCCGAGTTATGTACCGGTCTATGGTCTGCAGTGCTATTATCCATTTAACGGCAATGGAAACGATGCCGGAAGTTTAAGCAACCACCTGACCAACAATGGTGCTGTACTCACCACAGACCGTTTTGGCACTCCCGATGCGGCATATAGTTTCAATGGGAGTTCTCAGTATTTGATTCGCAACACCCCGAGTTTTACTTTTAACCCAACCTCCACCTTTACGGTTTCCTTGTGGCACAACCGCAACACGAGCTCAGTAGTTGGGATTCCCATCATGCATGCCACTAACGCGGCAGGTAACTTCATCTGGATTTTTCAAACAGGTGCAACGAACATGCAATTTGGCACCAACAAGCAACAATCAGCCTGGATTTGGGCGCAAAGCACCAGCACCACTAATGTTTGGACGCACATTGTATTGGTGTACAATGCGGGCGCCATGACGCTATACAAAGACAATGTTGCCGTTGCTACTGGTACGTTTAACCACACAGGCGTAACGAGTGCAACGCTTCCACTTTATATTGGCCGCGGCATTGGCGGATCTTACTTTAATGGTAAAATCGACGACATCGGTATCTGGAACCGCTGTTTGTCTGCCTGTGAAATCAACGATTTATTCAACGCTTCAAATTCCCTCACGACAGTCAGTGCAGGGCCCGATTTATATGCTTGTAATGGCGGTACAGTGACCCTCAACGGAACCGGAGCCAACACCTATTTTTGGTCGCCAAATGTGAGCAATGGATCTACGTTTACGCCGAGCATCAACCAAACCTATACGCTTTCGGGTTTTGATGCCAATGGTTGCTCTGCCTGGGATCAAACCAACGTGCTGCTCGAACAATTCAGCATCAATGCAGGGCAAGATCTTACCGTATGTCAAGGAGACAGTGCCGTACTCACCGCGACAGGTGCACCCAATATTCTATGGAACAACAACGACGTCAGTAATGGCATTCCATTCTTCCCCTTGAATAGTGGTTATGTCACTGCTTTTGCCACAAGTCCGAACGGTTGTTTGGCATCAGATTCAGTACTCCTCACGATCAATCCTGCGCCTGCAGTAAATGCTGGTTATGACCTCTTTCCTTGCCCAGGTGATAGCATCACACTTTTGGCTACCGGAGCAAACAATCTCGTTTGGAACGGTAACATCCCCAACGACACCACTTTCGTGCCTACGATGAGCGGTACTTATGTTGTGAGTGGGAACGACAGCCTTGGTTGCAATGGCTCTGATACACTTCAGATATTTTACGGAACGCTACCCGACCTTAATGCTGGTCCGGATCAAAGTGTTTGCTTTGGACAAGAAGTGACGCTCACAGGAACCGGTGGTATTTTCATGTACTGGGAAAACAACATTCCAGACGGCGTGCCTTTTATGCCACAAACAAGCGGTAGTTATGTCTTAAATGGTGCCAGCAACGAGGGCTGCTTAGGTACCGATACCGTTTTTGTAACAGTAAATGAGTCAACAAGCAATACGATTAATGTAACAGGTTTGGATAGTTATTCCTTGAACGGTGAAACTTACACTAGTTCGGGAACATATACTCAAATACTCACAAACGCCGCAGGATGTGACAGTATACTTACAATCAACCTGACACTAGACTTCACAGGTTTAAATGAAAACCAAAAAGAGTTCAAACTCTACCCTAACCCAGTTAAAGATATCTTGGTTGTCAGCGTAATGCCTGAGTTGATTGGTCGTGAATTGGAAATGAGGAATGTTGAAGGTAAAAAGCTGTTGAGTCAAAATATGACCGCTACTACCCAAACGATTCACCTCGAAAATATGCCGGCCGGTATCTACATAGTTCAAATTGGTGGAGTTGTACAAAAAATGGTGGTAGAGTAGGTATTACCGCTTAGAAGTAAGTGGATTGCGCAAGTTGGTGTAACCTACCAAATGCAAGCGAACTACACCGACAGGTAATTTTGCCTTGACCAAAACGGGCACTCTATTGGCATCGGCTGTTACCCAAAATTGAACGTCTTCTTCGTCTTTGAAATAGCGACCGGTTTGTACAAGTGGAACAAATTTATGACACTTGAATTTACCCTTCACTGTCTCAATGACCTGGTCATTGAGGTATTTAATTTTCAGAGTGAAAACCTCGTTGTCCATGAAAATCGGAAAGCTGAAAGTCTCGCCTTTTTTAGCGTTTTTGAAATCTAAAGTTCGGGCGTAATAGAAAGCTGAAATCATATCTTGAGCACCCATCGGAATTTTAAACGTTTTTCCTTTATTGGTTTCTACCGTTTCATTCTGATGATGAAAAGTGTAGTCCTGACTGATTTTATAACCGCCTTCGTCTACCCTGCGCTTGAAAAACCAAGGCATGATACTGCGCTGATCTAAGTAAGATTCATAAGTGTCGTCGACATGAAAAACGTGGTCAAAAGTATTGATAGAATAACCTTTTGCTACGGCATGAAACAAGGGCCTACCGTGACCTTTGCGATCTGTCCATTTGAGATAGAGCGTTGCTTCTCCGGCATCAATAATCCCGTAAGATAATTTGTAACGCAATTTTTCGCCTAAAGAAAACGCATTATTTTCAACTTCAGGGAACACCTCTTTACCGCTACTGGTAAGTATTGGTATAGCTAAAGCGACAAAAACGATGTGTAGTAGCGATTTCATAGGTAGCATTTTTCTTGGCAACACAAAGGACATGCCAAAAAAACAACTACTCTACAATCAAGATGTAATTGTTTTTCTTCCCCTTGCCTAGAAGTACGTAGCGCTCATTGATTAATTGAGCTGGCCCAACAATAAAATCTTCGCCCACTTTTTCTTTGTTGACTGAAATAGCATTTGCTTTGAGCTCGCGGCGTGCTTCTCCATTAGAGCTTAGAAAACCTGATTTAGCAGCTAATGCTTCTACAATACTGATGCCCGTTCCGAATTCTGCTTGAGAGATCGTAGCTTGTGGGACACCTTCAAATACGGCAAAGAAATCTTTCTCTGAAAGCGAACGCAGATCGTCGGCAGTAGACTTTCCAAAAAGGATATTGCTCGCGGCAATTGCCGTTTGCAAAGCTGCTGCTCCGTGCACGCGGGTGGTGATGTCGTCGGCAATTGCTTTTTGCAACACGCGCAAATGCGGAGCTTCGGCATGAGCAGCCTCTAGCGCTTCGATTTCTGCTTTGCTGCGCAGCGTAAAAATGCGAATGTAGTTGGCTGCATCTGCGTCAGAAGCATTGAGCCAAAACTGATAAAATGCATAAGGGCTTGTTTTGTCTGGATCTAGCCAAACTGAACCGCTTTCGGTTTTACCGAATTTGGTGCCATCCGCTTTTTTGATCAATGGCGTAGTTACGGCGAAGGCCTCGCCACCGGCTTTGCGACGGATGAGTTCTGTACCGGTAACAATGTTTCCCCATTGGTCAGAACCACCCAACTGAATGATGCAGTTGTGGTGCTTGTTCAAATGATAGAAATCATAGCCCTGCACTAATTGATATGAAAACTCGGTAAAAGACATCCCTGTTTCTAAGCGTTTTTTGACGGAATCTTTGGCCATCATGTAGTTGACGGAAATGTGCTTGCCAACGTCGCGAATGAAGTCTAGGAAAGTCATGTTTTTGAACCAATCGTAGTTGTTGACCATTTCCGCTGAATTAGCGCCACAGTCAAAATCGAGGAATGCTTCAAGTTGCTTGCGTACACAGGCTACGTTTTGATCTAGTGTAGCTGCGTCGAGTAAATTACGCTCTTGGCTTTTGCCAGAAGGGTCACCGACCATACCTGTGGCACCACCAACAAGCGCATAGGGTTTGTGACCAGCACGCTGAAAATGGACAAGCGTCATGATCTGCACGAGGTGTCCTACGTGGAGAGAGTCAGCGGTAGGGTCAAAACCGATATAACCAGCTGAAACTTTTTGGAGGAGTGCTTCTTCGGTTCCGGGCATGATATCGTGGATCATGCCGCGCCATTGGAGTTCTGCGATAAAGTTGCTGGGCATTTTATTTTGTTAATTCTTTGAATACTTCTTCTAATGTTTTTTGCTCGATATTGAGCGTGAGAATCAGCCAATTTTGGGCTTGCGCATATTGAGCAAGTGCTTTTCGGAGGTCGTCGGCACCGATAGATTCGATGAGCCAACCGTCGTTGAGTGCCTCGACTTTGCTGACGTTCGGTATTTTTTTGAGTTGAGCTGCACTTACTTGATTGTCAAATTCGACATAAACGGTTTGATGTGTAAGCTCTTGCTGCAGGGTCTGGGCTTTGTCGTCGGCAACTATTTGACCTTTCGAGATGATGATGACGCGGTCACAGATGGCCTCTACTTCTTGCATGATGTGCGTGGAAAGTAATACGGTTTTCTCCTTGCCGATACTGCGAATGAGTTCGCGTATTTCTACCAACTGATTGGGGTCAAGTCCGGTGGTGGGCTCGTCTAAGATGAGCACTTCTGGATCGTGAATAATGGCTTGTGCAAGCCCAACCCGCTGGCGGTAGCCTTTGGACAGTGCCCCTATCTTTTTGTGCTGCTCTACATCGAGACCCACGGCGCTGATCATTTCGGAAACGCGCGCTTTGAGGTTTTTGATTTTATAGATGCGCCCCACGAATTCGAGGTATTCGCGCACGTACATATCGGTGTAGAGCGGATTGTTTTCTGGCAGATACCCGATGATTTGACGGGTGTCGAGTTTGTCAATATCTACTTTTTTGCCACAGATAAATACTTCGCCCTCACTAGCAGGCATAAAGCCCGTCATGATTTTCATAGTGGTGGATTTTCCGGCGCCGTTCGGGCCCAAAAAAGCGACGATTTCACCTTTTTTGACCGAAAAACTGACGTCGCGGACGGCGGCTTGTTCTCCGTAATATTTATACAGGTTTTTGACTTCTATAGACATACGATGCGAAGTTACTCAATTTTTCAAAGAAACGTTTAGTGAACCACCCTACGAGAGTAAAACGCGAAAAAGAAGGCAAAAATGGTCAGACCCATTTGGGTTTCGAGGCCGTCTTCGATGAACAAGGTGAAAACAAAGGTGAGGCCAATCAGTAAACCATGTAGCTGGCCATACTGGATTTGTCTTTTGAGAAATAGCAACAATAAGCCCACAAACATGAGTAACCCAAAAACACCGAAATTCAACCAAGTTGTCAGGTAATAATTGTGTGGTCGCAGGCGGCGATCTGGCCGCAGCGTTGAATTGCGCTGCTCATAGCGGCTTTGCATTTGATCTGTAACATCTCCAACTCCTACCCCAATCAGCCAATGATCTGCAATTAGAGAGGTGGCATTGCGCCAATATTCTATACGCTCAAGTAGTGAATGGTCATTCGGGTTGGTGCTGTGCTGCAACTGATATCGCAAGCCAAATAATCGTGCCTGTAAGCCACCTTTTGCTTCTCGGACATCGGCAAAACCAAGTTCTACCAAATGAATTTCATCTGGGCTCAGTGCCCGCACTCCTGAGGCGGATGCACAGCCATTTTTACTCATCACAAAACGCTCTAAAGTTGAAGCCAACAATTGTCCTCTCAAATCTCGACCTTCAAAGGGAAGAGTCGAACGCTTTTGCCATTCAAGCGCCATACTCACTCGATTGGGAGGGCAGGTTTCACGATTGTGGATGGGCTCAGACAAATAATTGGCCACCGCCAATATGACAATTGTACAAATTGAACCTATTGCCATTATCCAACCCCATTTCCTCCTCTTTAATAAAAGGGAAATGGCATGGCCAATGCAAACAATAACGATCGTCAGAACACCCGACAAAGCCTGGCTATCAAGTGTGTAAAACAGGAACCAAAAGACCAATAATAAATACCACTTATTCTGATGAAGCCTCCATAAGGTGAAGGACAAGCCCAGGCCAATTAAAATACCAAAACGAATGTGAGAGCCAAATAAAGACATCTCTCTGATGTCGACCAAGTGGAGTTGTTCGGCAAAAAAGTGATAAGAAATGCTGTTAACCAAAGAAGTCAATAATAGTGCGCCTAAAAAGAAACTCCAAAGTCCTTCTATTTTTCGAGCACTTGGCAAAGTTCGAGCGGCAATAATGATCGGGATGAGAAGCAAACTTGTTAGTCTACGAAGTTGATCAAAGCCCTCTTTGAGGTTATCTGACCATAACAAACTGAACCAAAATAAGAAGTAAAAAAGGAGCAGTAAATGCACCAAACGGTTTTCTTTAAGGCGTCGGAGGTTGTTGCGAAAATCAGCTTCTAGCAGTAAATTGAGGCTACCAAACAGTAAGCCCATCGACATCAAAAACTTGCTGCACACCATTCCCACCACAAAAAATAAAAGGGTGAGGTAATGGAGTCTTGAATGGGCTTTTGCCCCGAACCAGCGCTGCAACATGTGTTACTAACGCTTAAATCTTCAGAATAGTATTATACTGAGTAGGCGTTTGAAGAATTTCAATCCCTTTGCGCACAACTGGATCTGCTTGTAGTTGTTGCTGAGCACGGCCTTCTTGGAAATAGTAGCGTGATATAATTTCATCTTCGAGCAACTCGCTGATTTCTTTTTGAAATTTATCGAGGTCGCGCTCTTTGGATGGCGTCACCTTTTGCAACATGTCGTTGTATGATGCAGAAATGTCCTCAAAATAGCCTTCTTTCTCCGCTGTTTCTTTCATCTTGCGCAATGCTTCTTCTGAAGCAGTTGTGTAGTCGAAATCGGTCTGAGCCATGACATAACTTTTAAATGCAGCGTAGTCTTCGGGGCTCAGTTGGAATTGACCCGCAGGTGCAACAGTTGGGTGTTGAGCAGCATATTGCGTTGCATAATTGAAAATGTGGTTCTTGACCAAGAGCATGGCCGATAACCTGCTGAGGTCTTCAAAAGCAATTTCTAAATCGGGCTCAATACCTCGGCCATCGATAACTGGGCGGCCATTTTTGGTATAGAAAGTTTTGAGCAGTGAGTCTGCTACTTCTTTTGGCTTTTCGCCGTTTTCTTTGTCGTAGTATTCCAAGCGCTGAACGCAACGACCAGAAGGCGTATAATATTTGGCAATCGTGATTTTGATTTTGGAACCGTATTTGAGATCGTAGGTGCGCTGAACCAAGCCTTTCCCATAACTTGTTTCACCAATCACCACAGCGCGGTCTAAATCTTGAAGGCTGCCCGCTAATATTTCAGACGCGGAAGCAGAACCGCCGTCGATGAGCACAACAAGTGGCATGTTGGGTGCAAATGGGTCTTCTAAGGTTTTGTAGATGCGGTTTTCTTCGGCAACGCGCCCTTTTGTGGTAACCACAACTTGGTTTTTTGCAACGAAGAAATTAACGATTTTCACAGCTTCAATGAGCAAACCCCCACCATTACCACGCAAATCGAGCACCAGCTCTTGCATGCCTTGTGCCTGGAGTTTTTCAATTGCACTTTTTACATCTGACGCAGCAGTTTGTGTGAACGAATTGAGCTTGACGTAGCCAACTTTGTTTTGAAGCATGCCATAATAAGGAACATCAGGCAACTTGATTTCGTCGCGCGTGATCTTGAAACTCTTTTTGCCTTCGCTTTGTCTTTCAATTACCAATTCAAAAGAAGTGCCTTTCGGACCCTTCAAGGCATCAGAGACCTCCTCGGTGGTTTTTTTCTCCATGCTCTTGCCGTCAATACTAATGATTTTATCGCCTGCTTTGAGGCCGGCTACTTGCGCGGGTTTGCCTTCATAGGGCTCGGCGATAAAACTAAAATCGCCCATTTTCCGAATCAGGGCGCCGATTCCACCATACTGCCCTGTGGTCATGAGGCGGTAGTCTTCAATATTGGACTCGTGGTAATAAACCGTATAGGGGTCGAGCTCCTTGAGCATCGCGTCTATTCCTGTTTTCGCTAATTGCCCATTCTTCGTTTCATCCACAAAATAGAGGTCGAGGTGCTCATAGATTTGATCCATGATTTCCAGACTCTTGAGCGTCTCAAAAGAGTTGTTTTGGGCATAACCAAATTGAAGGTTTACTAAAAAGGCGAAAAATAAACCTGTAAGTGTTGTTCGTTTCATGGGTTGATTTCTTTGATTAATTGGTCGAGTGCTTTACACAACTTTTGTTCCAAAAGTTGATAGTTCGGACGTTCGTCGGCAACAAAAGTTAACGAAAAAACCAATTTTTTGTTGTTCTGTTGCAAGGTGGTCATTAATGCGGTCTTGTTCTTTCGCAAGACCTCGCGCATTAAACGCTTGATATAATTGCGATCATGGGCCCTCTTGAAGCGGCGTTTGGGCGCCGAGAACAAGACCTGAAACACTTCAGAAGCTTCCATTTCTGGGGCATTTTCTTCTAATAAATACAAAACCCTCAAAGGAAAAACTTTGATCAATCGACCATTTTGATAGAGCGCTTCAATTTTTTTGAGGCTGCACAATTTGAATGCCTTTGGCATTCTTTGATCGATATGTTGTTGTGCTTTAGTCAAGGTGTTGATCTGAAACTTCTTCGAAGTCTGTGTAATCGTCAGACTCTTGTGGGGCTTTGGGACCTGGTGGCTTCGGGCTAAATGCCTTTAGAATGCGCAAAAATATATTTAGCACAAAAAAGAAACCGAGAACTTGGAAGATAAAGCCCAAGAAAAAAGCTTTTTCAAGGCTGCGGATATTGGATTCGAACCACAAAGCAATAAAATTCTCTGAAAGGTAAGGGAAGAAATACAGCCCGGTAAAGGTGAGGGCAGACAATAGCAACAAAGCTATTTCTGCATTTTTGGAATAAGGCTGTTGTTGAATGGGCATCTGAAAAGCGCCGAAAAACTGAAGCTGCTCTTGTTGTTTTTGAAACTTTCCGAGCAGATATAACATAAGGATCAAGCCTCCGGGCAAAAGTTTTTGCCAATTCAAAACATATGTGGGTTCTTTTGGCGCAAAATCGAGGCAATAGGCAAAAGTGATATTGACGAGCAAGATGTACTTTACCGCTTTCAAAAGATAGTGTTCAGCCAAAAATGGAGGACGGGCACCGGTGAGCATTTTGCGCACGAGTTCAATGAAAAACCAAATAAAATTAAAGATGGCAAAGCGCACCCCAAGCTTAAAAAGTAGCGTGAGTAAAATCATAGGCCGAAGTTACGAAGTTTCGTTAAGCTGCCTTGAAAGAAATTGCCATCCACAAAGGTATTGATGCCGTGTACCACCATTTTTTCTGAAAACTGATAAAATTGCCAAGGCAAATGCGACACTTTTTGATGAGGGCCATAAGATGCAACCCAGAGCGGATAACCGTCTATACTTCCTTTCAAATAGCGCTCATAAAAAAAACGGCCCGTGTAAACGATTGGTTTGCAGTGGTAGTGCTGCCCAACGATGCGCAGCCAATTTTGAACGCCTTTGCGCAAATTAGCAGCACCAAGTGGCGACATTCGTTCTACATCGAGTACTGGTGGAAAGTCTCCAGGTTGCAATTGAACTTGAGAAATGAAATTGTTGGCTTGTTCTACAGAATTTTCAAACGGACGGTAATAATGATAGGCCCCTCGCTGCAAGCCCACTCTTTTAAGCGCTGACCAATTGTCCTTAAATTTGGCATCCACTCCATTATTACCCATCGTTGCGCGCACAATGGCAAAGCGCAGGGGGTGTTTGGTCAGCAAGACCTCATCCCAATTGATACTGCCTTGGTATTGAGAAACATCGATGCCAAAACAATAGGTCTGATCGTCGGCAATGGCTGTTTCTGAAAGCGTTTCGGCTGTTGCGTTGCGCAATACCGGACGCAGGAGGTCTATGCGGTCATAGAAGCGAATGAAGGTAAATACAAAAAGAACGAATCCTAAGGTGAGTAACCAGGGTAAATAAGGTCGTTTTCTGCGCCATTTTTTTTTGGTCCAAATCAAAAGCAATGCAAGCAAAGCAAACAGCCCCAAAATATATTGTGGATGCGTGAGTAACCAAAATGCAATTGAACGCAAAAAAGACATGAACAAAGATATCAATCCAAACATTTACACGGCGGGTCTATCAGCACTTTCGTTTGAGGTAGGCGTGCGAGTAGTTGCTTGGCAAAAATTGTTCCGTACATGACGCCTTCAATGTTGAGCACGCGCAAGTCTGGCAGCAGAAAAATACCTTCCCCAAATTGTTCGATGGCATTGCCATAAAGATCAAGGGTCTGCAACTGAGTCAGTGAACTCATTTGATCGGGGAGGATGCGCAGCTCATTGCGTTCCAACGATAAGTATGCTAATGAAGGCAGCTGGCAAAGCACTAATGGAAAGTGATCTAGTTTGTTCTTTCCTATTTTTAAGTGTTTTAGTGTTGTAAAAACCTGCATCTCATCAGGAAGAAAAGTCAATTTATTATTAGATAAATCGAGCGAGTCGAGCCAAACGAATTTAAAAAGCGCTGCGGGAAGGCTATCCCACTTGAGCCCAGAACAATCCAAGGAGTTTACACTTGCTGGATCCATTTGCAAAGCATCTTGCCACTTGACGGCTTGTGCATTTGCCAGCAGCGTACAGTTTGAGAACAAAAGGAGCAAGCAAAGTTGTCGAAGCATTTATCTAAGGTAGTAAAAAAATAAATGAGGCGCCTTCAGATAATTATTGTACTTTTAACAATATCTAACGCCTGACACTCCCATGAAATTTCTTTTATCACTTGCCATAGCGCTATCTTCTACTGTCGTTTTTTCACAAGCGGGCCCCATCGATTTCGAACCAACTGGCTACGGTGCCAACTGGGCTTGGACTACTTTTGAGAATGGCAACAATCCTTCCGTACAAATGGTCGCTAATCCATCTGCAAGTGGAATCAATGTTTCAAGTACTGTCTGTAAGTTCACTGCATTAGTCAATGGCGCACCTTGGGCAGGTTTTGAATCTGTTCATGGCCAAGGCATCGGTGTTTTTAACCTCACTGCTGCCAATTGCCAGATCAAGGTCATGGTCTACAAATCGGTCATAAGCCCGGTGGGGCTCAAATTTGCAACGCCCTCAGGTGCCTCATCCGGACAAATTTTGGTGAGCAACACGTTAGTCAACCAATGGGAAGAACTCACTTTTGACTTCACTAATGTACTGAGCAACCCTACTTCTATTGGCATAGACCAGATTATCTTTTTCCCGGATTTTGCGCAAAGATCTGATAACAATGTGTGCTATTTGGACAATATCAAGTTCTCTAATCAAGATGGCTCGCAAAATGCAGCTCCTATGGGTCCTGCACCAACGCCAAACTACCCTGCTGCTGCAGTCATTTCTCTTTTCAGCAATCCGTATGTAAATGTACCTGTAGACACTTGGCAAGCGCCTTGGTCACAAGCACAACTGACCGACCTTCAAATTCAAGGAAACGACACCAAACGCTACAGCTCGATGAATTTTGCTGGTATTGAGACACTCGGTGGCAACCAACTCGACCTCTCTGACATGACGCATTTGCGACTAGATTATTGGACCGCAAACATGGATCCCTTTAAAGTGAAGTTGGTGGATTTTGGTGCCAACGGACAATACGCCGGTGGCGACGACAGTGAGAGCGAGCTCAGTTTTCAACCAATTGCGCAAACTTGGAATACACTCGAGATCCCACTTAGTCAATTCAGTAACCTCAACAGCCTGAGTCATTTTTCTCAGCTCATTTTGTCGGGAGAACCTGTAGGTACAGGAGTTGTTTTTATTGATAACGTATTGTTTTTTGACGAAAACCTAACGCATACGACTGTTCATGAAGCCCAACTCATGGAAGTTTATCCAAGTCCATTTGATGAAGTACTACACATCAAAAGCCAAGAAAATATCAGTGCTGTTGTCATCCAAAATATCCTCGGACAACACTTGATGACCTTGTCTTTTGAGCAAAATGAGGTAGAGATTCCAACCTCACATTTGCCTTACGGTATGTATGTTGTACAGGTGCATACCCAAAACGGCGGACTGCAACAAGTGAAAATCCTGAAAAAATAAGCGAGTACTTAGTTTTGGAAATACGCTCGAACAGCGTGTTCGTCTGCTTGTAATTGGGTTTTTAGCGCGGCAAGGTTCTCGAACTTATGCTCTGGCCTGATGCGCTCGTGCAAACTGAGCGCTAGATAAGCTTCGTATATATCGGACTGGAAATCAAAGAAATGCACTTCGATTTTGCGTTCTGTTTTGGCCTCTTGAATAGTGGGCCTCCAACCGATATTCATCATGCCAAAGCGTTTTTTTCCGTTGAATTCACTCGAGACCGCATAAACGCCATCGGCAGGGAGTATTTTTTCGCTTTCGGTAAGCTGCACATTGGCTGTTGGGTAGCCGATACTGCGTCCGTTTTGCAAACCGCGCGACACAAAACCCGAAACTTGATAAGGCTGGCCGAGATACGCGTTTGCCTGTGCAATTTGACCAGACTCGATGGCTTTTCTGATTTTTGAAGAGCTGATGTAAACCGCATCAATTTGCTCTGCAGGAATTTCTGAGACTTCAAAGCTCCCTTTGGTTTCGTAACTGCGTAAAAAAGCGAGATTTCCCTGGCGATCATGACCAAACTGATGGTCGTAACCAATAATCACACTTTGGGCATTGAGCCCCCTAATGAGCACTTCTTCGACAAACTGAGCTGCAGTTTGTTTGGCAAATTGTTCATTGAACTCGAGCACAACAACGTGATCTAGCCCTAGCGCTTCGAGACGAGCTAATTTCTCCTCTTGGGTTTGTATGAGACCGAGTGGTTCTGTTGGAAATAAGATGCGGCGCGGATGCGGATGAAAAGTGAGCAAGACCGAAACCAACCCTTTTTGCTTGGCTTGCGCGCAAACGGTTGCCAATATTTTTTGATGACCTAAGTGCAGGCCGTCGAAGGTCCCGATGGTCAGGACCGATTGTTGCTGTCGTGGAAAAGTTGCTAGATGCTTGTGTACCTGCATTAGAGGATGAGCATAGCGTCTCCGTAAGAATAGAAACGGTACTTTTCTCTAACCGCTTCTTCGTAGGCTTTGTGCATGAGTTCGTGGCCCATAAAGGCGGAAATCATCATGAGCAAAGTGGATAGCGGCGTATGGAAATTGGTGATGAGACAGTCTGCAATACTGAATTCGTATGGCGGGAAAATGAATTTGTTGGTCCAGCCTTCGTATGGCTTGAGCATGCCATCTGTAGAAACGGAGGTTTCGATAGAGCGCATGGAAGTGGTGCCTACCGCACAAACTTTGCGTTTGTTGCGCTTGGCATCGTTGACCATTTGCACTGCTTTTTCGGGGATGATCACTTGCTCTGAGTCCATTTTGTGCTTGGTGAGGTCTTCTACCTCCACTGAACGAAAAGTCCCTAAGCCGACGTGCAGCGTAAGCTCGGCAAAATTGATGCCCTTGAGTTCAAGACGCTTTAACAATTGTTTGGAGAAATGAAGCCCTGCGGTAGGTGCAGCAACCGCGCCTTCTACACTGGCAAATACTGTTTGGTAGCGTTCTTCGTCTTCTGGTTCTACTTCCCTTTTGATGTATTTTGGAAGTGGTGTTTCGCCAAGCTCAGTGATTTTTGCTTTGAATTCTTCGTAGGGGCCATCGAATAAGAAACGCAACGTACGACCTCTTGAGGTGGTGTTGTCGATTACCTCAGCAACGAGAGAGTCGTCTTCGCCAAAATACAATTTATTGCCAATGCGGATCTTGCGAGCGGGGTCGACAAGGACATCCCACAAAAGACTTTCACGGTTGAGTTCACGCAATAAGAAAACTTCAATTTTAGCCCCTGTTTTCTCTTTGTTGCCGTACATGCGCGCAGGGAAAACACGGGTATTGTTCATGATCATGACGTCGCCTTCGTCAAAGTAGTCTAGGACATCGCGAAACATTTTGTGTTCTATGAGACCCGTTGAACGGTGCACAACCATAAGGCGGCATTCGTCGCGGTTTTCTTCTGGATAATTGGCGATTAATTCTTCAGGGAGGTTGAAGTCAAAATCAGAAAGTTTCATTTTGCTCATAGGACGATTTTTTAATCCCCGCTTTCAGGGGAGCGCAAAGATACAACATCAAGACCCCCCATGTCAAGTATTTGCCCAACTATTTCTGGGCACAACCTGACTAATGTCATTTTTTGAGCAGATATCACTCATTTTTTATGCCTCAAATTCACAAGAAATTTGCTAAAAACGAACGCTTATGTATGCAAAAATGATTGAAGAAATGGACGATAACCGCTTTGGTTGGATTGCCATCATTATTTTGATTGTCGGATGTCTTGGCGGATTGACCGTTGGTCTTGGTGCCATTGGTTCAACGCTCACACTGATCACTGTCGTGCTTCCAACGATGCTCACGCTGAGCCTTTTGTTGGCTGTTGCGCCAATGCGCTGGATTGTCGCCAGTGCTATAGTGAGCACAACGCTCGATTTATTGCTTATGGCCTACTTCCTTTTGTAAGTCAAAAGCAGCGCAGCAATTAAAACTGGAAGTAAACAAATGCCTTGAAGGTATCTGATACCGCTTGGTACATCACGAACACCGCTACAGCAAAGGTAAGCGCCTGAACAGGCATGGGCCATTTTGAAAAGAACAAAACGGTTTGGTCTTTCCATTTTTGAGGCAACCAATGTGTCAAAAAGCCAAGGAAGATCAGGTAGAAAATTCCTTGGTAGGTATTCCAAACAATCCACCATGTCTGATCCGTCCAGTCAAATTGTTCGGTGACAATCGTCAAGAATTTGAGGGGTTGATCGGCTTCGGGTAAACGAAACCATATGCGGGTAAAGGTGATGAAAGTCAGGGTTAGAAAAATGCGCCATGCGCGAACGGGCCAATTTGTTGCATGCTCGTACGGACTAATGCGTTTCCAATAATTATAAATCACCAATGCGGCACCATTCATAGCTCCCCAAATCACAAAATTCTGACTAGCGCCATGCCATAAGCCTCCTACAATCATGGTGATGAGCAAGTTCAAGTCTCGGACGGCAAAAGTTCGGAATGCCTTCCAAAATTGCCATAGAACGAGGTAGATGAGCAACAAAATGCCATAGGTATACCACAGCTCTACCCATCCGGTAATGAAATATAAAAATCCTAAAATGACAGCTGTCATGATGGCCGTCCCCCATGAACCTTTTTGATTGCCGCCGAGGGGAATATAGAGGTAGTCTCTGAGCCAAGATCCGAGCGATTTATGCCAACGCCGCCAGAAATCTGCCACCGAAATAGCTTTGTACGGCGACTTAAAGTTTTCTAATAAATCAAAGCCCATGAGCTTAGAAACCCCAATAGCCATATCGGTGTAGCCTGAAAAGTCTGCATAAATCTGCAAGGAATAAGCAAACATCGCAATCAGCCCGACAAATCCTGGATAGGAACCCGGCGCATCCAATACTTTATCAATAAAATGAACCGCAATATAATCGGCAAAAACGAGCTTTTTGAGAAGACCTTTGCCGATCATCCAAAGCGCCCAAGAAAATTCGTATTTGCTGAGTTGATACGGTTGGTGTATTTGAGGGATGAAATCGCGGGCTCTGACAATCGGGCCAGCAATCAAATGCGGGAAATACGTCACGTAAAAAGCATAATCAAAGAAGTTCTTGGCAGCAGGTATTTCTTTTCGAGAGATGTCGACCAAATAAGAAATATTGTGAAAAGTAAAAAACGAAACCCCCATGGGAACAAGGATTTTATCGACAAAACTCCCTTTACCAAACCATTCGTTACCGATTACTGCAAATTGATTGACCACGTTATAATCAGTGCCAAATTGGGCATTGAACGCATCCGTAAAGAAGTAGGCATACTTAAAGTAGAACAAGCCCGCCAAATTAACGATGAGCCCCGCGATCAAAAATCCTTTATTCCATTTGGGTCGGTCCAACCAACCAACGCCACGACCTATCAAATAATTGAACAACAGCATAAAGCCAAGCAACAACACAAAGTTTCCAGAAGTTTTGAAATAAAAGAAGAGACTCACGCCTGTCAAGAAGATGCTGCGGAGTAAATAACGCTTGTGGATCAGGGCAAACACCGCCATCACCGCCAAGAAAAAAAGCCAGAAATCTAGGCGTGTAAAAAGCAAGCTCTCTTGCTGCTGCCATGAAAAAAGTTCGTGTATGCGATTCATATTAGTTGCGCAAATTGTGTAAACTACTTAGATTTTTTTTGAAAGCTTCTATGAGCAATGTTCCTTTGAGGTGATAGCCAGTTCCTGTGAAATGCACGTAATCTGCTTGCATGAGGCCCGCAGTTTTCCATGTTTTTGAAGAGCCAAGCTCTCCCATAATGCCATAAAAATCCCACACCGCCATCTGGTATTGTGCCGCGAGCTGAAAGATCACTTCGCGCTGTCTTGCCGTATTTCTATTTGGATATTTGCGCATGTAATAATCGTCGTTTGGGACCGTCAATAAAATAGCACAGTTTGGATTGCTTTCTAAAATTTGCAAGATCAACTTTTCCAAATTGGCTTTGTAAACCAACGGGTCAAATGCATCGTAGCTGCAATGTGCATCGTTGGTGCCGACAGACAAAATAAATAAATCCGGGGGGCGCAGTTGTAAGTCGCGACTAAAGTTGGTGTTGGCCAAATAAGTGGGTAAACTAGCCCCATTGATTCCGATGGCAGTATATGTGATTCCGGGCAAGTCATTGAGAAACTCAAAACCAAAAAGCTCTAAAG
This sequence comes from Cryomorphaceae bacterium, assembly GCA_021299335.1. Lineage (GTDB taxonomy): Bacteria > Bacteroidota > Bacteroidia > Flavobacteriales_D > Crocinitomicaceae > UBA952. The sequence continues at coordinate 17,186 of JAJTGF010000002.1, forward strand.
CAAATGGCGTGTTGATCTTTTTTACAAAAAGTAAATCGAGTGAGTCCAGGTGATCTGAAAAGCGAACTTCCGTGTATCCCATTTCAGGATAGTGCGCGACATCGGTAACCAACAACTCTTGATCGCCAAAATTGAGCTCGTAAGGGAATTCGCCCGTATTGTGATAAATGCGCAAGCGATCAAATGGCGGCTTGACAAGCGTGCGCAAATGCTTGAAATTGATAACAACCAAAGAATCTGAACACGTAATTGCGGCGCCACTCAATCCGTAATCAAAATCTTCGGAGCGCTGGGTTACACTGCGGTAACCTCTCCATGTGTTGGGTGAAGAGAAGTCATAATTGGATGGATTATTGGTGTGAGCCAAATTATACGGGAAGACCAATCCGCGTTCCCCGCTCAAACCCGGCCAGTTAGACTGTAAAAACGTTCTGAAATCATGCGAGTAGATATCGGCCTGCAGATGGGAGCCTCCGATGTGATAAAAATTTAGTTTTCCTTTACCCGACTCAATCATTTGACTCAATTCCCGATTGAGCAGCATCCAGTTGGGGCTTTCGTTGCCAAAAAATTGAAATTGATTGCATTGCACTTCGATAAACGGATAAGTGCGGGCAATTTCTTGCTCTACTTTACTCAGCGAATCATTGGTACAGAGCAAGGGCGTTTGTCCGAGCACAAAGAGAGGGATGCTACAAATCAACAGTAAGCATCTCATTCGTCTCCTCCCTTCTTGGCCTCCCATTCGGTGTAGGCAGCGCCAAAGGCTTCGAAAAAATATTGAGACGCGATACTGGCACCACGCGGACTAAAATGCACGTAATCTTTGCCCGCTAGGCCCTGAGCAACCCATGCCGGCATGGAGTTGCGCCCACCCATGGCTGCATATAAATTCCAAAATGCGACTCCATTTTCTGCACACATTTTTTGCAAGCGATCGACAGTATACGGCAATAACGGATATGTTTCAAATACACCATCTTGTAGTCTGGACATATCGCTTGGGCCAATGAAAATAATAGCCGCATCTGGCACTAATTTTTGAATATAATGAATGCGGTTTTTAAGCGCGCCTATGTAGTTACGCACGCTGCTGCTGTCGCGGAAAGCATGCACTGAATTGCCGCCGAATTGCAATATAAATAATTTGGTGTTGGCTTCTCTGTGCATTTGCGCAAAGACACCTGCATCAGAAGAGCTGAGGTCGTGGCCGGAAGAACCGCGCATCGCGACGTTGTTGACCTGAACACCAATATCACCATCTAAACTGAAGCCTGTAAAAACCGGACTTTTAGTGGAAGAGAAGACAAAACGCAATTTATTGGGGGTGTGGTCAAAACTCAAAGGCAAGGCATGTGACCCACCGTCTGCCATTAATGAATCTTCGTGAATGAGTTTGTCGTTTTCGTAGACCTTTACCGCACATGGCTTGTAACAACTATTGTAGTAACACTTGACATGGCTGTAGTTACGAGCCCGCGAAAAAGCAGAAGGAGAGGGCGATATTTCTACCCACGCTTCGGTCGGCGTGTCGGAAGCACCACTGACATCAAATGTAGCAGCTGACAAAAGCGCACCATAGCGACGAGAACTCATTTTGGGAGGCCAAAACGCGGTGTAGCGTTTAAAATTTGGCGATACTTTTTGCCTGAAGCTCTGCGTATTGTATACATTATAGGCAGGAATAAGACCCGGACCGATGCCGCCAAATTGTTGTTGAATGCGTTGCCGAATATAGCCTGTCATGCGATCACCTTCAATTTGGGAGTCACCGTAATGGAAAATACTGATTTTTTGACCTTCCGCTGCTCCTTGAAGCACCGCAAAAAATCGGCCGAGTTTAGCGGCAGCACTGCTGCTTAATTGCAGTGGATTTTCTGACGCACTGGCCAAAAGACCTCCTTCGGGAAGACCTGTCTGACCCGAACTTTTTCCTTGATGTTTGACGCCTTCATTGATATTGGAGGTGTCCACAGCCGTCACGATTTTATCAATATTCTTTTTGACCTGTTTTTTAGCCACCCAAACGCGCTCAAGAGGCAAAAAGCGCCAATTGACGCCCAACCACTGAACACCCTTTGCCGGAATAAAAGCACTGGGAATGCACAAAAGTGACAGAACCACAACTAAAAAAAGCAGAACTTTGTAAGGGCGTATTTGTTGCACGGTAAGATATCTTGGGCAAATATAGTTCTTCTTTAGTCAAATTTTTAGCATATGGCCAACCAACTCGGCAACGAAAGCTCTCCGTATTTGTTACAACATGCCCAAAACCCTGTCCATTGGGTCGCGTGGTCTAACGACGTTTTTGAGCGCGCCAAGGCCGAAGACAAAATAGTGCTCATTAGCGTAGGCTATTCGGCTTGCCATTGGTGCCATGTCATGGAACACGAGTGTTTTGAAGACCAAGAAGTTGCTGCGCTCATGAACCAGCATTTTATCAATGTGAAAGTTGACCGCGAAGAGCGCCCCGACGTAGATCAAGTTTACATGACAGCTGTCCAGCTTATGACCCAACGTGGTGGCTGGCCGCTCAATTGTTTTACTTTACCAGATGGCAGGCCCATTTACGGCGGCACTTACTTTCCCAAAGACCAATGGATGCACATTCTCAAATCGCTCGCACACACTTATGCCAATGACCGAGTAAAAGCGATTGAATATGCCACACAGCTCCACGAAGGCATCCAGCAAGCAGAATTGATTGCCTCACCACAAGATTTAAGCGGTCTGAGTGCAGAAAGACTCCACGAAATAGTGATCAGGTGGGCGCGGACTTTTGATACATTTGAGGGGGGTACCAACAAGGCGCCCAAATTTCCTTTGCCCAATAACTGGCTTTTTTTAATGCGCTACGCGCAGGCGTTTGACGAAGCAAAAATTGAAAAACAAGTCCAACTGACGCTTGATAAAATCGCATTTGGCGGCATCTATGATCACGTAGGTGGCGGCTTTACGCGCTACAGCGTCGATGTACTTTGGAAGGTCCCACATTTTGAAAAAATGCTTTATGATAATGCGCAGCTGATCGGTTTATATGCCAATGCGTTTCTACAATTTAACGCAGCCCACTACAAAGATTTAGTGTATCAAACATTTGACTTTTTGGAGCGCGAGCTTCTGTCTAAACTCGGCGCCTATTACTGTGCACTTGATGCGGACAGCGAAGGTGAAGAAGGTAAATTTTACTGCTGGTCTCCCAAAGAAATTGATGATTTGTTTGGGGCAAATGCCGGGCGTGTCAAGCGCTATTATCACATCAATCAAACAGGTCATTGGGAAGAAGACAAGCACATTCCGCTTCGCAAGCAGAGCGATGAAATATTTGCTCAAATGGAAGGCATAGATTTGAAGCAATGGCTCGAACAAAAGGCGGCCATCAATGAGACCTTGCTCAATGAGAGAAAAGGTAGAGTGAGACCCGGACTAGACCATAAATTACTCGTGAGCTGGAACGCCATGACAGCCAAAGGACTACTCGAAGCTTTCCGCGTATTTGGGGAAGACGCATTTTTACTGAGAGCGCTGAAGATTCTTTCTTGGATCAAGGAAGTACAATGGGACGGGCACATCTTGTTGCGCGTCAATACGAACGAGGAGAAAAGTGTACCGGGTTTTTTAGAGGATTACGCACATGCCATTGAGGCGTTGAGCCTCGCGTATCAATGTACAGGACAACTCGATTTATTGGAATTTGCCCACACGCTCACTCAAAAAGTGGAAACTGAATTCCAGCATCCGAAAAGCAAGATGTGTTATTTCACAGCAACTGACTCGCAACTGATCAGCAGAAATATGGACCTACACGACAACGTGATTCCGGCGAGTAATTCGGTCATGGCACATGCTTTTTTAACAATGGGTACCTATTATCAAAACCAAGCTTGGATCCATAGTGCCCGGCAAATGCTGCAAAATGTATACGACGGCATGGAAACCTACGGCTCAGGATACTCCAATTGGGGGCTACTTTTAATCAGGGAAATACAGCCAGAAAAACATTGGCATGTGTTGCTACCCGAAGCACCCATGAAAGTTTTTCAGGCTACAAAAAACAGACCTTGTTTGTTGTCTTACCATCAAAGTTTGCCGCTGTCTCAGGTGTATGAGCCAGATGCTATTTCTGTTTGCGAGTATGGTGTTTGTCATCAGCCAGTGCAAACAATAGCTGCAGCCTTAATGCTCTAGTTAAATAATAATGGGTTTACGTGCAATGGCGCGCTTTGCGGCAGCTACCACGTCGGGTGTGTCGATATGGTATTTGGTCATGAGTTCCATGGGTGTGCCAGACTCGCCAAAGGTATCATTGACTGCTACGTATTCTTGAGGTGCTGGATGCTGACGGCTCAAAACTTGTGAAACCGCTTCGCCCAAACCGCCGTTCATCATGTGTTCTTCTGCGGTCACCACACAGCCTGTTTTTGCAACGGATTTCAAGATTGCGGCTTCGTCAAGTGGCTTGATGGTATGCATGTTGATCAGTTCAGCAGAAATACCGATTTCGCGCAACGCCTTGAGCGCTTCAATGGACTTCCAAACCATATGACCACAAGCAATAATGGTGACATCTGTGCCTTGTGCAAGTACATCTGCTTTCCCGATCACAAATTCGGCGTCTGGCTTCACAAAAATGGGCATCACTGGACGGCCAAAACGCAAATAAACCGGGCCTTCATGTGCGGCAATGGCAATTGTGGCTTGTTTGGTTTGATTGAAATCTGCAGGCACAATGACGGTCATGTTAGGCAACATGCGCATCATGCCGATGTCTTCGAGTACTTGATGCGTAGCGCCGTCTTCACCGAGGGTAAGGCCCGCGTGCGAAGCACATATTTTGACATTTTTTTTGGAATAAGCTACCGACTGACGAATTTGGTCATAAACACGCCCTGTAGAAAAATTGGCGAAAGTACCTGTAAACGGGATTTTACCCCCGATGGTCATGCCGGCAGCAAGTCCAATCATGTTGGCCTCGGCAATACCCGCTTGAAAGAAACGGTCTGGATGTGCCTTTTGAAATGCATCCATTTTAAGAGAGCCCGTGAGGTCTGCGCAAAGAGCAACGACATTGGGATTTTGCTCACCAAGCGCGGCTAAACCTTCTCCAAATCCAGATCGGGTGTCTTTGTTTCCGAGTACTTCAAATTCCATTTTTATAAAGTTAGATTAGTGATTTTGAGGGATGTAATAGTAAATTTCTTTTCTCTGGTATAGGTTGTTGAGCGCTGGTCTTTTTCGCGATAAACTACCTTAAAAGTTCCTGGTTGCAATTTGATATTGCCCTTAGATTCATTATAGTTGAGGTCGCACACCCACTCCCACTGGCCAGGATTGCGTTCGTAAAATAACTGAGCTACAATCCCTTTTGGCGCTTGGTATACAAACTGACCCGCTGCTGGAATATCAATACTGGTCAGTTTAGATTGCTCAATTTGCACTTCTCGATAGGTTCGGGGCAAGGTGAGTATTTCTAACTGATAAGTTCCAACCAAGTATTTTTGAATGACTGACAGTTGTTGCACGTTCAAGGTTTGGCTTGCTCCATTTTGCAGCACACGCGTTGGTAAAATAGTACCTTCAGGGCTTTTTACGGACGTAATTTTGAGCTGCCCTTGACCCGCGGGAACTTGAATGATATTATGGGTATGTGGGACAATAGGAATGTTGTTTTTGAGTACTTCAGGAACCGTAGCCACGCGCAAATCGTATTTCAGCGAAGGGTCGAGTACTAAGGTGTCTGGTAATCCTTTGCGATTGAGCGTGTGCACAAATGTGTATTTCAAGTTAGGCGTTCCAGCCTCGTATAAAAACATACTGACATCCGTCTCCAGCGGCTTACCAACTACTGTATTGAGGTTGATCTGAACAGTTGTGTTGAGCAAAGCCTTGGAAAGGATGTTGGAAAGCACGTTCTCAAATGCTGCTTTACTTTCGGCATCGGTATAACTGCCAATACACTCAAATTTGTCTAGGTAACTGAGGTCCATGCCGAGGCCAATGACAAATGGCGTGACTTTCACTCCTTTATCGCGCAGTTTGCGGGCAACTATACACGGGTCGTTGTCGCAAGATTCGAGGCCGTCTGTGATCAAAATGATGAAATTGCGGGCTAGCGTATCAGGGAAATCAGCAGCAGCGGCTTCTAGAGAACGGGCAATAGGCGTTGCGCCCTTTGCTTGTAAACCTTTGATTTTGTTTTTGATAGGATCTATGTTGGCAGGCCCAAAAGCAACCTCAAGTTTGGTATCTTGACAATCTTGAAACGTATTGGTGACATTCGACTGATGGCCATAAACACGCAATGCGAGCTCAAGATTTGGGACGCCACGTAAGCTTTCAATGCTTTTGGTGAGGACCTCTTTGGCTGCGGCCATGCGGGTTTGGTTATTCCAATCGAGGTTCATGGAATTAGAGGCATCTAAAATGAAAAGGATGCGCGTCGTTTTTTGGGCCCAACTCAATTGGAAAAACAGCAATAATATGAGGCACCAAAATGTTTTCACTAGTAGTCGCCGAGTGTTTCTTCGAGTTGTTGAAGGGCCACCTGCAGTTGTTCTGCGTTAGGGGCAACGCCATGCCATTTGTGAGAGCCCATCATGTAATCTACACCTTGACCCATTTCGGTCTTCATAATAATGACAACGGGTTTACCTTTTCCTGTCATGGACTTGGCTTTTTGCATAGTGCTGCGAATGCTGTCAAAATCATGGCCGTCCATGTGCAGGACTTCCCAGCCGAAAGCCACCCATTTTTGGTGAAGATCACCCAAAGAAAGCACTTCGTCTACGTCTCCGTCAATCTGACGGCCGTTGGCGTCAATGGTAGCGATGATGTTGTCTACTTTATTGGCAGCAGCGTACATGGCGGCTTCCCAGATTTGTCCCTCTTGTAACTCGCCATCGCCGTGAAGGGTATAGACAAGCGTGTTGTCGCGATTGAGTTTTTTAATTTGTGCCGCACCAACACCTACAGAAAGCCCTTGGCCCAATGAACCAGAAGCCATTCGAACACCCGGCAAGTTTTTATCGGTGGAAGGGTGGCCTTGAAGGCGCGAACCCAACTTGCGAAAAGTACCTAACTCGGCCGCTGGAAAGTAACCTGCTCTGGCCAAAACACTGTACCAAACCGGTGAAATGTGGCCATTTGACAAAAAGAAAAGATCTTCATTTCTGCCGTCCATTTGAAAATCGCTTGCATTGTGGTGCATTTGCTCGAAATAAAGGTAAGTGAGAAAGTCTGTGCAACCCAATGAGCCGCCAGGGTGGCCAGAATTGACAGCCGAAACCATTCTAACGATATCTCTTCTTACTTGTGAGGCAATGCCTGCCAATGCTTTGTTTTCCATGATAAAATATTGTACTTTTCGAGCTACAAAGCTACGTTTTATTAACTTAGCCTCTGATTTAAAACTTTGAACATTTGATGCAACTTTTCAACGAGAAATAACGTCTTCAACCGAATTCTAACCATTATGAAACTTATCTACACCCTATTTTTTGCGCTTCTTAGCTTCTCTAGTTGGTCCCAGACCCTCGAAACGCAACTTAGCAAAAGTTATTCCAAAGAGGAAATTGCGCAGTTTAAAGCTGAAAATTCCTTACCATTATATGCCTATGCCATTGAGCATGCGTGCTACCTCATCGATGTTCCGCAGGGTAAAGATGTTTCCGGATTCCCGACTGTAAAAGTAATCGGCGAAACCGTGCCTTTAGACTTCACCTATTACCATATCAAACTTACTGACCGCACTCAATATTTCCAAATCGAGGGAAGTACACGAATTCTTGCGGTCAAGTCTAAAAACGTCCTTTCTTTAGAAATGAAAAATCAGAAAAAATGAAAATAATTCTACGACTTTCCCTTCTTTTGCTTGCTTTCATTTCTTCTGTTCAAGCGCAAGTCACCCTCACCTTAACAGGTCCGGATTTCGGCCAAACCAACCCGCTTAACTGCGCGGGAATCGTGCCTACCGGTGGTACCAACTTTATCGATGGCACTGGAAACTACGCACCCAACATGAATGAAACCTTAGTGCTTTGCCCAGATCTCACGCAAGGTTCTAAAGTATCAATTGCCTTTGCAACCAATATCGGTTTTGAATGGGATGTGCATCCGACAGACACCCTTTACATTTACGATGGGCCGTCAATTGCTTCGCCATTGCTTGGCGCCTACAATAGCGGCACCAACCCTGTAGGTCTCTTTGCACAAGCGTCTTGGAATAACCCAACGGGTTGCCTCACACTTCGATTCAAATCAAATGGTGCCAATGAGGGCACAGGTTGGGTAGCAAATGTTGCGTGCGGGAATCCGCCGCAGCCCATTGTTCCGCATGTAGAGGCCTTCAAAAATGGTGTTGGCGCCAACATCATGAACCCCCTCGACACCGGATTTGTAGACCTTTGCCCTGGCGACAGCGTCTTACTTAAAGCACTACCCAGCTTCCCGTACTCGTTGGAAAATACGAACACGGGGTATTCTCAAACGAACAACAACTGTAGTTTCACCTGGACAATCGGCGGTGTCGGGCAATTTACTGGAGACCAGATCTGGTTTACGCCTAATGCCAACACTGGCTACTACGTAGACCTCGCAGTTACTGACCAATTCCCGCAAACCATCCATTCAAATTTCAAAGTTCGGGTATCAATTCCACCTATTTTTGCGGGAACCGGTCCGCTAGAAGACACCGTTTGTTTGGGTCAAAATTCTTATCTCGTGGGTGGGGTAACACCTCAAGACACGGTGGGTATTGAAATCCCTGGTGGAACCTTCCAAATTGGCGGAACTTTCGCTGGTCTCACCTTTTTGCCAGATGGCGCAGGCCAAATGTACCAAACAAATATCCCGATGTCAGGCTTTGACTCTACGGCCGTGATCACTTCAGCTGCTGATATCCAACAAATCTGTTTGGATATTGAACACTCCTACATCGGCGACATCGAAATCGCTCTTACCTGTCCAAACGGCACCACTGTATCCTTAATGAATGCCTATAATCAAACGCCGTTTGGTTGGACTGAACTCGTTCCGGGTGGTTGTGGCAATGGTATCGGCACCTTCTTGGGCAATGATACCAATATCGATGGTGGCAATCCAGGCTCACCTGTCTGGACCTACTGCTTCTCTACCACCAACAATACTTTCAACACCATTTGTGCCGAAAATGCGGCAGGCAATACCATCATCAACGACTACGGCTTTGCTTCTATGAATCCGAATGGCGTTTACCTTCCCGACGGAGACTTCAATCAATTTGCCGGATGTCCGATCAATGGCAACTGGACCATCTCTGTTCAAGACAATCAAGGTATAGACGACGGTTACATTTTTTCTTGGGGCATTTACTTTGACGCGTCTCTTTATCCAGAAAGTGAGGGCTATCAAAATTATGTAGTCACTGAAGGTTGGTTGTCAGACCCAACCATTATCTCTGGCCAGAACGATACGCTTATCGTGATCCAACCGAGTGCGCCGGGTGTTACCAACTACACCTATAGCATAACCGATAATTTTGGTTGTAGCTACGACACCACCGTTTCTTTTGTGGTATTACCCCGCCCAGCTATCTTCTCCGATACCGCAGTTTGCCACTACAGTTATTTTGTAGGAAACACCCAAGCTTATGCAGGTGGACAATGGTATGCAATCGATACTGCTGTTCATTTCGAGCCCAATAACCTCGTCAATAATCCCGAAATCATGACCTACAATATGGGAGGCGTTTTCCCGGTCTTTTTCGTGGACAACGCATGTCAAGATACCGTTGCTGCCAGTATTGAATTCATGCCATATGTTTACATGGCTATTCTAGACTCCGCTATTTGTAAAGGAGCTAGTGTTTGGCTCAATCCATATGTCATCAATACCACGCCACTACAAAACGGTTATAGTCCACCAATTAGCGGTCAATGGTGGGATGCAAGTACGGAAGTACCTAGATTAGCCACAGAAGCCGGAAACTACATTTACACGGCCCAAAATTCGTGTAACAGTGTCAGCGATACCGCCAATATTGTCTACAAACCCTGCGATATTACCGCACCAAATATTGTTGTGCTCTCCTCCCTAACTGGGAACGACGCATTTTATGTAGATTATCAAGGCATTGCTACTTTCAATTGTACCATTTTGAACCGTTGGGGAAATGTCATTTTCGAATACACCAACCCGGCAGAAAAATGGTATGGTACCACTGCAGACGGAACTGTAGTAGAAGAAGGAACCTACTTTTACCGCATAGATGCGACGCTAGATGGCGGAATTGAACTTCAAAAACACGGTTTTGTAGTCTTGAAGTATTAACATTGCTTATTTTTGTGGCAAAACTCTGCACATGATCAGTTTTGCCGACGAAATCAAACAAGGAATTCCAACTGTGCTCCCTGCTCCAAAAGCTTGGGATGCCGAAGTCAATCATGCGCCGAAGCGTAAAGAAATTTTAAGTCCGGCTGAAAAAAAATTAGCTATAGCGAACGCGCTGCGCTATTTTCCTAAAGAGCAACATGCCCTCTTGGCTCCAGAATTTGCGCAAGAACTCCAAACTTATGGGCGCATCTACATGTACCGCTTTATGCCGGAAAATCCCATTTTTGCTAGGCCAATTGACCAATATCCAGGAAAATCTGAACAGGCAAAAGCGATCATGCTCATGATTCAAAACAACCTGGATCACCGCGTTGCACAGCATCCGCACGAGCTCATTACCTACGGCGGAAACGGTGCCGTTTTTCAAAACTGGGTCCAATACCGTTTGGTCATGCAGTACCTCTCCGAAATGACAGACGAGCAGACCCTAGTGATGTATTCTGGGCATCCAATGGGCTTGTTTCCTTCGCATCCGAACGCACCGCGCGTTGTGGTCACTAACGGCATGATGATTCCAAATTACTCCAAACCAGACGACTGGGAAAAATTCAATGCTTTGGGAGTCACGCAGTATGGCCAAATGACCGCTGGTTCTTATATGTATATCGGACCACAAGGAATTGTTCATGGCACCACCATCACCGTATTAAATGCCGTGCGTCGCTTAGCTAAAACCCGCGAAGATATTCAAGGTAAATTATTCTTGACAGCAGGTTTAGGCGGTATGTCTGGAGCACAGCCCAAAGCAGGTAATATTGCGGGCGTTATCTCCGTAACCGCAGAAGTCAATCCTAAAGCGGCCAAAACAAGACACGAACAAGGTTGGGTGGACGAAATCATTTCAGATTTAGACCTTTTGGTTGCTCGCGTCAAAAAAGCACAAGCTGCCAAAGAGGTGGTTTCAATTGCTTATTTGGGGAATGTTGTCGACGTCTGGGAAAAATTCGACCAAACAGGCGTACATGTTGACCTCGGTTCAGATCAAACTTCTCTGCACAATCCTTGGGCCGGAGGATATTATCCTGCTGGCCTGAGCTTTGACGAGGCCAACGACATGATGGCCAATGAACCTGAAAAATTCAAAAATTACGTTCAAGACAGCCTGCGCAGACATGCTGCCGCGGTCAATAAACATACCGCCAAAGGCACTTACTTCTTTGACTACGGCAACGCATTTTTGCTCGAGTCCTCAAGAGCTGGTGGTGAGGTGATGGCTGAAAATCATATCGATTTCAAATACCCTTCATACATACAAGATATTTTAGGCCCAATGTGCTTTGATTTTGGCTTCGGACCCTTCCGCTGGGTTTGTGCCAGCGGCAAGCCAGAAGACCTCGAAAAAACAGATGCAATCGCTTGTGCTGTGCTCGAACAGATGATGAAAGAGAGCCCAGCAGAAATCCAGCAGCAAATGGCCGACAACATTCAATGGATCAAAGGCGCACAACAAAATCAGTTAGTGGTTGGCTCACAAGCCCGGATTCTTTACGCTGACGCAGAAGGGCGCATGCGCATTGCTGCAGCGTTTAACGAAGCCATTTCTAGAGGTGAAATCGGACCCGTCATTTTAGGTCGCGACCACCACGATGTATCGGGAACAGACTCGCCGTATCGCGAAACATCCAATATTTACGATGGCTCTCGTTTCACAGCTGACATGGCTATTCAAAACGTGATTGGAGACAGCTTTAGAGGCGCAACTTGGGTGAGTATACACAATGGCGGTGGCGTAGGCTGGGGCGAGGTCATGAATGGTGGTTTTGGAATGCTACTAGATGGATCAGAACAAGCACAGCGCAATCTTACGAGCATGTTGCATTGGGATGTCAATAACGGCATTGCAAGACGCAATTGGGCTCGAAACGAAAACGCGATGTTCGCCATCAAACGTGCCATGGAAGCAGAGCCACTTTTGAAAGTTACGCTCCCGAATTTAGTTGAAGATCAATTATTGGACGGGCTTTTTGAATAAAACCCCATTTTGGTTCGAATCAATTTTTAGGGAACGCCGTTCTTAAGAACTCACCCTTACTTGTTGGTATTTCAAAATGAAGGATATCCGCTATGGTTTTAGAGATGTCTATCATTTCTGCTTTTTCTGTTACCACAACACCTTTTGGCGTATCTGGCCCCAAGACCAATAGCGAAATATGCCTGCAACCCTCACAGCGACAACCGTGATTGACAAACCCAGAGCGTACGCCATCTAAATGCCTTCCGTGGTCATTGGTAATGAGTAAGGTAGTTTGATCACGCAATACAGGATTTGCTTGAATCATTTGCCATAGTTGTGCTGCATATTGATCAGATTGTGTAATGGCCTCTAAATACTTATTCCAGTTGTTGGCGTGCCCATAGACATCTACTGCCAATAAATTGATGAGCATCAATTGAGGTGGATTTTCACTCCGAACCAATTCCGTGACTTTGGCAAAAGTTTTATCATCACGGCCATACCCAAGGCCATTGCCATTTGGTCCGCAATAAGTGCTGGCTTGGTATAAATCATGCCATTTTTTGTGCGAGGTATTCACCAAAACATCCAATTTTCCTTTACTCGCAACAACATATGCTGCCGAAGAATCTTTACCAGTCGCTTTCAAGAAATATTGAAAAATATTGGGTTCTTTGGGCAAAGCCGTTCCTGCATTTGAGATGCGCTGATAGGTTCCAGTGACAATAGCGGTATGCCCCGGAACGGTGAAGGTAGGGCCGTTGTTTCTAAAATCTGCGTAAAAGGTGCCTTCGTGTTTCAATGAGTCACATAGAATCGGACTGTATTTACAGGATGGCTCACCATAAGTTTCTGAATATCGGGGGCCGTCAATCACTAAAATATAGACGTACTTAGTGTTGTAATTGGTTTGTGAATTTTGGGCAAACACTTGACCACCTGAAGACAAGCAAAGCAGCGCCAAGAAAATGATTCTTTCCATCGGCTAAAATTACATAGAAAACCCTAAACTAGCTGAATACCTAGATACGTTGCAATTTGAATACTGTAAGCGGTCTGTTTTCGCTTGAACATTTCAAGATATAGAACCCAACTTGCGGTAATGAGAGTTGTTCGCTTGACTTAGTAACCCTAAGAGCTTGTATCAATCTGCCTGAACCATCAAATAATTCAAGTAGTTCGTTAGCTTGTAAACCACTAATTTGAATGGTTTCGGAAGTAGGATTTGGATAAACGCCAATCCGGGCAATATCCATTTCATTTGTTCCTGCGAGATTTGCATCGTATACAACTCTAATTGGGATGTTTTTTGTGACGGTTTGCGCCGGAATGCCATTGTCTGTAGTTTCAATTTGAATATGATACAAACCCGGTTGTACACCTGTGGCATCAAAGGTGAGGTCGAAACTGGTAAATTCATTGCTCACTGCAGAAGATTGGTAGCTCAGCGCATTCGGTTCATCGCAGGTAATGTTGGTCGTTAAAATTTGACCGATTTCTGGTGTGCTGATACCAATTGTAAAATCGACTGCATTTAAACTTTTTAGGGTATCGCCAGTATATACATCGATGGTGTCGCAGATACCACTGCTCATGATCAGTGGCGGAATATTTGAATTGGTATTTGCCAAATCAAAATAAATTTCTTGACCGTCTAAAAAATCGACTTGATCGTTCGTATTGTAGGGCCCATCAAAATTGACACCAGCTGTATCGAATTGCCCAACCTGAAAATAATTGATTCCGTTGCCAATATTGACCCCAACGGTAGCAGGTGAACCGCCAAAGCCATTTGAGCCACCCGAAGCAGAACCTGTTGTCCATTGCATGTCGCCATAGCAAAACGAAACATTGTTGGCGTTCGGTATGAGTGTGTCTAAGCCGTCTGAGATGATCAGCTGAAACGTATTGAGCTTATCTTCCATCATTGGAAAATATCCGACATGATCCCAAATAACAACTAAAGAGTGTGGATTGACTTTGTACCATACATTTCCACCATTAGTAGACCTCGTATCTACATCTGCCCAAAAAGGTGCAATCATGTTAAATGTTGGGTCTGGAAAGGGGTAAGCAGTAAAAGTGAAATATGGTTGTGAAAACGAGATGTTGCCATTGTTATTGATGTATAAGCTATCGTAAGTGGTGCCATAAAAACTGAAAGTAAATGGCAGAGCAATGCTATTTGAATATTGGTCGTCGTTAGGAAGCATGGCTAACTGAAAAGTTGAATCTAACGGAATTAAGCAGTCACACAAGCCCGTTTTTTGATCCTGCGATCCGCTAAAATGTTGGTTCACAGCAGGCGCTGCAGGCGCTACAAGTGCTGCGCCATTTAGGTTGTTAGCTGCTTTAAGTACTTGATATTCCTTGGAATCAATAATGACTTGCTGAGCTATAACTTGTGCTAAGGAAAATAGACTGCAAAAGAAGAAAAATAGACGCATAACTTTGTTTTTGAGTAAGTTGAGTATAAAAATAAGCAAATCACAAACAAGCCCATAATTTCTTTGTTTAAATCCTTGGATGCAATACCATTAAAGTGGTAAATTTGCAGCAAACAAAGTGTTTTATTTATAATTAATCTAAATAAAAACGAGATGTTAACCGTTACAGATGCTGCCAAAAAACAGTCGCTTCGTCTTATGGAAGACGAGCAAAAAGAAGGTTACTTTATCCGCGTAGGTGTACAAGGCGGAGGCTGCTCAGGCCTCATGTATCAACTCACTTTTGACAACCAAGAAAACGAAGGCGATATGTCCTTTGAAAACAACGGCGTCAAAGTTGTTGTAGACAAAAAAAGTTACCTGTATTTAGTGGGTACTACCCTTGATTTTTCAGGAGGTTTGAATGGAAAAGGTTTTGTATTCCAAAACCCAAATGCCGATAGAACCTGCGGTTGTGGTGAATCTTTTTCTGTATAACGATGTCTAACTACACCGAAAACGAACTCGCCCAGGACCTCGAAAGCCAGGAATACAAATTTGGTTTTGTAACGGATATCGAAACCGACACAGTTCCTATTGGGCTCAACGAAGACATCATTCGCCTCATTTCTACCAAAAAAAATGAGCCACAATGGCTCCTAGACGAACGTCTCAAATCGTTTGCCATTTGGCGAGAAATGACCGAGCCTGAATGGGCTCATGTCCATTATCAAAAGCCCGATTTCCAGGCCATCGCCTACTACTCTGCCCCTAAACAAACCAAGAAATACGAATCCTGGGACGACGTCGATCCGGAGCTTAAGGAAACCATGAAAAAATTGGGTATCTCTATGGAAGAGCAACAACGCCTCACCGGAGTGGCCGTAGATTTTGTCATGGACTCCGTTTCTGTTGCCACCTCATTTAAAGAAAAACTCAGCGAACTCGGCATCATCTTCTGCTCCTTCTCCGACGCCGTTCAAGAACATCCAGAACTCGTACAAAAATATATGGGAACAGTGGTGCCTAGTACCGACAACTTCTATGCTGCGCTCAACGGCGCCGTTTTTACAGATGGCTCATTTTGTTACATTCCCAAAGGTGTTCGCTGCCCCATGGAACTCTCTACATACTTCCGCATCAACGCAGGCGGCACTGGCCAGTTCGAGCGGACGCTTGTTGTAGCTGATGAAGGCGCTTATGTTTCTTACCTAGAAGGTTGTACGGCCCCTCAACGCGACGAAAACCAACTGCACGCAGCAGTAGTAGAACTCATTGCCCTCAAAGATGCCGAAATCAAGTATTCAACCGTGCAGAACTGGTATCCCGGAGACAAAGAAGGCAAAGGTGGTGTATTTAATTTTGTCACCAAACGAGGCATGTGTGAAACCAACGCCAAAATTTCCTGGACTCAAGTAGAAACAGGTTCGGCAGTTACTTGGAAATACCCTTCTTGCATCTTAAAAGGCGACAACTCCGTTGGCGAATTCTATTCAGTAGCAGTTACCAACAACTACCAGCAAGCCGACACCGGAACCAAAATGATCCACCTCGGTAAAAACACGAAGTCAACCATCATTTCCAAAGGCATCTCTGCCGGAAACTCCCAAAACTCCTACAGAGGGCTGGTTCAAATTCATAAAGGAGCACAAAATGCGCGCAATTTCTCGCAATGCGACTCCCTGCTCATGACCGACCATTGCGGTGCTCATACCTTCCCATATATCGAATGTAAAAATCCGAGCGCCAAAATTGAACACGAAGCCACCACCTCCAAAATTGGTGAAGACCAACTCTTTTATTGCATGCAGCGCGGTATCAGCGAAGAAAAGGCCATCAGCCTCATCGTCAATGGCTACTGCAAAGAAGTACTCAATCAATTACCTATGGAATTTGCCGTAGAAGCGCAAAAGCTTTTGGCAATAAGTCTAGAAGGTAGCGTAGGTTAAAACACATCTCAAGACCAGAACTCGACAACAATGATAAAAATAGAAAATTTACACGCGAGCATCAACGGAAAGGAAATCCTCAAAGGATTGAACCTCGAAGTAAAAGCAGGTGAAGTACATGCCATAATGGGGCCCAACGGCGCCGGTAAGAGTACACTTGCCTCCGTTTTAGCAGGTCGTGAAGATTACGAAATTACTGAAGGCAGTGTTACTTTCTTAGGCAAAGACCTTCTCGAACTCGCAACTGAAGACCGCGCAAGAGAAGGCTTGTTCTTGGCTTTTCTATATCCCGTAGAAATTCCATGTGTAAGCAACGTCAACTTTTTAAGAACTGCCCTCAATGAAAAGCGCGCTTATTTGGGTCAAGACCCAATTTCGGCAAAGGATTTTATGGCACTTGTCCGCGAAAAATCTGCACTTGTAGAGCTAGATGCCAAATTAGCTTCTCGTTCTGTCAATGAAGGTTTTTCAGGTGGCGAAAAAAAGCGCAACGAAATCTTTCAGATGGCGATGCTCGAACCCAAACTCGCCGTGCTCGACGAAACCGATTCAGGTCTTGACATCGATGCCCTACGCATTGTTTCGCAAGGCGTTAACGCACTTAAGTCTGCAGAAAATGCAACCATTGTGATTACCCACTACCAGCGTTTGCTCGACTACATCGTCCCAGATGTAGTGCACGTCCTTTATGACGGAAGAATCGTCAAATCAGGCCCAAAAGAACTTGCGCTAGAACTAGAAGAACGCGGCTACGACTGGATCAAAGAAAGTTTGTAAGATGGAAACCACTGTCAGTAACAAACTCGATCAATTTATTGCCGATTTAAAGGCAAGCCCAATTGCAATGCCAATCGCACTGCAAGAAGCAGCACATGGCTATCTTTTAGGACAAGACTTCCCGACTACCAAAGCCGAAAGGTTTAAATACACTAGACTTGGTAAATTGGCAGCCTCTGCATTCGATAGCGCAATTCAGCTCGATCAAACACAATTAAAAGAACATTGTGTATGCAGTGACGCCTACACAATCTTCGTGAACAACGATCAAATTATAGTGCCGCAAAGTTTACCTCTGGGTTTAGAAATCAGCTTGCTTACCGAGGCCAATACGGCGTTCCACGAGGCTAGTTTTAACGATATTTTTGGTGCGCTCAACGTGTTATACGCTCAAAATGGAGTAAGCATCTCTCTTGCCAAAAACTGCACCTTAGATAAACCCATTCAAATCGTTCAGGTGAATAGCGGTGGTAAGTATTTCTATCGACATCATTTTCAATTTGGTGAAAATTCAGAAGCAGCTCTTTACTTTGTTTCAAAAAGCACTGCAGATACCACTAGTTTTGCCCACACGCATTTTCAATATGACGTCGCGCAATCAGCTCGCATCAAAGTCTCCAAAATTCAAGATTGCAGCACAGGCCATTTCGACTTTAATGAAGACCGCGCCAAACAAGATGCGCAATCCCATTTCGAAATCAACACCATTACACTAGACGGCAGTTTTGTCCGCAATGATGCTGCCGTAAAAATCGAAGGGCAACACGCCCAAACCTATCTGAATGGCGCTTATTGGCTCAAAGAAGAGCAGCACGTAGCCAACTACACCACCATGGACCACAAAGTTGCCAACTGCGAGTCCTTTGAAACGTACAAAGGTGTAGCCGCAGACAAAGCAACTGCAGTATTCAATGGTAAAGTTTTTGTGCGCAAAGACGCCCAAAAAACAAATGCTTACCAAAGCAACGCAAACGTCCTGTTGTCAGACAACGCAAGCGTTAATTCCAAACCAGAGCTTGAGATTTATGCCGACGACGTCAAATGTTCACATGGCTCCACAACAGGCCAGCTCGATGAAACCGCGCTGTTCTACCTGAGAGCCAGAGGTTTGAGTGCTGCTTCGGCAAAAAATCTACTGCTACAAGCATTTATGGAAGACGTGCTCATGTACATCAAACACGAGGAAGTGCTGAATTATATTCATCAGCGTGTAGCAGACCGCTTCAATTGGAGTTATGAAGCGAAGTCAAAGTAAGCGAAGCAAAAAGCATTTGAAGAAATAAACTGAATTCAGAAATCGTGAGAAGTTTTCAAATCCAATTGTCCTCTGATTCTATCTAAATTCCTTAAACAAAAAAAAGAGCGCTGCACCAGCGCTCTTTTTTTTGAATGATGTAGAAACAAAATTAACCGTTGAGGGCTTCTGCACCACCGACAATCTCGAGGATTTCGTTGGTGATAGCCGCTTGGCGTGCTTTGTTGTAGCTTAATTTGAGACTTTTTTGTAGTTCACTTGCGTTATCGGTGGCTTTGTGCATGGCGGTCATGCGGGCGCCGTGTTCAGCTGCAAATGAATCTCTGATGGCTTTGTAAAGCTGTAGCTTCATGGATTTTGGCAACAAGTCTTCTACAATATCCATTTTCGAAGGCTCAAAAATGTAATCACCAGATTCGCTTTCGCTGACCGTCGGAACAATAGGCAAGAACTGTTCTGTTTCGATTGCCTGGGTGGCTGCATTGACGAAGCGGTTGTAAACCAAAACTACCTTATCAAAAGATTTGTTGAGGAACTGCGCCATGATTTCTTCCGCTACTTGAGCTACGAGCTCAAAACGCAAATCTGCGTAGACGTCTTCCATGTTCTCCAACTTTTCATTGGCATAGAATTGTGGCGTATGCTTGTAAACGTCTTTGATTTTTTTACCAAGGCAAAGCACAGCAACTTCTTTTCCAGCGTAATCTTCAGAAATAAGGGTGCCTACGCGCTTGATGATGTTGTTGTTGAAACCACCACAAAGACCGCGATTTGAGGTAATGCCTACAATCAAAATTTTGTTGGTTTCACGCTGCTCAGCATAAGCATTTTCTGATAAATCTAGGCTCGCACTCAGGTTCTCGAGGATTTCACGCAATTTACCCGCATACGGACGCATTTGCGTTACAGCATCTTGTGCGCGTTTCAATTTAGCAGCCGACACCATTTTCATGGCAGAAGTAATCTGCATGGTGGAACCCACTGAACTGATGCGGTTACGTATTTCTTTTAGATTCGCCATTCTAATCCTAAATTAAGGCGTTAATTATGCAAATTTAGCAGCTACTTCTTTGGCTGTTTTTGTCAAAACTGCCTCGATTTCGTCTGTATATTTTCCCGCCTTGAGCGCAACAAGCGTATCGGCATGGTTGGCTTCAAGAACGGTGAGGTAATCTTTTTCAAATTCCTTGATTTTTGCTACCGGAACTGGCTGCATAAGGCCTTTCACACCTGCGTAGATGATGGCAATTTGCTTCTCTACTGGGTATGGATCACCTTCGCGTTGCTTCAAAATTTCTACGTTGCGAGCTCCTTTGTCAAGTACTGCTTTTGTAGCAGCATCTAGGTCAGATCCAAATTTAGCAAATGCTTCGAGTTCGCGGTACTGAGCTTGGTCTAGCTTAAGGGTACCCGCAACTTTCTTCATGGACTTAATTTGAGCAGAACCCCCTACGCGAGATACAGAGATACCTACGTTGATCGCTGGACGAATACCAGAGTTGAACAAGTCTGACTCCAAGAAGATCTGACCATCAGTAATGGAGATCACGTTTGTAGGAATGTAGGCAGAAACGTCACCTGCTTGTGTTTCAATGATAGGAAGTGCTGTAAGTGAACCTCCACCGCGTACTTTATCTTTTAAAGAAGCTGGTAGGTCGTTCATTTGCTTAGCGATGTTGTCATCGGCAATTACTTTTGCAGCGCGCTCGAGTAAGCGAGAGTGAAGATAGAAGACGTCACCTGGGTAGGCCTCGCGACCTGGAGGGCGACGCAAAAGAAGCGATACTTCACGATAAGCAACTGCTTGCTTAGAGAGGTCATCGTAAACAATGAGTGCTGGCTTACCGCAGTCACGGAAATATTCTCCGACAGCAGCTCCGGTCATTGGAGCATAGAATTGCATTGGAGCTGGATCTGATGCGTTGGCAGCTACTACAGTTGTGTAGGCCATTGCACCTGCATCTTCTAATTTTTTAACGATACCCGCAACAGTTGATCCTTTTTGACCAATTGCTACATAGATACAGTATACTGGCTCTCCGCGATCGTAAAACTCGCGTTGGTTGATAATGGTGTCGATGGCAACAGTAGTTTTACCAGTTTGGCGGTCACCGATGATGAGCTCGCGCTGACCACGACCAATTGGAATCATGGCATCTACGGCTTTGATACCCGTTTGAAGTGGTTCGTTTACCGGTTGACGGAAGATAACTCCTGGTGCTTTGCGCTCAATTGGCATTTCGTAAAGTTCACCTTGGATAGGGCCTTTGCCGTCGATTGGCTGACCGAGCGTGTCTACAACACGACCTACCATGCCATCACCTACTTTAACAGAGGCAATTTTACCTAGACGACGAACGGTATCACCTTCTTTAACACTAGAAGAACGACCAAGCAATACTGCTCCGACGTTATCTTCTTCGAGGTTCAATGCAATTCCTTGCATGCCACCATCAAATTCAATGAGTTCGCCGTATTGTACGCCGTTCATTCCGTAAATGCGTGCAATACCATCTCCTACCTGAAGTACCGTTCCTACTTCTTGCAATTCAGCTTCTGAGCGGAAACCTGAGAGTTGTTCTCTCAATATTGCGGAAACTTCTGCTGGTTTAATATCTGCCATGTGTACTTATTTTATTTTGTCTGTTGACGATTATACAAATTGTTGTTTAAGGCGCTTGAGTTGACTGGCAACTGAAGCGTCTATTTGGTGGTCTCCCATGCGAACGATAAAACCGCCGAGGAGCGCTGAATCGATTTCTTCCGTGATTTCTGGCGTACCAGCTACCGAAGAAGAAATTTTAGCCAAAATCGATTGTTTGGTGCTCTCTTCTAATTGCTGCGCGCTGATGATCGTGATTGGAACAATACCGCGGTGTGCTTTGAGTTGAGACATAAACTGTTTGGCGATGTCGAGCATCACAGACTCGCGACCGTTGTTGGTGACGAGTGAAAGAAAATCGATGGTTGTTTGATTGAAGTCCTTGAAAATTTGCTTGATCACGGCAATCTTTTTATCGATATTGATGAGCGGTGAATTCAAGAAAATTTGGAAGTCATGTGCATCGTTGGCTACAGCTAAAAGCTGAAGGATGTCGGACTCGATGAGCTCCACTTTATTGTGCTCAATGGCTAACTCTAGAAGAGCGGTAGCGTAACGAACAGCAGATTTGTTGGACTTCATGGATTAGTTCATTTTGATTTCACCAGCAAGTTGGCTTGCGAGTGCTTTTTGTTTGTCGTCTGAGCTGAGTTCTTGACGCACGACTTTCTCTGCAATTTCCAATGAAAGACTCGCAACATGATTTTTGAGTTCAGCCATGGCAGCAGCTTTTTCGCTGTTGATGGTCTGGCGTGCAGACTCTACAATTTTAGCCGCTTCCTCTTTAGCTTTTCCTTTTGCGTCTTCGACCATGCCAGTTGCTGCTTCTTTCGCTTCTTTCAAAATTTGATCGCGTTCTGCACGCGCTTCTTTCAAAATTTGGTCGTTTTCTGCTTTGAGTGCTTGCATTTCTGCTTTGGTTTTCTCCGCCATTTCAAGCGCCTCAGAAATGTGCTTTTCACGCTCATTGACTGCAGATAAAATAGGTTTGAGCGCAAATTTTCCTATGATAAACAATAGGCTAACGAATACGATACCTGTCCAAAATAATAAACCTGTACTTGGTGTAATTAAATCCATGATTTTTTGCAATTTAAAAAGCATTTCTAGGCCAACCGCCTAGAAATGCTTTAGTTTTGAATTATTGAGCTGCTCCGAGGAAACCAACAACTACACCAAAGAGTGCAACACCCTCGATCAATGCCGCGGCGATGATCATGGTGGTTGTGATTTTTCCAGAAGCTTCAGGATTGCGAGCGATACCTTCTACCGCTGATCCTCCAATTCTTCCAATACCGATTCCGGCGCCTAATACTGCTAAACCAGAACCGATTGCTGCTATACTACCCCACATAATTATATATATTTAAAAGGTTACTATTTAATGGTGTGCCTCATCTACAGCCGCTCCAATGAACAATGCCGAAAGCATTGCAAAAAGATAAGCCTGCAGGAAAGCCACAAGGATTTCTAAGACAGAAATAAATAAAGCCATCGGGACGGATAATAGGCCCCAGGTGGCATTTTCGTAAATAAAAATGATTGATATCAACGCCAAAACTATAATATGCCCAGCTGTAATGTTGGCAAAAAGACGAATCATTAATGCGAATGGCTTGGTAAAAATTCCAACAATTTCTATCGGAATCATGATAGGAAGCAAAGCTAATGGTACTCCGGGTGTAAAAAAGATATGTTTCCAGTAATTTTTATTACCAGAAAAGACAGTAATAACAAGTGTGCAGATTGCCAAAAAGGCAGTGACGGTGATATTTCCTGTAAGGTTCGCTCCACCCGGAAGTATTGGAATCAGTCCTAACATATTATTGATCCAAATAAAAAAGAATATGGTTACCAAATAAGGAAGGTATTTAAGGTGCTTACCATGATGGATATTTTCTTTGGCAATGTCGTCACGGATGAATAAAATAAGTGGCTCAATAAATCTTGCAATTCCTTTCGGAACCACTGCCCCATTGGATTTATAAAATCGTGAAGCCCCTAACAACAAAACGATAACTAATAGCGCTCCAAAAAACAAGGAAGCAACATTTTTGGTAATTGAAAAATCAAGTGGCTGGGTATTGTGTGGATGTCCTTTTTTGAAATGTAAATGCCCGGCAGGGTCTTCATTTTGGTTTTCTGATTGTGCTAATTTGTATATTTTTTCGTGATAGAGTGCATAACCTTTTGCCGGACCTACACCTACCATATATTGATAGCTCTTTTTGTCGTCTCCGATAACTTTTACTTTTTTGCCATGGTAAAAATGCTTTGAACTAAAAATTTTCAAGTCGTTATCGAGTAAAATAACAGGTAGATACACACTAATACCATTGTGTTCGTCACCCGTGATGTGCCATTCATGAGCATCTTGAATGTGGTGCATGATGGTTTCACTTACATTAAATCTTTCTTTTTCAGAAGCAAAACTCACATGAGCAATCGAAGAAAAGCAAATTGTAAAAATGAGAGAAAGCAGTATTGACGAAAACTTATAAGTTAGCTGCATTTGCTGTATTTTGTGCTTGGTTGCTAAAAAATTTTTGCAAATGTAATTAAACTTTCTAAAGTAACAATTTAATTTTTGAACAATTCAGCCCTGAGTTTTGCGCAATTTTTTGTAGAGTTTGATCCCTAACATCAAAAGGATTCCGACCCCAAAAAAGCCAATTGTGCCGGTAAGCCAACTGAGTTGTCCTTTTAATACCACAATGAAAACGATACTGACCAATAAGAGAGTGGCCACTTCATTCCAAATACGCAACTGATTAGAAGACCAAGTGATTTGGCCGCGCTCGCAATTTCTCAGGAGTTTTTGAGAATAAAAATGATAGATTAATAAAACAAAAACAAAGCCTAGCTTGAGGTGCATCCAAGGCGCAGATAGCAAATAATCAGGATTCAAAGCAAGCATCCAGGTGCCAAATAAGACAGTAAGTACCATTGCTGGCGTGGTGATGATCCACCAAAGTCGCTGCATCATGATGATAAATTGCGGCTGAAGAATTTCTTTCTCAGGTGAAGTTTTGTCGGCAGCTTCTCTGAAATAAATGAACAAGCGCACCATATAGAATAGACCTGCAAACCAACTTACCATAAAAATTAGGTGCAGTGCTTTAATAAAGTCGTAGTTTGCGTTCAGCATGACACAAAATTAATCGAAAGCGCTTGATTCGTACTATATTTGTATGAAAAGCTTCTCTATGGGCCTCCGGATACTTTTTTTGCTCGTGATTTTCAAGTTTTCCTCGCTTTTAGCGCAGGTGCAGTTGCTGTCGCTGGAGGGTACATACCAAGAAAAGAATTTGCTGGTCAACAACCCCCCAATGGCCGACGGTTTTGGCTTTTGTATCAGTAAAGTTTTGGTCAATGGCGAAATTTTACCCGCAGTAATCCAAACTTCTCATTTCGAAATAGACTTCCAACTTTTTCACTTGAAAAAAGGCGATGAAGTTTTTGTAGTGCTCGAGCACGCAGCCGGTTGTGAGCCTCGCTTCCTTAACCCAAGTATCCTATTGCCAAAAAGCACCTTTGAGTGCGCAGTAATTTCCGCTCAAAAAGACGGCAATTTAACTTGGACCACCACCAATGAACAAGCTGTGCTCGACTTCAGTATCGAGCAATATAAGTGGGGGCGTTGGGTAGAAGTCGGGCAAGTCAAGGGTAAAGGCATGAAAGGAAGCAACACCTATCAGTTCCAACT
This sequence comes from Cryomorphaceae bacterium, assembly GCA_021299335.1. GTDB lineage: Bacteria > Bacteroidota > Bacteroidia > Flavobacteriales_D > Crocinitomicaceae > UBA952. Next base: position 42,223 of record JAJTGF010000002.1, read on the forward strand.
GACGCCACACTCGGGAAAAAATACGGTCAGGGTGAGTCAGACCGACAGCTCCGGAAAACCCAGGACTTCAAAGAGCACCAGTTTTACTTCTAGCATTCCCAGCATATCGTTTAGCCCTACAAAAGTGCATTCTACACTCACCTTCAAAGCTAAAAATCAAGTGGTTAAAACAAAATACGAGATTTATGACGCTTATGGAAATCTCCTCAAAACCGGCTTTAGTTCTTCGGTAGACTGCAGGAATATTGTAAGTGGTGTTTACTTTATCAATTACGATAACAAGTCAGAAAAATTCATCAAAATTGACGATTAAATGAAGCGCATAGAACATCTTGGTATTGCAGTTGAAAATCTTGAAAAAGCCATTCCACTTTTTGAAACTTTGCTCAATACGCCGTGCTACAAAGAAGAAGAAGTGGCATCTGAAGGGGTCAAAACCGCTTTTTTCCATGTTGGCGAATCCAAAATTGAATTGCTAGAGGCCACTCAGCCAGCATCGCCAATTGCCAAATTTTTACAAAAAAACGGGCCTGGATTTCATCACGTAGCCTTTGAAGTTGCAGATATAGATGCAGAACTTGAGCGGCTCGAAAAAGCAGGTTTTCAATTGATCCATCAAAGTCCAAAAGATGGTGCAGACAACAAGCGCATTGCCTTTTTGCATCCCAAAGCCACTAATGGCTTACTTGTTGAATTGTGTCAAGAAAAGAACGCGTAAAAATCGCTCTCATTCTGATAAAAATAAGTTTGCAACCCTGCCGCTTGTGCGCCCTCAATATGCTGCGGGCTGTCATCTATAAATAAGACATCTTTTGGTGCAAAACCCATTTGTTTACAGGTCCATAAGAACGTCTCCGGATGTGGTTTGCGCTTCCCAATTTCATGTGATAAAAAGACCTCCTCGAAATAAGTATTCAAACCCAAATCCGAAACCTTTTGAAGTGATTTGACTACTTCAACGATATGCAAAGCATTGGTATTACTCAATAAAAAAAGAGGGACTTGAGCTGTTTTAAGTTTTACCAATAACGCCAATTTTTCTAGAGGGAAGTCGCCAATCATGGCATTCCAAGCAGCAACCACTTGGTTTGGTGAAGTGCCAATTTTGGTCTCTGGCAATAATAAATTAAGGAAGTGTTGGGGAGAAATTTCACCGCATTCAAAGCGGTCAAAAACTTCATTTTGAGCAAATTGTGTGTAACGACTTTTAAAATCGCTCACGCCTAATTGTTCGAATGCTTTTTCGGTAGCCAAATAGTCGATATCAATGAGCACGCCTCCTAAATCAAAAAGAATGGCTTGGTAACTTTCCTTCATAGTCCAAAGTTATATTTCTTGGGCTATTTGAACCCATTCTAAATTAGTAAATATGACAATTCGATGACAATACTCGGGCAGCTAGCACTTAGCTTTGCACCATAGAAATAGCGCTTTGTTGCAACAACTCCATATCATCGCCTTCACACACCGACAACTCGAGGTCAACAAGATTGGTTTGTTACACATCGAAAAAGAAGCGCAAGCTACTTCATTAGCCCAACTCAAAGCAGCACTTGGGCTAAAAGAACTGATGTTTCTCACCACCTGTAATCGAGTTGAAATCACTTTTGTCAACGACTCTGAACTCGACACACCCTTTTTAACGCGCTTGTTGCAAACGCTGTACCCAAAGCTTGTCCCGATTCAACTCGAAGATTTCGTGCGCAAAGCAGAAATCTATTCCGGAAGTACCGCCGTTCAACACGCCCTGTCCGTTGCTTCTTCTATTGACTCCATGATCATTGGTGAACGCGAAATCATTACACAAGTGCGCTTGGCTTACGAACACTGCAATAGCCTTCAGCTCACCGGTGACCTCCTTCGCTTACTAATGAAAAAAGTGATCGAAACCGCCAAGCAAGTATACACCGAAACCAGTATCTCCACAAAACCTGTTTCTGTTGTTTCATTGGCTTATCAATACCTCAAGCAACTCAATATCCCACTTGAGGCCCGCATCCTGATTGTGGGGGCTGGCGTCACCAATACCACCATGGCACGCTTTCTCAAAAAGCATGGCTTCAAAAATTTTGAGGTCTTCAATCGCTCCATTGAAAACGCACAAAAACTTGCCGACGAAATCCGCGGCCATGCAAGTGCCCTAAAAGACCTTCCGCAATACCAACTCGGATTCGACGTCCTCATTACTTGTACTGCGGCAGACGGCGTGATCATCACGCCGGCATTGTACAGTAGCCTGCTCAACGGCGAAAAGCAAGAGAAAATAGTCATTGACCTCGCTATTCCTCAAGACCTCGACCAAGCCATTCTAGACGCTCACGCCGTCAAGTATTTATCCATTGAATACCTTCAGCGCATCTCCAACGAAAACGTGAAAGAACGCTCCAAAGAACTTCAACAAGTCGAAGAAATCATCGCCACTGCACGCTATGAATTTCAGCATTTGTTGCGCGAACGCAAGGTAGAAATTGCCATGCGCGAGGTACCTGCTCAGGTTAAAGAACTTCGCGCTACTGCCTACACCGAAATTTTTAAAGAAGACCTCGACACCCTAGATCCCCAGGCCAAAGAAGTCCTAGACAAAGTGGTGAGCTACCTCGAAAAAAAATACATTAGTGGCCCTATGAAATTGGCCAAAGAAATCATCCTCAATCATGCAGACTAAACCGCTTATCCGCATCGGAACGCGCGGAAGCGACCTGGCCCTGTGGCAAGCGCATTTCGTCAAAAATGCACTCGAGGCATTGGGCTGCGAGGTGAGCCTTCAAATCATTGTTACCCAAGGCGACCGCATCCAAGACCTCAGTTTTGACAAACTCGAAGGAAAAGGCTTCTTCACTAAAGAAATCGAAGCAGCCTTGCTCAACAGCGAAATTGATCTGGCCGTACATTCTCACAAAGACCTCGAAACTACACAACCAGAAGGTCTTTGTATTGGCGCTGTTTCTTACCGAGAAGACCCATCAGAACTCCTACTCATGCGCACATCCGCGCAAGACCCAACGCAAAAATGGGGCCTCAAACGAGGTGCCATTATCGGCACGTCTTCGGCGCGCAGAAAATCGATCATACGCGCACTGCGCCCCGATCTACAAATCGAAGAATTACGTGGCAACGTTCCGACGCGCATCGAAAAACTGCGCAACGGCCAATACGACGCCATTATTTTAGCCAACGCCGGCGTGAGTCGTTTGGAGCTCCACCTAGACGACCTCCATACGCTTGTGCTCGACCCTACAGAATTTGTGCCCGCTCCGGCGCAAGGCGTGTTGGGTTTGCAAATCCGTCAAAACGATCCGCAAACCCAAGCCATAGTGGCCCAGCTGAATCATCCAGAAGTTGCTGCTCAAATCGCCATTGAACGCGGTGTTTTACAAGCCCTACAAGGTGGCTGCCAACTGCCATTAGGCGTTTACTTCGGCAAAGACCAAATCTATGCTGCCCACGCTCCTTCTTCATCAACGCCTGCTCAATTTTTTGAGTTCCATATCGGAGCAAGCATCCAAGAGATTACAGCTACTCTGGCCCAATAACCATGAGCAAGATTTTCATTTCCAAAGATGTAGAAGACCTCAATAGCGGTCTTTTGGCCTTGCAACAAAATGGAATCCTCGAAGCGCAGTCACTCATCGAATTCGGCGCCCTACCGTTTGAATGCCCAAGCCACTACGACATTCTATTTTTATCGAGTATCCGCGCAGCTGAGTTCTTTTTCAAACAATGTAATACCCAAGCCACAATTGCTTGTGCGGGCATAGAAACCGCTAAAAAAGTGGCCGAACGTTACCAAAAAGAAGTGGCATTTATCGCCCAACAATCGGGGCAGCCACAAGTAGAAGCCAAGCGTTTCAATGCCTGGAGAAACGGCCGTAGCGTTTGCTTCCCGAGTAGCCAATTGTCTATCGGAACCTATGCTGCTTTGCTCCCAGAAAGTGAAAAAATCATTTTACCGATTTACAACACAACTTTCAAACAATTGCCAATCGAAGAAAAAGACATTTATATTTTTTCTTCTCCCAGTAATGTACTAGCCTTTCTAGCGCACAACCGCATACCAGCTCAAGCGAAAGTTGTTGCCTGGGGAGCCTCAACCGCACAAGAATTGATTCAACAGCAAATAAGTGTCACCACTGTTCTAAATGGCGAACAACAAGCCGAATTGCTCACCTGGCTCAGCAAAGTAATTTAAGTACTAGATTTGTCTATGCAATTTGAACAAACCGACCACATCAGCCCTGATTTAATTGGCTTATTCGAAAATACGGTTTTAGGTACAAATGGTGCCAAATACAAGCACCTTGATGTAGCGCAAAGTGTGTCTCACACGGATCATCCCTTGAGCTTTTCCTTGCGCAGACGAGAACAACTCATTGCCAATATCACCTTTTGTAAGCGGCCTTTCGGCTTGTATCTGCGCTATTTCGCTTTTGACAAGCGCTTTCAATCAAAAGGAAAAGCACGCATGAATCCGAAATCGCAAATCAAGAAAGAAATTGAAAATGTGTTCAAGGACATCACAGCCAGATATCCCGGAAGCCAAGCATATTGTTACGCTTATATCGATGCCAAAAATATACGCAGCAAATGGATGAGTGAAACTTTTGGTTTTCAGACCAAAGCCTATTTAGCTACCCAAACCTTTAGTCGGGTTTTCCCGAAAGCTACTACTCACTTAAAAGAAGAGGAAATTTCAGACGATGTTTTTCAAATAATCGAAAGCCATTATAGCCATTACAGCGCGTACTTTTCCCACTTTTTTGAACATGGCAAAGTGGCCACGCTTTTCAATGAAAAAGGTGAACGCCTGGCCTTTGCACAATTTCACAAAGTACGCTGGGAGATTCAGCGCTTACCCGGCAAATTAGGTGGGCTTCAAGTGAAGCTCTTGCCTTTTATACCGTTGATCAACAGACTGATCCAGCCAAAAGAACATACCTTTTTGGTGCCAGATGTCGTGTGTAATCCATCGGGAGACGTTAAAGATGTGGAACGCTTATTTGAGGCCGTATTAGCCAAAGAAAAACTCCATTCAATGCTCTGGTGGAACGATACGCGAGACGCGCTCTACCAAAAAGCGCAAGGACGTTTCAAATGGGGGCTGTTGCATAAACTAATTGGCGTAGCAAAGGTCGATGTCGTTTTCAGAGGCGACTTTGAACCCAAAGATCCCATTTTTATTGCGGCCTTTGATATGGTTTAAGTTAGGCTTGATAAGAGAGAAAACGCGTAATGAGGAGTTCTTTAACGCGCTTATCGACAATTGATTTGTGATTCAAATAAAACGCAAATTCTTCATCGGTAAACAAGCCGCAGACCATACCAATATAACGATTGGTTAGATTTGGATTTTTCGACAAAAAATTGCTGAGTTGGGTTCGTTGTAATACGGGGTTTTCAATTGATTGTATAGCCTTAAATAAAGGGTTTTGAAACCATTCAAATTGGAAAAGTTCATGCTGCAGTTTCAGTATTGGACGCAAAACGTCGTTTTGAAACGATTCCAATTCAGTGGATACAGTGGCTTCTTTTCTGACGCTCGGCCTAAGTTGCTTTATAGATACATTCGACCTCATGCTTCTTCAGACAACTCAAGGAGGCGAATGTTCGGATAAAATTCTTCTAGATAACTCACCAAACGTTCTTCGTCTGGATTTGCGGTAAAAAACAAAGACTTGCATTTAGGTAAGCTCTCCGTGAGGCGAACAATGTAGCCTTTATGGCCGGCACGCATTTGTTCTTCAAGCCCAAGGACAATGAAAAGCTTGAGTTTTTTGATATTGAAGCCGTTCTGAAAATAAAGCTCAGCCATGCGACGGGTGGTGCCTACAATAATTTCAGTGCCATCAAAAAGGTCATTGCGCTGCTGCAATTTGTTTCCTTTTTCTACCACTAGGTCAACGGTAAGATCTTTCGGCTTGACCAATTTGACAAATTCGGCGTGAATTTCTCTTGCTTGCACATCGCTGGTGCAGAGAATGATGGCTCTTGGCGAGCCTTCTTCTGATTGCGGAATCACTTCATCAATCAAAGGCCAAAGTTGCATTTGGTATTGCTGAGGAAGGGCAGAAACCAAGAGATATTGGGCTGGTTGTAAGGCTTTTTGAATGGTTTCCATTAGGACTTCAGTTTGGGGTTTTCGTGATGACGCGTGGCATCCCGCTCCGTTTTTTTCTCGAGGTTTTTGACTAACGCGGTATCGAGGTCTATGCCCGTCTGATTGGCCAAACAGCACAAAACAAATAAAATATCGGCCATTTCGTCGCCGAGGTCTTTATTCTTATCGCTTTCTTTCTCAGATTGCTCGCCATAGCGCCTGGCCATGATACGAGCGAGCTCGCCAACTTCTTCCATCAAAACAGCCATATTGGTGAGTTCATTAAAGTAACGAACTCCCAGCGTCTGGATCCATTGATCAACTTTTGCTTGCGCTTCTTTGATTTCCATGTTGCAAAGGTATCAAATCCTCTCGTTGATATGCTTACCTTTGTCTTGTATGGAAAAATTGAGCAATTTCATCAACGGCCAATACGTCGCACCGAGCAGCGGCCGCTACCTAGACAACTACGAGCCAGCCACTGGCCAAGTTTATTCACTCATCCCCGACTCAGACGCCCATGATGTCGAGCATGCGGTATTAGCCGCCGAGGCTGCTTTCCCGGTATGGTCAACTATGGGAATTGAAGGCCGGGCTGCAATACTGCGCAAGCTATCTGAAGGCATAGAAGCAAATATGGACGCTTTTGTTGCCGCAGAATCCAAAGATAACGGCAAGCCACTCAGCCTTGCTCAGCATGTAGATATTCCGAGAGCGGTATCCAATTTCCATTTCTTTGCGACCGCGATCGAGCATTTTGCATCGGAATCTCATCAGATGGAAGGTGTAGGGCTCAACTACACGACCCGCAAACCAATTGGTGTAGTGGGCTGTATTTCTCCTTGGAACCTTCCGCTTTACCTTTTCTCCTGGAAAATAGCGCCTGCTTTGGCAGCTGGCAATTGCGTGGTTGCTAAACCTTCTGAAGTAACGCCCTATACCGCTTATATGTTGGGTAAAATCGCCAAAGAAGCTGGAATGCCCGATGGCGTACTCAATATTTTGCATGGCACCGGCCCGAACGTTGGCGATGCCATTGTAAAACACCCAAAAATCAAAGCCATTTCTTTTACAGGTGGCACCAAAACCGGCGAATACATTGCGCAAACCGCTGGGCCCATGTTCAAAAAGCTATCGCTTGAACTCGGCGGTAAAAACCCCAATATCATCTTTGCCGACTGCGATTTCAAAGATGCACTCAGCACCACTATTCGCTCCTCTTTTGCCAACCAAGGCCAGATTTGTTTGTGTGGTTCGCGCATCTTTATCGAAAGACCTATTTACGAGCAATTCAAGGAAGCATTTGTTGCCGCCATGGCCAAAAATAAGGTGTCGTTCCCTACCGACCCCGAGGCAAAAATGGGCGCAGTTGTTTCCAAACCTCACATGGAGAAAATCCTGAGCTACATCGAACTTGCCAAAGAAGAAGGCGGCACCATTTTGTGTGGCGGAAAGCGCAAAATTTTAGACGGCGCACATGCCGAAGGTTATTATATTGAGCCGACTATCATCGAAGGTTTGCACTACACTTGCCGCACATCGTTCGCGATTTGCGTACACCATTTGGCGGCGTCAAAGCCTCAGGTGTGGGCCGCGAAGGCGGCTGGGAAGCCCTGCGCTTTTTCACCGAAGCCAAAAACGTGTTTATCAAGTATTGATAAATAGAATACCCTCGAAAAAAATAAGGTCATTACGTTCTATTCATCGATACAAAATGAAATACAGCATCCTATTTTTACTCTTTTTATCATTTGGTTTGAGGGCCCAAATCAAACCGGTGCTTTTCCAATTCAGGACCGATACTGTGCTGCAATGGCACTACCATTTCGGAGATGAGTTCAGCGGGCAAAAAGTAGATGAAAGCAAATGGTATCCGCGCTATCCATGGGGTGGTTTATTGCTCGACCAAAGCCAATGGGCCGTGCCCGAAATGCTCACCCAAAAAAATGGCTGGCTGCATTTAGGCGCCAAAGAATTTGGACAAAGAACAGCAGTGCCTCATTGGATGATCAACCAACAACAAGCGCAGGAATTAGACATCAATATCAAAAATGATTCAGTTTATTTAGATTACCTCACTTCTTGTATTTGGAGTATAGATACCTTCCGCTATGGCTATTTTGAATGCCGTGCAGTAGTGCCCGAAGGCAAAGGATTATGGCCGGCATTTTGGCTATTTGGGCAAAACGGAAAAGATGAAATCGATATCATGGAGTGCAAAGGAGAACGAGGCAAAGACGTGCATGTCGATATCCACCTACCAGAACGCAAAGATTTTGTCAAAAATAAAATCGGTCTGAACAAAGATTGGGGCGGATGGGTCAAAATGAAAACGCCCATCGTGAACGACACCATTATTTATTCAGGTGTTTGGTTGCCCAATTCACTTACGTATTTTGTGAATGGTGTGCCGGTATCGCATTTTGCTGGCGATTTTTCTACACCAATGAATGTGATTGTCAATTTAGCTGTTGCAAGAGACGGCTACCCGTTCAACCCCGGGCCAGACGCCAAAACCCAATTCCCTGCCGATTACCAAGTAGACTACGTTAGGGTTTGGAAATTGGATCCGAACGCAGCCAAAAAAATGACGGCATTTCCTCAAGTAGACCTCGAAGAAAATGGCTGGATTCCTCTTCAAAAGGAAGTGCTCAAAAAGAAAATTACACTTATTTATCCTAAAAAGGAACTGCAAAAAGAACAGGGTTTTGTGAGCCTCATTCCGCTTTCAGCATACAATTACATGGTACAGGTGAATGGTACTGAGGAAGTTCAAGTGAGCACTTGGGTGAAGGGAGTTCAACAAACTAAATTTGTAACGGAAATTGCTTATACTCGGGGTGAAACTATACTCGGAAAAGATCTTTCTATTCAATTAAAAGACGCGCCAAGAAACATTGAATTGCGCATTACCTACAACGGAAAAACAGTTTCTTACTTTCCCTTTAATTAGGTGAAATTTTTTCTTTCTCTTTGAAACGATAACCTGCCACAAACTTCAGGGCAAAATAAATTTGACGGTAGCGGAAATCATCAAAACGCATGCTTTTGTTGTCAAAATCACTCACCAAAAAGAAGAATTTTTCATCGGAAGAATACCCACCCATTAGTCTTATATCGTAACGTGGTGCGAGTCCTATGCTGATTTTTGAAAAACCTGCCGTTTCATATTCTTTGAATTGAACCACAGGGCCCACCCCCGCCCAACCGCCAATTTGCCAATTCTTTTGACGCTTGACATAAGCAAGACCTGGTGCTGCGCCTAAATCAAGTGCTTTGAGCTTGGTAATTGTTGTCAACGGATCGTTGGGGTTTTGAAAAGCCATTGGAATCAAGCTACCCGATGGATTACCCGATCCAAAATAATTGAGAGTTCCTTTTAAATACCATGTCAGAATTTGCGCATTGTAATGGGCACGCTTACCAAGAAGACCGTTCATCTGAAAATCTGGATTCCCAAAATACCACCCATTAGCCATGACATTGATCGAATAGGCATCTGGTAAAATCACTTTGGGTTGGTTGAGGGCATAACCAAATGTCGATTTGAATTCGAAATCATACCACACGCGCTTGTAGGTCAGGTCATAAGCAAAATTATACTGAGTGGTTTTGCCGTATTTTGAGGGCGATCTTAAATTGCCAATTACAGGAAAGCCCAAGCGCAAATGAAACCATTTGTAGGCAAAACCCAATCCTAAAAACGGACTGTAATTGTTCTTGTAAGCAAGTGAGTTGGTTTGAGCATCAAAAGCGTAGCTCAAGCGAAACGGATTGACGTTGTAGCCTAAATCTGCATACATCACAGGCCTGTCACGGAAACTCTCCAGAGCCGGCTGTTGGGCAAAGGAAAACGTACTCCATAAAAAGAGAAAGCAACTAATGTGTAATACCCTGCTCAAGACCGATGATAAATGCCAATACTTTTGCACGCTCTAAACGCTCCACACTGCGGCCAGAACCGCCACCGTGTCCGGCGTCCATGTTGCACTCAAAAATCAGTGCTTCTTTGTTGGTGCGCAAGGTTCTCAGTTTAGCGACATATTTGGCAGGTTCCCAATACTGAACTTGAGAATCGTGATAACCCGACGTCACGTACATAGCTGGGTAATCCATTGCATGCAAGTTATCATAAGGTGAGTACTTGAGTAAGTAATAGTAGTAATGCGGGTCAGTCGGATTGCCCCATTCTTCGTATTCGCCAGTAGTGAGCGGAATACTCTCGTCAAGCATGGTGGTCACGACGTCTACGAACGGCACTTCTGATACAATTCCTTTGAAAAGATAGGGGGCCATGTTGGAAATAGCACCCATTAATAAACCTCCTGCACTACCACCGTTGGCGTAAATGTGAGCGGGGTCACAGTAGCCCATGTGGCCTAAAAATTCGGCAGCATTGATAAAATCGGTAAACGTATTGATCTTTTTGTCAAATTTTCCGTCTTGATACCATGCTTCACCGAGATACTTACAGCCGCGAATGTGCGCCGTGGCAAAAACAAATCCGCGATCGAGTAATGAAATTCTCGTTGGACTGAAGATATCGGGAATGGTGTAGCCATAGGATCCATAACCATAAAGCAACAATGGAGCTTTGGCTAATACCGTTCCTTTTTTGTAAACAATACTCACGGGAATCTTTGTGCCGTCATTGGCAGTGGCCCAAACCCTTTCTGAAACATAATGATCAGGCGTGAAAGTTGGATCTTTTAATTTTTTCTCAAAGAAAATATCGCGCTTGTTCGTCTGCAAGTCGTAAGAATAAACCCTTGAAGGCGTGGTCATAGAATTGAAAACATAATAAATTTTAGACGCGGCATAATTGTCATTGACCGCAAGTCCTAAATAATAAGTTTCGCCATCGACCTCTATATACTTTTCTTGACCATCGGTGACATTTTTTAATTTCAATTTCAAGAGCCCGTTGTCTCTTTCTTCAATGAGTAAATGCCCCTTGAAAACGCTCAATCCTTCAATTAATACTTTCGGATTGTGTTCGACGACCTCTTGGCACGCAGCAATATCTTTTGGAATTCCTTTTGAAAACAAAATGCGGTTGTTGATGGCGTTGTCATTACTTAAAATGTAAAAACCATTATCGTGGTGCTCCACTTCATAAATATGTCCAGCTTTTCTGGGAAGAAAAACCTGCAGCGTTGCCTTGGCGAGATGGGCATCTAGTAAAGACACCTCTGAGGTAGTGGAACTGTAACTGTAAATCTGGATGTACTTTCCAGTCAGTGTTTTACCAATCCCTACGCTAAATTTATCGTCTTTTTCTTCGAAGATGAGTTCATCAGCGGTTTGTGCAGTGCCAATCGTATGGCGGTAAACCAAGTATTCGCGAAGTGTTTCTGGATCCTTTTTAGTGTAATACACCGTTTTGTTGTCGTTTGCCCACACCAAGCCACCACTCGTTTCGGTGAGCACATCTTTGAGGTATTTACCATTTTGTCGAAAGCGAATTTCGTATTTTCTGCGGCCCTTGAAATCCTCACAAACTGCTAAAATCTGGTTGTCAGGAGAAGGCACCCAACTGGCCAATTCATAAAAAGATTTGCCTTTGGCGCGTTCGTTTTCGTCGAAAAACAAGACGGCTTTACCGTCGAGTTCGTAGCGGAAGATTTGCTGGTAGTCTAGGCCTTCCACATTGCGCGTCTGATACTGATAACCGTTTAAAACGAAAGGTGCACTTGTTTCATTGGGGTCAATGCGCTGTTCAAATTCTTGGAGTAGGGTATTGACAAGCGGATCCAAAGCCTTAAAATAGGCCGCTGCATAAGCGTTTTCTGCTTGTAAGTAATCGAGAACGGGTTGTGTGTCGCGTTCGCGCAGCCAGTAGTACGGATCATTCCTTTGGTGCCCGTGTTGCTCAAGGTTGTGGTCAATTTGAGGAGCAACAGGTTCTTGAGCAAAGAAATCTAAATTCATAAGGATGCAGAAAAAGAGGAATAAAGGCTTGATTTTCATAGCGTGATTTGCTACAAAAGTAGCGATATTCTCTTTTGAAAAGGTTAACTTTGGTACGTGAAGAAACTCTACAAATACCTCCTTAATAAGCTCCCTCGGCCTTTACTTATTCGGCTGAGCTATCTTTTTCGTTTAGTTGCTCCGGTTTTGTACAAAGGAGAGGCCGTAAGTTGCCCCGTTTGTGAAAAATCTTTCTCTAAGTTTTTGTCGTATGGTTCGGAAGTGGCTCACCGCGAAAACGTACTTTGCCCCTATGACCTCACCCTAGAGCGCCACCGCCTCATGTGGCTCTACCTCAAAAACCACAGTAACTTTTTTACCCAAGAAAACCTGTCGGTGCTACATATGGCCCCTGAGCAGTGCTTCATAGATCGCTTCAAAGCACAAAAAAACCTCAACTACCTCACCGCAGATCTCGTTTCACCTATCGCCGATCTCCATTTTGATTTACATCAAATTCCACTCGAAGACCAGCGTTTCGATGTCGTTTTTTGCAACCACGTCATGGAACATGTCCAAGACCCCATTCAGTGCATGTCAGAACTTTTCCGAGTGATGAAACCTGGCGGTTGGGCCATCATGCAAGTACCTCAAGATTTCTCGAGAGAGACTACCTATGAAGACCCTACTATCATCACCGAAGCAGACCGCGAAAAGCATTACTGGCAAAAAGACCACGTGCGCTTATTCGGAAAAGATTACCCAACTTACCTTGAAAAAGTAGGTTTTGAAACGCAGGTTTTTGACTTTCATGCCCATTACTCACTAGAAGAAATCGAGCGCTTTCGACTCATGAAAAATGAAGTCTTGTATATATTTAAAAAGCCCCTCCAATGAGAATTTTACTTTTTACGCTGTTGTTTAGTTCCAGCCTAACCTGGGGTCAAAAAAATATTTTCCTACATATTGATCCGCTTTTTGGAAGTCAACCTTTTGCACTGAACCAAACCTTTACAGGCAATGACGGCGTAGCCGTCAGCATAGAACATTTCAATTATTATTTGTCCGATGTCAAAATTTTTCACGACAACGGACAGCAAACCAACCTGCTCACCGACATCTGGTTAATCACTCCAACACAACACACCCTTTATTTGGGCTACTTCGCGATCCAACAAATCGACTCCATTAATTTTACAATTGGTGTTCCAAAACGCTACAATACGCAAACGGGTGCGCTTGCTCAAGATATTTCTACATATCCAGAGATTCATCCTCTGAGCTTTCAGAGTCCTTCCATGTATTGGGGTTGGTCTTTTGGCTACATGCACATGATTGCCGGTGGAAAGGCGGATAGCAACAATGATGGCGTTCCTAACGCCTACTTTGAACTGCACAACCTCGGCAATAACAACCAACAAAGCGTTACACTCCCTGCAATCCAGACAACAAGTGGCAATCAAATTGACTTACATTACAACTGTCATGTTGACCGTTGGTTCAATCAAATGCCACTCTCAAGTGTGGGCGTTCTCCACGGAGAAACCGGGCTCAACCTAAGTGTCATGCAAAATGTAAATACGCAAGATGTGTTTGCACTCAACCCAGCTGCAACGATCCAAGAAAATCACAATCTATTTGTTTCTTGGAAACAAACCCCTACTGAAATTACCATTCATGGCATTCAAAATCAGGGTATTGAAAATTTTCAAGTCTTTTCCAATACGGGTCAAAAATTACTAGACGTGGACGTTCAAAATGCGGTGGCAAGCTTTCCACTCGATCGTTTGAGTAGTGGTTTTTACCTTGTGGGCGTTCAAGGCTCACATGGACAATTCCAATCTTTTAGAATCGTTAAACCATAAATGACGCTGCGCTTTTTATCCATAGCGCTTCTTTTGCTCGGCGGTTTTTTAACCCTCCGTTGCGGCCAAACCCAAGACCTCAATGCAAGTGTTTTGGTGCCAGCTCCTTCAGACAACCCTCAAAATACCGAGAAAATTGCTCTCGGCCGCAAGCTCTTTTTTGACACTCGACTTTCCTTAGATGGAACCGTTTCTTGTGCCACTTGCCACGATCCAAAAAAAGCCTTCTGCGACCAAAGAAGCAAAAGTGTTGGCATTAAAGGGCAGCTCAGCGAACGCAATGCGCCTAGCATTCTCAATGCCGCTTTCTTGAAAACCGCCATGTTCGATGCGCATTTGGCTACACTTGAGTTACAAGCTATTGTACCCATTCAAGAGCCTGTAGAAATGGGGCACAACATGAAAAACCTGATCAAGCAATTGCGCCAAATTCCCGAATACCAAGCGGCGGCTCAGGCTATTTTTGGGCGAGACTTCGACGCTTGGGTGCTGACGCGCAGCCTTGGCGCTTTTGAACGCAGCCTACTTTCTTTGAACGCGCCATTTGATCAATACATGGCCGGCAATAAAAAGGCGATGAGTAAAGACCAACTTGCTGGGTGGCGCATTTTTTCTGACAAACTCTACTGCACCCAGTGTCATCCGGCACCTTATTTCACAACCTATGAAGCGGCCAACAATGGCTTATATGCGAGCTATGAAGGCCAAACCGACCAGGGGCGTTTTCGGATACACCACGATTCATCGGACATTGGCAAATTTAAAATTCCATCGTTAAGAAACCTGCCACTCACCTATCCCTACATGCACGACGGTAGTAAAAAATCTTTGGCGGAAGTTCTTGCACACTACCAACAAGGTGGAGCCAAACATCCACTGCAAGACCCACGGATTGTCGCATTTGAACTTTCGGAAAAAGAAAAAGCCCAGCTCCTCGATTTTTTTAGCGCTCTAGTCGATACTTCTTACTTGCGCAGAAACGGCTTTTAAGCGAGATTGCTTACCTTTGTTGCTTCAAAATCAAAGGCTATGTATCGCTCACACACTTGCGGAGAATTAAGAATTGAACACATCGGAACAAAAGTCACACTCGCTGGCTGGATGCAACGCTCCCGAGACCTCGGCGGCATGACCTTCATTGATCTCCGCGACCGCTACGGTCTCACCCAATTGGCTTTCAATATGGAGGTCAATGCCGAACTATGCGAGCAAGCCCGTAAGCTCGGACGCGAATTCGTGATCCAAGTAGAAGGCGAGGTCATTGAACGCAGTAGCAAAAACAAAAATATCCCTACTGGTGAAATCGAAATCAACGTCACCAATTTAGTCGTGCTAAACGCCGCCAAGTTACCACCATTTACCATCGAAGACGACACCGACGGTGGCGACGAACTACGCATGCAATACCGCTACCTAGATTTGCGTCGCAACCCTGTTTTGGAAAAACTACGCCTGCGCAACCGCGTGGCCTTAGAAACGCGTAAATACTTAGACTCCAAAGAATTTTTAGACGTCGAAACGCCTGTCCTGATCAAGTCTACGCCAGAGGGCGCACGCGATTTTGTAGTGCCTAGTCGCATGAACGAAGGTCAATTTTATGCGCTTCCGCAGTCACCACAAACCTTCAAGCAATTGCTCATGGTGAGTGGTTTTGACCGCTACTACCAAATTGTCAAGTGTTTCCGCGACGAAGACCTCCGTGCAGACCGCCAACCCGAGTTCACCCAAATCGACTGCGAAATGGCGTTTGTAGAGCAAAACGACATCTTGGAAATGTTCGAAGGCCTCATCAAGCACCTTTTTGAAACCGTTCGCGGTGTCAAATTCGAAGGCGCTTTTCCGCGCATGACCTACGCTGAAGCCATGGAGCGCTATGGCTCAGATAAACCCGATATCCGCTTCGGTATGGAGTTCGTAGACCTCACCGCTCTGGCTCAACAAAACGATTTCGTTGTTTTCAATAGCGCAGAAGCTGTATTGGCCATCAATGCCGAAGGCTGCAGCGAATACACGCGCAAACAACTCGACGAACTCACCGAATGGGTCAAGCGCCCACAAATTGGCGCTAAGGGCTTGGTATATATCAAATGCAACACCGACGGTACTTTCAAGTCGAGCGTAGATAAATTCTACAGTGAAGCAGATCTTAAAGCCATGGCCGAGCGCGCCAATGCCAAGCCAGGCGATTTACTCTTACTCCTTTCCGGAGATCTTGCCAAAACACGCAAGCAACTGAACGAATTGCGTTTGCACCTCGCTAGCCAACTTGGCCTGCGCGACCCTAATGTATTCAAACCACTTTGGGTCTTGGATTTTCCGTTACTTGAATGGGACGAAGAAAGCGGTCGTTACCACGCCATGCACCACCCCTTTACCTCGCCTAAACCCGAAGACATGCACCTCATCGATACAGACCCAGGTAAGGTACGTGCCAATGCCTATGACCTCGCCATGAACGGCGTAGAACTCGGGGGCGGCTCTATCCGTATCCACGACCGTGCTCTCCAATCCAGAATGTTTGACCTGCTCGGTTTCAGCAAAGAAGAAGCACAAGCGCAATTCGGTTTCTTGATGTCTGCATTTGAATACGGCGCACCGCCACACGGTGGTTTGGCCTTTGGTCTAGACCGTTTGGTGGCTACCATGGGCGGATCAGAATCTATCCGCGACTACATCGCCTTCCCGAAAAATAACTCGGGACGCGACACCATGATCGACGCGCCTTCACCACTAAACGAAGCCCAACTCAAAGAATTAGGTCTCAAGCTCAACTAAGCTGCTTGTAAATTGTTGTAAAGATATGAACCCACAAATCGATCAACTTCAAGCTGCGCTCAGCGCACAACGCACCAAACTATTGGCGCACCCGATGTATGCTCAAATCCATAGCAGCACCGATTTTCAGGTGTTCATGGAGCAGCACATCTTTGCCGTTTGGGATTTCATGAGCCTGCTCAAAGCCCTGCAGCGCAACCTCACTTGCGTAGAAGTTCCGTGGGCACCAAAAGGATCTCCAGTTACCCGCCGCTTCATCAATGAAATTGTATTAGGCGAAGAGTCTGACCTCGACAAAGACGGCAAAGTGCTCAGTCATTTTGAAATGTACTTGGAAGCCATGCAGCAAATTGGCGCCAACACGCTGCCCATTCACCAACTCACCGAGTGGCTTTCCTATGGCAAAACACTAGATGAAGCCCTCTACCAACTAGAAATCCGAGAAGAAACAAGAGCGTTTGTTCGCTTCACTTTTGAAATCATCAACAGCGGGCAACTCCACAAAATTGCAGCGTTGTTTACCTTTGGCAGAGAAGACCTCATCCCCGATATGTTCATTGAAATCTTGCGCGAAATGCAAAGCCAAGGACAAACCAATATCGACAAACTACTCTATTACCTCGAAAGACATATCGAAATAGACGGCGGTGATCACGGTCCTATATCACTTCAAATGATGCAAGAAATTTGTGGTTCGGATGCCATCAAGTGGCAAGAAGCAACAGAGGTTTCTATTCAAGCACTCGAAAAACGCTACGCGTTGTGGGATGGCGTTCAAGCCAAACTCAACTCCAAGTAGTTCCGTCTTTACCGTCTTTGACTACAATTCCGGCTTTGGCCAAACCATCTCGAATTTGATCTGAGGTTGTCCAGTCTTTGTTGGTTCGGGCTTGGCCACGCAAATCTAGAACGAGCTCCATGACAGGCGCTAAACGACTTTCTGAGCCAGCAGCTTCTTTTTGCAAGCCCAACACATCATAAGCAAATACCGTTATTTTCTCTTTTAAAAGAGCGAGGTCTGGTGAAGAAATATGTTCTTTGCCATCGTTGACTAAGTTGATCAGGCGTGTGGCTTCAAATAAATTGGCCACAAGAATTGGCGCATTGAAGTCGTCGTTCATGGCTTTATAGAACGACTGAACCAACATGTTGACATCAAAAGATGATTGCGCTGCGGGTTGGATGCGCTCGAGTGTAGCAATGGCGTCTGTGAGTTTAGACAAGCCCTTTTCTGCCGCATTGAGTGCGTCTTGGGTAAAGTCTAGGTTGCTGCGATAATGGGCCTGCATCATGAAAAAACGCACTACATTGGCAGAATAAGATTTATCAAATAAGCCCGTACTACCATCTAAGATTTGCTTTGGCAAAAAATAATTCCCAAAAGACTTCGACATCTTTTGGCCATTGACATTGAGCATATTGGCATGCATCCAGTAGCGGGCAGGGTTGCAACCAAAAGAGCCGCAACTTTGCGCAATTTCATCTTCGTGGTGCGGAAATTTGAGGTCCATGCCGCCACCGTGAATATCGAATTGCTTGCCGAGGTATTTGGTACTCATGGCTGTGCACTCGATATGCCAACCAGGATTGCCGTTGCCCCAAGGCGAGCGCCAAATTTGCATGTCGTCGGGGTTGGCTTTTTTCCAGAGAGCAAAATCGGCAAAGAAACGCTTTTC
Source organism: Cryomorphaceae bacterium (assembly GCA_021299335.1). Classification (GTDB taxonomy): domain Bacteria; phylum Bacteroidota; class Bacteroidia; order Flavobacteriales_D; family Crocinitomicaceae; genus UBA952. The sequence goes on from JAJTGF010000002.1 coordinate 60,543, forward strand.
GTCTTGGGCGTTGAGCGTTCTGGTTTCGTTTTCGAGCTCGTCTACTTTTCGCCCACTCAAAATTCCATAATTGAAATCTTGCATGTACCGACGCGTATCAAAATAAACAGAGCCGTTCACTTCATAAGCATAACCATTGGCTAAAATTTGCTCAATGATTTCGATTTGCTCTTGAATGTGCTGCGTGGCGGTTGGCTCAATAGAAGGCGGTAAGAGATTGTAAATGCGCTGTAATTCTTGAAACTTGACCGCATATTTATAGACAATTTCTAAAGACTGTAGCTGCTCGGCTTTGGCCGCCGCACCGATGCTGTCTACCTCTTGGCCAGCTGAATTCGTGATATGGCCCGCATCGGTGATGTTGCGGACATACTTGACACTGAAACCTAAATGCAGGAGATAGCGGTAAATGAGGTCAAAATTGATGAAAGTGCGCATGTTACCCATATGCGGCTCGCTGTAAAGTGTTGGCCCACAGACGTACATTCCAACACGCCCAGCTACGATCGGGACAAAAGGTTCTTTTTCTCCTTTGAGTGTATTGTAAATGACGAGTTGATCTTGCTGCGCTTTCATTTGTTGTGATTATTCTTACAAATTTAGCCAATTTTACGGCATCATTTTTGTTAAGTTTGCGGCATGAACGGAATATACAGTTTGCTAAGCGCCCTCCTGATTTCACTGAGCCTCAGTAGTGATTTACCCTACGCGACCATTCAGCGAGGCATGGAAACGAACGACGCACACGCTATTGTTGGTCTTGGCAAGGATAAAATCGTATTGCAAGTCCCCGGCTCTGACGGCGCATATCCGTTGTCACAGGCAGAAATGATCTTAAATAGTTTCTTTCAAAAAAATCCTAGAGGCACTTTCGTTTTCAGGTATAAAAACACCAAATCTGTCGAAGGAAACGCAACCGCAATAGGCTCATATGTAGCAAAAGGCAACAGTTACCGTGCTACATTTCAATTCCGCAGCGGAAAATACGAAACCAAGCTCGAAAGCCTGAGTATCGTCAAAGAATAAAACAATTAGGCTGGCTGCGTACGGTTTTCTTTGAGCGTATTAAAGAAAATGATACCGTAACCTATCGCGAGCATCAAATGGAAAGGCACCATTCCTAAGTCACCATATATCGCTCTGTTGACTGCCGTAAAGCCGAAAGTTACCATGAAAATTCCTTCCATGATATTGATGATCGAAAGGCTCTTCTTGTCGTATTTATTGCCCTTGAATTCATCTTTCTTCGCAACATTGAACTTTGGCGTGCGCACAAAAGAACTCTTGATCCCGAGGTAACCCTCAATCACCGCCACTGCATTGCTGAGGCCGAGCGCCATTGAAACCGTTAAAAACTGTACAAAACGCCCCAAGAAACGGAAGAGGTCGCCAAAAAAGTTACCGCGCTTGTCGCGGAAAGAATTCCAGTAGTAGAAGCCCAAGAAGATGGTACTCGAGAAGAAGTACATCCCGTACTTGATAAAGATATTGAGATCAGAGAAAGAATCTTTGATGTGCAATACTGCCAAACTTAGTAGGGAAAGGATCAAGATAAAGACGAAAACGGATGAGTTGAAAAGGTGCGCCAAACCGTGAATGCGATCTCCAATTTTAAGACCTTTGGTAGTTGCCAAGCGCTTCCACATCTTGATGAATACTTCTGCCCCGCCTTTCATCCATCGGTGCTGTTGGCTTTTGAGCGCAGACATGGTAATCGGCAATTCTGCAGGCGACTCCACTTCTTCTAAGTATACAAAACGCCAGCCTTTCATTTGGGCGCGGTAGCTGAGGTCGAGGTCTTCGGTAATGGTGTCGTGTTCCCAACCGCCAGCGTCGTCAATGGTAGCACGGCGCCATACTCCAGCAGTACCGTTAAAGTTGATGTAGTGCCCGCTGGCATTGCGACCACCTTGCTCAATGGCAAAGTGCCCGTTCAGGCCAAAAGCTTGCAACTCCGTGAGCAATGAATAATCTTTGTTGAGGTGACCCCAACGCGTTTGTACCACACCCACATTTTCAGTGAAATAAGGAATGGTACGCAACAAGAAATCTTTGCTCGGCACAAAATCAGCATCGAAAATGGCGATGAATTCTCCTTCAACTTTATCCATAGCACAATCCAAAGCACCTGCTTTGTAACCGGTGCGGTCTGTGCGGTGCACATGCTGAATATTGATGCCGCGGGCAGCTACTTCTGCACACTTGTTGGCAATGATGTCTTTGGTTTCATCGGTAGAATCATCGAGCACTTGAATTTGGAATTTATCGCGCGGATAATCCATTTCTGCACAAGTTTCGATGATGCGCTCAGCCACATACATTTCATTGAACATCGGCAATTGCACCGTAACTTTTGGCGCTGTTGCAAGATCAAATGGTGGGGTAACGCGGCTTTGTTGTTTTTTCTTATTCCTGACATAGGCAATTGCCAAACTCAATTGAATGACGCTATAGAAGAAAATCAAGACCAAACACAAACCGTAAATCACCAAAATGATGCGGGCCACCATATGAGACCAATAATGTTCTTGGCCTTTATAATCGCCCCAGTTGAACAACCAAGATACTTTGAGTTGGGCAGAAAAAGGTTGGGTTTGGCTGAACGTATAATGAACAAGGTGTTCTTTGGCATTGGTTTCGAACACTTTTAAGACCGCTGCACGGTAATCTTTGTCAATGAGTTTAATGGTAGACTTCCCGATCGGTACATTTCTAAAAGTGAATTTTCCGTTTTCGTCGGTCTCAGTCGTATATACTTTTCCTGTGACGGCTGATTTGAGCTGAACCTCAACTTCTTCAACTTCAGATTTTGTCTTGAAATCTACGAGAAAACCTTCGATTTTTTTAGATACAGGAATCGCGAGGTCTTTGTGCGCATGGCTAGAAAAAGCAATAAAAAGACCAAAAAAGAGGAGTAATAAAGAATTCTTCATTCGAGAAAACGCAATAGTTGTGAAAATAAAAAGCAAATATAGATTTATTCTTTCATTAAGGTCATTTCGTCGACCAAGTGTTTGGCGCCAGAGTAAATATCCATGACCCAAAGTACATAGCGGATGTCCACCACAATGTTGCGGCAGCGGTTCGGATCAAATAAATAATCGCTCATGGTGCTTTCCCAACTGCGGTCAAAATTGAGCCCCATCAGGTAACCGTTTTCGTCGAGTACTGGCGAACCAGAATTACCGCCTGTTGTATGGTTAGAACCTGTAAAGCAAACCCATAATTCATCGCCTTGCGCATACGGGCCATAGTTTTTGGCGGCATGCAAGTCGAGCATGCGCGGCAAGAGTTCAAAATCAGGGTTGCCTGTATTGTATTTGGCCACAATACCATCTAAAGTGGTGTGTTCGGTGTAGCGCATGCCATCGGTTGGTGCCGAACCTTCGAGCTGCCCATAGGTAATGCGCAACGTAGAGTTGGCATCG
>JAJTGF010000024.1 GCA_021299335.1 Cryomorphaceae bacterium
CGGAAACACCAATACTCAGACCCCCAACACCACCGAGCGTTGCTCCTGTAGAGTTGTAGATTTGTGGGTCCTCGACGGCAATAAAATAATTTTGATCGGGATCTTGAAGTAAAAAGCGATGGCAACCCATTGGGTCTTTACATACAGGCGAATGGAGCTGATCGGGAGCAAAAGCAGCATAAGCTTTTGTGGTATTGGCCATGCGCATATGGACGGCAAAAATACCGATGTCGCCTAGCTGAAAATCTGAAGGCAGCGCTGAAGGCTGAAAAGAAGTCGCTTCGATGACTTCCATGGCGCTCCCTCCGCGAAGGCTCATGACCATACTGGCTCTTTTGGTGATGACTTCATTGCGCGTAAAGACGCGCATGAGGGGTGCAGCCTGGATGCTATCAAAAAAAGGAATGTCCATGCCAAACCACTTGCGGTAGAGGGGCAGACTGCGGTTCATGTCCGAAACCGCAACGCCGATATGCTGAATACCATGGATTTTTGCCATGACCCGAAATTAGTTATTTGGCATAAAAATTGCTTAGTTTTGTCAAAAAAAATTAGTCATGAAAACCATTCTTTTATCTCTTAGCGGGCTTCTCTTACTTGGCGCCTGTAGCAAATGGCAAAACGACCAAAAACAACTCACCAAAATCTCCACCGACGGCGAATGGTTTGTAAGCAGTTACATCGACGACGGCGATGATGAAACCTCAGATTACACTACATTTACGCTTCATTTTATGGAGTCTGGCGTTCTGCACGGCACCGACTTACTCAGCAGCTCATCTTCACCTTTTGAAGGATCTTGGTCTATTTCAGATTCCAATAGCGACGACGACAGCCTCGACGACCTCGATTTCAATATCAACTTTAGTGTTGGCAACAAACTTGACGATTTATCCGACGATTGGGATATCATTTCTTATTCCGACACAGAAATCAAACTGATGGATGTTTCTGGAGGTGGAGGTGGTACGGACTACCTTACCCTCACCAAAAAACCATGAGTCCAAACTAACAAAATTCATGAAAAGCCCTGAGGAAACTCAGGGTTTTTTGTTCCTCAGAATTTGGTGCTGGCTCCTGATTGTAGGCCCAATTAGCCACAGGAGGCATACTCATGAGGATAGATTCTGTGCGTCCGCCTGAATAGATACCGAATTTGGTACCGCGGTCATGGAGTAAATTGAATTCTACATAGCGGCCGCGTCTAAGCGCCTGCCAATTCATTTCTTCTGCACTTGGAGCTGTGGTTGTGACCGCATCGATTTGCGCTTTATAGACTACAGGGAATAATTTTCCGAGGTCTATGCAATAATTAAACAATTGCGTTTTGTCCAAACCAGAATTAGCTTCGTGAAGTTGGTCAAAAAAGATACCCCCTACACCTCTCGATTCACCGCGATGCGGCAAGAAAAAATAGCGATCGGCCCATTCCTTAAATTTCGGGTAAAAATCGGGGCTGTATTGATCTGAAACCTCTTTCAAAGAGCCATGAAACATTTTTGCTTGTTTCAAGTCGACATAGTGCGGCGTGAGGTCAATGCCTCCTCCGAACCAATAGGTATGGTCTTCGAGTTCGAAGTAGCGCACATTCATGTGCATAATAGGGTGGCGCGGATGACGGGCATGTAAAACGATTGAAACACCCGTTGCAAAAAAAGACTCGCCCTCGTGACCGAGTTGTTGTTTCATGGCGGCCGTAACAGGCCCGTGCACGGCACTAAAAGCCACTCCAGCTTTTTCTAGAATTTGACCACCTTGCAAAGTGCGCGTGTGTCCTCCTCCTCCTTCTTCGCGTTCCCAGGTGTCTTCGTTGAAAGTGGCGTGGCCATCGAGATGTTCGAGGGCAGAACAAATATGCAATTGTAATTCGCGAAAGTGTTGGGAGATCGTTGTTTTATTCATTGTTGGGGGCTAACAATTGGGCATTTTTGTAGGTGACGACAAGCGCCGCGTTGTTTTCTATGTACAAGCCACTGGCTGTTGTTTTTAATTGCATGTTGCTGATGAGTCCTTTCTGAGGGTGCTCATCGCCAAGTAATTGCTTGCCGATATGTAAGGTGAGGTCGTAGCCCAAACAAGCCATTTTGCTGAGGTCAGCGTTGTAGCGCCTGCGGTAACTTTTGTGAAAAGCGACAATATGGCGCTCGTGGTAATTGAAATAACTCGGCAAAGCCACTAAAAAGGGTTGGTTGCGCACTTCTGGTGCATCGAGTTCTTTGTAATCGATCCAGTCTTTATGCCCGACGACTAGGAGGTTGCTATCTAAAGCAGCTGCCTTGAGTAAACCTTGTACTTTTGATTTGTCAGAACTGAAACTCACCAAAAGCTGCGGACCACCAACTGTTTTGAATTTTTGGTAATTAGACCAAGTGGCTTCTTGGAGCTTGAGTTTAGATTGAGAGGTCGGTACGGCTGCAAAAGCTGCTTTGAACCTTTGCTCTAAAAGTTGGTCGGCAGCAAGGGGGCTACCGATTAAAACCACCGTCGCATTTTGGTAATGTTGGTGCAAATGCGCAGCAAGGTTATCAACCAATAAGGCGTCTGAGGTGGTGTAAGCAATGAATTTAGGAGATAATTCAAGGAGCTCATTTGACATTTGCACCGGAAAAACCACTGGAATACCTTGCGTTTTGGCAAATTGGGCAACCAGTTTGGCTTGTTTTTCTTGGAGTGGCGAAAAGATGAGGTCCATTTGACGCAGTTCTGGGTCTTGAAGCAATGCTTCTAAACTGGGCTTGATGCAGTTGTCGTCGTAAACGTGGATATCAGCAGAGAGACCCAAGTTTCTGAGGCTATCCAATGCCATTTTAAGGCCCATGTAGAAATCGAGTGCGGCAGCAGCCACAAATCGGTTCTGGTTGGCACCGGAGTCGAGCGCAAATGGCAGAAAAACGGCGATGTTGTAATGCGCTTTTTGGGCGACAGGAAATTCAAAAGAAGCCTTGAGTGGCGGTTTTTGAGCTGTGGGCACAGCTTGAATCGGAACACCCGGCTTTTTGAGTGGCTGAATAGGAACCAAGATTTGCTGGCCGGGGCTCACCCGAGAGGAACTCATTTTATTGAGTGCGAGCAAGGTGTCTACGGAAACCATGTAGCGCTTTGATATGGCATACAAGTTTTCTTTCTCCAAGACGGTGTGTTTGATGAGCGTATCGGTGAGTTTATGTGGGAAACTTGAGTCCGGTGCTGCAGTTATTGCCACTTGCTGAATGCCATCGGGGGTGAGCGGTAGAACAGCACCTTTGACAATAATTGCCTGACCAACCTTAAGCCCATTTTTAGCATTTGGGTTCCATTTCATTAAAGAATCGACCGAAACCTCGTAGATTCTAGAAATGGCATAAAGGGTTTGTTGGGGAGCTACTTTATGGGTTAGCTGGCCGCGCTGCACCGGCACGTTGATGACCTGACCGGCCACTATGCCGCGCTCTAAACCTGGATTTACTGCGAGCAAATGATCGGCATCTTGCTTCAGGAGTGCTTGTAGCTGACTGAGCGTTTGGCCTTCTTGAAGCGTGTATTGATAGTATTTTTGACCTTCTTTTTCAATCACAGGCAAGGCCTGTGAGCGCACGGTAAGTGTTGCAAAAAATAAACCAACAATAGACGCTAAAATCCTCATGTTATTCCCATTCAATGGTGGCTGGTGGCTTGGAGCTGATATCGTAGGTAACGCGATTGATGCCGCGCACTTGGTTGATGATGCGATTCGAGATTTTGGCCAAGAATTCGTAAGGTAAATGACACCAATCGGCGGTCATGCCATCGGTGGAGGTAACAGCTCTGAGTGCGACTGCGTTTTCGTAGGTGCGTTCGTCGCCCATGACGCCAACAGATTGAATGGGTAAGAAAATAGCGCCCGCTTGCCAGACATCGTTGTAAAGGTTGTCTTCTTTGAGGCCGTTGATGAAAATGGCATCAACCTCTTGCAAAATGCGGACCTTTTCTGCGGTGACCTCACCTAAAATACGAATGCCAAGACCTGGACCCGGGAATGGATGACGTCCTAAGATGCGCTCATCTATTTGCAAGGAACGACCAATGCGTCGGACTTCGTCTTTAAAAAGCAAGCGAAGCGGTTCTACCACCTGAAGCTTCATGTAGTCTGGTAAACCGCCCACATTATGGTGAGATTTAATGGTTTGAGACGGGCCACCTGTAGCAGATACCGACTCGATGACATCTGGGTAAATAGTGCCTTGACCAAGCCATTTGGCGTTTTCAACGAGTTTGGATTCTTCGTCAAAAACATCCACAAATACTTTTCCGATGGCTTTTCTTTTGAGTTCTGGATCGGTGAGGCCTGACAGTGCGGCGTAAAAACGATGAGAGGCATCGACGCCCTTCACATTGAGCCCCATGCCTTGGTAAGAAGCCAAAACTTCTTCAAATTCGTTTTTGCGCAGCAAACCGTTGTCTACAAAAATGCAGTGGAGGTTAGGGCCAATGGCTTTGTGCAAGAGCACGGCTGCAACAGAGGAGTCAACGCCACCAGAAAGACCTAGAATGACTTTGTCTGTGCCGAGTTGTGCTTGCAAGCGAGCGGTAGTTTCTTCGATGAAGGAATCGGGAGTCCAGTCGCAGGCGCAATGGCAAACATCGACGATGAAGTTTTGTAAAAGTGTTTTGCCCTCGGTGGAGTGATATACCTCTGGGTGAAATTGAATGCCAAATGTTTGCTCGCCTTCGATGGCATAGCCGGCCACTTCTACGTCGTGGGTGGAGCAAATGATTTGGTAATGAGCAGGGATTTTTTTGATGGTATCGCCATGAGACATCCAGACTTGTGAGCCTTGCGTGAGGCCTTTGGTGAGGATGTTGGAGCCGTCTACAAAATTGAGGTGAGCGCGGCCGTATTCGCGGGTGTTGGATGGCAACACCTCGCCGCCAAAGTGATGCGAAAGATATTGGGCACCAAAACAAACGCCCAATAGCGGGAGTTTGCCTTTGATGGCGGAAAGATCGGGGCGCGGCGCTTGCGGGTCGCGGACAGAAAATGGACTGCCCGATAAAATAACACCTTTGACATTGGTTCCGAGTTCTGGAATTTTGTTCCAGGGGTGGATTTCACAATAAACGTTGAGTTCGCGGATTCTTCTGGCAATCAGTTGGGTATATTGAGAACCAAAATCGAGGATTACAATTAATTCATGCATGCCACAAAGATAGCTGAAATACGATTTATTTGCCGCTAAAATCCATAGAATTCATTAATTTTGAGGTTCGCTAAATTGAACACACACATGATCGGAGATCTACTCAAATCCATTTTCGGAGACAAGACCGCAAAAGACCGCAAAGAATACTGGCCTTTCGTAGAAAAAGCCAACGCCGCCTGGAACAGCATCCAAACGCTTTCCGATGACCAACTCCGCGAAAAAACCCGCGGATTCCAAGCACAAGTAAGCCAAGCCATCTCCTCATTAGAAGAAACACTCGCAGGGCTCCAGGCCAAAGCAGCCGACCTCCAAACCTCTTTTGAAGAAAAGGAAAAACTATACGAAGAAATCGATCAAATGGTGAAAACCATAGACGAGCGCATCGAAGAAGAACTACTCCTTATTTTACCTGAAGCTTTTGCGGTCGTCAAAGAAACCGCGCGCCGCTGGGCCGAGAACGGCCAACTTACCGTAAGTGCCACCGACTTCGATCGTCAGCTTGCCGCTGCCCGCGATGGCATCAGCATTGAGGGTGAACGCGCTATTTGGCACAACGAATGGACCGCCGCCGGCAACAAAATCAAATGGGCCATGGTTCATTACGACGTTCAGCTCATGGGAGGCGCCGTATTGCACCGCGGCAACATCGCCGAAATGCAAACCGGTGAAGGTAAAACATTGGTGGCTACTCTACCCGTCTACCTCAATGCACTTTCTGGCAAAGGCGTTCATGTGGTTACGGTCAACGACTACCTCGCCAAGCGCGATGCCGAATGGATGGGTCCACTTTACGAATTCCACGGTTTGCGCGTAGACTGCATCGACAAACACCAACCCAACTCGCAACGCCGCCGTGAGGCCTACATGGCCGACATCACTTTCGGTACCAACAACGAATTTGGCTTCGACTACCTCCGTGACAACATGGCTGGCCACGTCGATGACATCGTCCAACGCAAGCACCATTTTGCCATTGTCGATGAAGTCGATTCCGTGCTCATCGACGACGCCCGTACACCGCTCATCATTGCAGGCCCTACACCTAAAGGCGACGAACACGAATTCCACGAACTCAAGCCGCGTATTGAGCGCGTTGTAGAAGCGCAAAAAGCATTTGTGCAGCAGTGTCTCAACGACGCCAAAAAAATGCTCAGCGTCATCAACGAGCCCAATCCCGACAAAAACGAACAAAAACGTCTCTTGGAAGAAGGTGGCATCGCCTTGCTTCGCGCGCACCGCGGTTTGCCCAAAAACCGTGCACTCATTAAGTTTCTATCCGAGCCCGGGATTAAAGTACACCTCCAAAAGACCGAAAATTTCTACATGGCCGAGCAAGGCAAAAACATGAAGAAAATCGACGCGGACCTCTTCTTTGTCATCGACGAAAAAAACAATTCCATCGAGCTCACCGACAAAGGTATCGACCTCGTTTCGGGCAAAGACGACCGCGATTTCTTCGTCATGCCAGACATCGGCGCGGAAATCGCCAAATTGCAAAAAGAAGCACTCGAAAAAGACGCCTACCTAGAGCGCAAAGACGCTTTGGTGCGCGAATACTCCATCAAATCGGAGCGCATTCACTCCGTGAGCCAACTTTTGCGCGCCTACACGCTTTTCGAAAAAGAAGTGGAATACGTCATCATGGACGGTAAAGTCAAAATTGTCGACGAATCTACAGGTCGTATCATGGAAGGTCGCCGATATTCCGACGGTTTGCACCAAGCCATTGAAGCCAAAGAAAACGTGACCGTAGAAGCTGCTACCCAAACCTATGCCTCCATCACCTTGCAGAATTACTTCCGCATGTACCACAAACTCGCTGGTATGACCGGAACAGCAGAAACTGAAGCGCGCGAATTCTGGGACATCTACAAACTAGATGTAGTGGTGGTCCCGACGAACCGTCCTATTTCTCGCAAAGACCAAGACGATTTCGTCTACAAAACTGCTCGTGAAAAATACAACGCGATCATCCTAGAAATCGAAGAATTGGTAGCCAATGGCAGGCCAGTTTTGGTGGGTACCACCACCGTCGAGATTTCTGAATTGTTGTCGCGCATGCTCCAAATGAAGAAAATTCCGCATCAAGTTTTGAATGCGAAATACCACCAAAAAGAAGCAGAAATTGTCGCCAACGCAGGTTTAGCTGGCACCGTCACTATCGCCACCAACATGGCAGGCCGCGGTACCGACATCAAACTCGGCGAGGGCGTCAAGGAAGCGGGCGGTTTGGCCATTATCGGTACCGAGCGCCACGATTCTCGTCGCGTAGACCGCCAGTTGCGCGGTCGTGCAGGTCGCCAAGGCGATCCCGGATCTTCTCGCTTTTTCGTCTCTTTAGAAGACGACCTCATGCGCAAATTCGGTTCTGAGCGCATTGCCGCCATCATGGACCGCATGGGCCTCAAAGAAGGCGAAGTCATTACTGCAGGTATGGTCTCAAAATCCATAGAACGCGCTCAGAAAAAAGTCGAAGAAAACAACTTCGGAATGCGCAAAAACCTCTTGGAATACGACGACGTCATGAACGCACAGCGCAAGGCCATTTACCGCAAGCGCCGCAATGCGCTTTACGGCGATCGCCTCGACATCGACATCGACAACATGTTCTACGACCTCTGTGAAAATACCGTTGCTACCTACGCCAAAGCGCCTTTCCAAGAATTTGAAATGGAAATCTTGCGCTTACTTGGTGTGGAAAGCCCCGTGAGTGAAGCTGAATTCCGAGACATGAACACGCAAGACCTCACCGAAAAAGTCTACAGCTCTATGCGCGAATCCTACGACCGCAAATGCGACAAAATTGCGCGCATGGCCTACCCGCAGGTGAAACACGTCTTTGAAACGATGTCTCAGCAATACAAAAACATTGTGTTCCCACTCACCGACGGCCGTCGCCAAATGCAACTCATCGTCAACCTCGAAGAAGCATATCAATCAGAAGGGCGTGTCATTAGCAAGTATTTTGAGCGCAACGTTTTGCTCAGTAAAATCGACGACGAATGGAAAGAACACCTCAGAGAAATGGACGACCTCCGCTCTGCCGTGCGCAATGCCCAATACGAGCAAAAAGACCCATTAGTCATCTACAAATTGGAATCCTACGAGCTCTTCCGCAATATGCTCAATCGCCTCAACGAAGAAGCACTTGACTTACTCATGCGCATGGATGTTCCGCTCGAACAACAAATCCAAAGCACCAACCAAGAAGACCACCAAAACAACTACGACAAAGCCCAAACGAGCAACCAAGAGGCCATTGCCAATTCTGCGCCCGCGGCACCTCCTATCGAGAAAAAACAACCCGTAGTTGCAGAGGTCAAGATCAACCGCAACGACCCCTGTCCTTGCGGAAGCGGGAAAAAATTCAAACAGTGTCACGGTCAATAAATGACAGCGCCAAAAATAGGAATCGTCGGTTCGGGAAAAGTAGCGCAAATGCTATTGCGTTTGGCGAGTTCGGCACAAATTCCTGTGGAGGGCATTTATGCAAGGTCTCCTGAAAAAGCCGAGGCTTTGGCTGCCAAATTCCAATGCCAAGCCTTTGCCAACCTGCAAGACCTTCGGCCAGATCTACTCCTGATCTGCGTTTCCGACGATGCACTACCAGAAATCATCAGTCAACTCCATCCGCAGCAAATTGCCGCCTACACTGCCGGGAGCCCGAGTATCAAGCTTTTTACACATCAACAACTTGGTGTGTGCTATCCTTTCCAAAGTATTTCAAAAGGTCGAGACTTACTCGCCTCTGATATCCCCTTCATGATTGAAGGTAAATCCGATATCGTGCAACAGCGCATCAGCGCTTTTGTACAACATATTGGCGCACAATATCAAATATGTGGATCTGCCCAACGCGCACAATACCATTTGGCGGGGGTTTTTGTCAATAATTTTGGCAATTTGTTGCTACTCGAGGCCAGCAAAATCCTGACTGATGCAGGGCTCGACATGACCCCTATTTACCCTTTGCTCAACGAAACCATTGCCAAAGCCATTTTGTTGGGTCCAGAAAAAGCCCAAACCGGGCCTGCACTGCGCCATGATCAACAAACGATTGATCGCCATCGCGCCGCGCTCAATCCTGAACAATTGATCGTTTACGATTGTCTGACTAAAAGAATACAAGACCTCTTTTCACATGCTTAGCTACAAACAAAGGCTCAACCAAATCAGCACCTTTATTTTTGATGTCGACGGCGTATTTACCGATGGCAAAGTTTACCTCATCAACGATGAAATAGTACGCGCACTCAATTCCAAGGATGGCTATGCGGTACAATATGCCGTCAAGATGGGTTACAAAATATTCTGTATCACAGGGGGGTCTTCACCCGAAGTTAAAAAAAGACTCATGGGCTTGGGAGTGCACGACGTCTATCTTTCTGCGCACAACAAACTAGCGCGCTACGAGCAAATCAAAAAAGAATACAACCTTTCCGATACCGAGATCGCCTACATGGGCGATGACATTCCAGATATTCCCGTGTTGCGCGTGGCTGGTCTTTCCGCATGTCCGCAAGACGCCGTTAGTGACGTCAAGGCAAATGTTCACTACCAAAGCCCCTTCTTGGGTGGTAAAACTTGTGTCCGAGACCTCATCGAGCAAACCCTGCGTTGCCAAGAAAAATGGCTCACTGACCTCGCTTACGAGTGGTAGTCCAATAAGCTTGAAGCGCCGTCGCTAATTCCAATTGATTCGTTGCTCTGCGGAGGTTGTGTTGCGCATCCTGGACCTTATAATAAACATCTCCATTTAAATAATCGGTCAGAAAACGCAAGGCTTGCACCGTAATGACGCCCAGAGCTGCCGTGAACAAATTTTGCTGTTCACCTGCAAAAGTGGTGAGCAATGCCTCAAAGATATCCGCTCTAAACAGGCCATCCTTTTCGTCGGCATCTTCGCCATAACTACAAAAAGACCGGATCATGTCGCCATAATCGTAATAGGGCGTACCATATTGTATGGTATCCCAGTCTATCAATCCCCGCACTTGTTTGCCATTCGGATGAAACAAAAAATTACTCAGTTTGGGGTCAGCATGGATCAGCACCCTCTCTGCTTGATCCGAAAGTGTTTTCCAATCCACAAGCGCTGCCCAGTTTGCTTCTATTCTTGACATGGCTTCAGAGGCAAGCGCTAATCTTTGAAGTGGAGCACTTAATTTGGCACTTTGATAAGCTTGCATCCGCAAATCAATATCCAAAAAATGATCAATTGGCGGGCGCCAATTAGTCAGAGTCAGCTTTCCCAGTGCTGCGTGAAACTCGAGCAGGGCCGCAGCGGCAAGTTGCGCATTCGCTACAGTCACTTCATTTAAGGTCTTGCTCGGTGAAATTGCCTTTAGTAAACGAAAAGTCTTATCCTCCGCCTGAATAAGCGCAGATCCCAAATGGGTTTTACAATATTGAAGTGGAACCAAAGTATCGAGTTGGATCGATTTCGATAGGGCAACTAATTGTTGCTGAAGCTCGAGAGGATGTTTGAAAACTTCCGTATTGATCTGTTGCAGCACATAATCTGCTGTTGAAGTACGAACCCACCAACTCTGATTGATCAAGCCCTCTTGAATGACTTGGACTTGTGTAGGAGCAATACCCCAATGCGCTTGTATGATAGTTCTTAAATCCAAGTAGGGAATTGTATGGGATAATGCTGGCCTTCTAGTGCAGCAATCTTTTGTTGAGCTACATCGAGGTCAGCAGCGTAGGTGATGCCAAACCAATTTGCTGGCATGGCGGCAACCTTGATGCGAAGTTGATGGCCCGCGATCATTTCATTGAGCACCTTTGGCAAGTAAATTTCGATGGTCTCATGATCAGAATTGTCTTCTAAAAACGCCTTTACCCGCTCACTCAAAAGTGAAAGAAAAGAGCCAGACAACAACCACGCGTTCATCGAAATCAGGTGGTCAGGAGCCCAAATGCGGTTTTGCTCATCTATAATGTGGCCATCCTTGTATTGTATTTTCAAGACTTCCTCTATGGAGCTCAGGTAGTCGTCATGGATTTGACACAAGCCTCTAGCCACAGGGCCATTCGGACTCAGTGTTGGTCCTAATTCATAAACCAATGCTGCTGCTGCCACACCATCTTGTGCCAATTGAAAAGCGCGCTGGCAAATTTGGGGGCCGTAATAATCATCGGCATTGAGTACTAAAAATGAACCACTCCATTTACCGTATAAAAAATGCAAAGCATGGGCTGTACCCCAGGGTTTACTGCGCGTTTGTTCTTGGGTTAAGATCTCAAAACGGTCTGCGGACATCCACTTCGCTAATTGTATTTGAACAACAGGCTCCATACCAGATTTCACAATCACAAAAACCTTCTTGAAACCCGCTTGCATCGCATCATAGCAAGCATATTCGAATAGAAAATGTCCTTCAGCTCCAAACGGTTGGACTTGTTTGGCACAGCCAAAGCGCGATCCCAAGCCACCAGCTAAAATCACGAGTGCGGTCTCAGTAGTTTGCATCGAGGGCAAATATGGGTTTGCGGGTTTTCCAGGTGCCTTTCGTGAAATCAGGAATTTCTTGAGGTGCACCATTTTCAGCAATCGACTTTTCGCTCAGGGGCGTAATGGCATACCAAGTTGCTAAATCATAGACATCGAGCGGAAAGGGTTGGTTTTGCTTGATGCATTCGATAAAGGCGTTGTCTACGAAATAATCCATGCCGCCATGGCCTGAACTTTCTGCAGCCGCTGCATTTTGTTTCCAAAGCGGGTGGTCGTGCGTTTCGAGCCAAGATTTGGTGTTGTCCCAGCGGTGGGAGTGTTTCATGGCATCCTCAAAATAGATATGTCCCTGCTCGGGGTCGCCCCATCCGAAGTCTTGCCAAATTCCTTTAGTGCCTTGCACCCTGAATCCTAGGTTATAAGGGCGCTGCAAACTGGTGTCGTGCGTCAGGATGATCGTTTCGCCGTTGGCGCATTGCAAATGCGTGGTGACGACATCGCCTTGCTTGAATTCAATTTGCGCATTGGGATGGTCAGCGCCACCTTTCGGATGCTTGACTATATATTCGTGTAAACCACGGGCCTTGCTCGAAAAAGAACTGAGGCGCACCAAACGATTGCCGCGATTGAGGTCGAGCATGGTGGCAACTGGGCCCAAACCGTGTGTCGGGTAAAGCTCTCCATTGCGTTTGACATAATGATTGGTGCGCCAAGCGGCCTCGCTGTAGCCTTTGGCGCCAAATTCGACGCCAGAATTGTAGGCGCTCTTGCCGTCGTTGAAGAGCACGCCGCGCAAGTCGTGTTCATAGCCGCCTTGGGCGTGTACAATTTCTCCAAAGAAACCCTTGCGTACCATATTCAGAATGGCCATGACATCACGGCGGTAACAAACATTTTCTAATGGCATAATAGGCACTTTGGTTTGCTCAGAGGTCTTGACGTACGCCCAGCAATCTGACAATTTCATGGCGCCGCCGACTTCCATTCCGACAATTTTACCTGCCTTCATGGCGGCCAATCCGTGTGGCAAATGCCACTCCCATGGAGAGGACACAAAAACGGCATCGATATCTGTTCGGGCGAGTAATTGCAGGTAATCATCGGGGCCATTTTGATACACCACAGGTGCGGGCCTACCCGCTTTTTCAATCAAAGCAAGCGCATCTTTTATCATGCGCGGGTCGGGATCAGCAAGCGCTATGATGTCGACATCTGAGCGCTTGAGCATTTCTTCAATATGCGTTTGGCCCCGAAACCCCGTAGCGATAAAACCCAAACGAACGCGTGTTTTGGCGCTCGCGTCAAAAGAAAGCACTTGTTGGGGGAGCAACAAAGCACCCGCACCAACAACTCCTGCTTTCTGAATAAAATCTCTTCTTTTCAAAGTTTTTTCTTGAAAGATAAAAAAAAGCCGCCTTTTTAGGGTGGCTTACTCTCTAAAAAATGAAACGGTTCGCTTATTTTGAAAAATCGATATTGTACACTATGCTTGTCCAAAGTGTGTGATTTCTCTCCATCTGAATGCCATTTGACTTGACTACAAATTGGTTCAAGTAACCCATCTGAAAATTGAAATTTGGATTGACTTTGTATCCAAGTGCAACAATAAAACGATTCTGGTCTAAAATGTTTTTTCCGATGTCTTTGCCAAAACCGAGAAAAACTTCATCATTTACGTTCATAAAGAGCCCTTTACTTTGTTCTAGATAGGTTTTTTGCAATGGAATAATGCATTGGGCGCGGTAACGAATACGCTGCTTGAATTGGGTGTCTATCCAGCGCTGCTCAAGCCTGTAGCGATGTTGTACCTGAAGGTTGCCAATGGGTTGTTTTAAAATAATTTGTTGCCAAATCCGATTTTCGTTGGTTCGATTGGCTATAGGTTGACTTCCATAAGGATAAGACACGACCCAAGCATAACCACCGGTAACAGTACAGTTCGGATTCAATTTATAATCTAGACCTACCCTTGCCAACGATTGCTGCCAATCGGCAAAACCATCTGCTCTGCGCCATTGGTATTCGGTATGTAGATCCCATTGCTCGTTGAGTTTGTGGTTACCTTGATAAACCACCCAACCATGGAGTTGGTCGTCGATTGTTGTTTGAGCATGCCCAATTAAACCGAAAACGACGAAGGTCAACATAAATATTTCTCGAATAAACATACCTTATAGACTTGAGCTTCAAAATTAAGAGAAGTAAGCAGTTATTCGTTAATGTGCGTAGTAGAATTATATAGATTATCTATCTTTGTTCTTATGCAATCAACAACTACTCTATCTAGCAAATCACAGGCGTATATCGACTTAGAAGATCAGCATGGCGCCCACAATTACCATCCACTGCCGGTGGTACTACAAAAAGGTGAAGGCGTTTATGTCTGGGATGTCGAGGGCAAGCGTTACTTTGATTTTCTTTCCGCTTATTCTGCCGTGAACCAAGGTCATGCGCATCCAAAAATTACCCAAGCGCTCATTGATCAAGCGCAAACGTTGGCACTAACTTCACGCGCTTTTTACAATAACTGCCTCGGTGAATACGAAAAATTTGTAACCGCATACTTTGGCTTTGACAAAGTACTTCCCATGAATACAGGTGCAGAAGCCGTCGAGACCGCCATCAAATTGTGTCGCAAATGGGCCTACGAAAAGAAAGGTATTGCCGAAAACCAGGCTCAAATTGTGGTTTGTGAAGGCAATTTCCATGGCCGCACCACCACCATCGTTTCTTTCTCCTCAGACCCAGACTCCAACCAAAACTTTGGCCCGTATCCGGCTGGCTTTATTTCCATCCCCTACGATGACATCGCTGCGCTAGAACAAGCAATGGCGCAACCAAACGTGGCGGGTTTCTTAGTGGAGCCTATACAAGGTGAAGCAGGTGTCTACACGCCTTCTGATGACTTTATGCGACAAGCCCGAGCGCTGTGCACCCAACACAACGCCCTGTTCATCGCCGATGAAGTCCAGACCGGAATTGCCCGCACAGGTAGCTTACTCGCTGTTTGTGGCAACTGTAGTTGCGAAAGTAAATGCGAACAGCAAACAGCCACCTACGCACGCCCAGACATCTTGATTTTAGGGAAAGCATTATCCGGTGGGGTCTACCCTGTTTCTGCCGTTTTGGCCGACGACGCCATCATGATGGTCATCAAGCCGGGCCAGCACGGTTCCACGTTTGGGGGCAATCCAATTGCAGCTAAAGTTGCCATTGCCGCACTCACTGCTGTAGAAGAAGAAAGCCTCATTCAAAATGCCCGCAAACTCGGAGCCATTTTTCGAGAAGAAATGCAGCGCATCATCGATCAAAACGATTTACTGCTGAAGGTACGCGGAAAAGGCTTGCTTAATGCAGTGGTGGTCAATGACAGCCCTGATTCAGACACTGCTTGGCGCTTGTGTGTAGCGCTCAAAGAGAATGGGCTTTTGGCCAAGCCAACCCATGGCAATATCATCCGCTTTGCACCACCGCTCGTCATTACCGAAACACAATTAAGGGAATGCATTTCCATCATCGAAAAAACTGTTCAACAATTCACTAAATAACTTACATTTTGGCAACACCTATCAAATTTGGAACCGACGGCTGGAGAGCGATCATTGCAGCAGACTTTACCGTAGAAAACGTAGCGCGCGTCACGGAGGCCACAGGCATTTGGCTCAAAGAACGCTTTGACATCCCAACTGTTGTGATTGGCCACGACTGCCGCTTTGCCGGCGAACTTTTCATGGAAACTGCAGCCAAGGTGCTACTCGCTCAGGGCATTCAAATCAAAATGGCCCGCGGTTTTGTGTCAACACCCATGATTTCTTTGGCAGCAAATCAACTTGGTTGCGAAATTGGGATCATACTCACTGCAAGTCATAACCCGCCATCTTACAATGGCTTCAAACTCAAAGCTAAATTTGGCGGCCCGCTCGAACCAGAAAAAGTAACTGAAGTCGAAAATTTGATTCCTGATTCTTGTTCGGTGGCTTACCAAACCCAAGACCTCGACAAAGCACTCGAAAGCGGCCAGCTCGAAATCATCGATATCGAAACCCGCTACATCGAGCACGTCAAAGCCAATTTTGACCTCGCTGCCATCCGCAACTCAGGGCTCAAACTCATGTACGACGCCATGTACGGTGCCGGCCAGCGCGCTTTGCCGCTCGTATTGCCAGAAGTAGAACTTTTGCACTGTGAACCCAACCCTTCTTTTATGGGGACGGCGCCTGAACCCATTGCTAAAAACTTGCAAGAACTAGCGCAAATCATTCAATCCCGAGGCGACATCTCTTGCGCGCTGGCCACCGACGGTGATGCAGACCGCATCGGCTTGCACAACAGCCACGGCGAGTAGTCATTGCATTTTCGGTTACCCCACGCGTCGAAAAACTTTGCCAACACTACGGCCTTGAACTTGAAGTCACCAAAATTGGCTTCAAAGAAATTGCGAGCATCATGATCAAAGAAGATGTTTTGTTGGGCGGAGAAGAATCGGGCGGCATTGCCGTCAAAGGACACATCCCAGAGCGCGATGGCATCTGGATGGGCCTCATCATTTGGGAATTCATGGCCAAGTCGGGCAAAACGCTCGACGAACTCATCGAAGAAGTTTATGCCATCGTTGGTCCCTTCCAATTTGAGCGCAACGACCTCCATATCACCGAAGAACTCAAGCAAAAAATCATTGCCAATTGCAAAGCAAACAATTACACATCATTTGGTAAATACCAGATCCGAGAAGTACAAACCATTGACGGCTTCAAGTATTTCTTCGACGACGAACGCTGGGTCATGATTCGCCCATCAGGTACCGAACCTGTTCTCAGAACCTATGCCGAAGCACCCACTTTAGCCGAAGTAAGAGAAATCTTGAACGCTACAGCGCAAACAATTTGTAACTAAAACTTGTGATTTTCGCGGATAAGCCCTTCAGATTGGAGGGCTTTTTATATGTTAACCCAAAGCAACATCGAGGATCATCATCACTAAGAAGCCGCCAATGAAGCCTAAGACAGCTACATCTGTGTATTTATCGCGCTGGGTTTCGGGGATCACCTCCTCTACCACCACAAAAATCATGGCGCCGGCAGCAAAAGAAAGCGCAAAAGGCAAAATGGGTTCCATGTAAATGACTGCCATGGCGCCGATTACACCTGCAATTGGCTCTACAATGGCAGAGAGTTGGCCATACATAAAACTCTTAGTGCGGCTGGCTCCTGCACGGCGCAGCGGCATAGCAACAGCAAATCCTTCTGGGAAGTTTTGAATACCAATTCCAATCGCTAGTGCAATGGCCCCAGCAATTGTAGCGCCTTCCATTCCATTGGCAGCTGCGCCAAATAAAACACCAACAGCTAAGCCTTCGGGAATGTTGTGCAAAGTAATAGCGAGTACCAAAAGGGTGGTTTTGTGTAGCTGCGTTTTGACACCCTCAGTTTCGTTTTCATTGAAGTTGATATGTAAATGCGGTAATTTTTTGTCGAGGAAAAACAAAAACAACGCACCTGTCAGAAAACCAACAGCGGCTGGCATCCAGGGTGCAGTTGGGTATAAGCGCTCTGATAGCTCAATAGACGGCAACAACAAAGACCAAAAA
Source organism: Cryomorphaceae bacterium (assembly GCA_021299335.1). Classification (GTDB taxonomy): domain Bacteria; phylum Bacteroidota; class Bacteroidia; order Flavobacteriales_D; family Crocinitomicaceae; genus UBA952. The sequence continues at coordinate 17,207 of JAJTGF010000024.1, forward strand.
CTCGCTGCAACCATGACGCCACCCGTAAAACCGAGCATGCCATCGAGCAAACCTCGGTGCATGTTTTTGAAAAAGAAAACAAGACTTGCGCCCCCAAAAATACAACCCTTGCAAACGGGGCTCAGTAAAGATTCATGCCTGAAACTTTCGCGGGCCGCGATGTTGGAGATATGTACTTCTACCACTGGAGTTGAGATAGCGGCAATGCAATCGCGCAATGCAACGCTCGTATGGGTGTATCCACCAGCATTTAGAATAATGCCATCAGCGTCGGATTCTTGCAAACAATTAATGAGTTCACCTTCGACATTAGACTGAAAATAAAGCAATTCATGAGTTGTTTGACTTTTCAACTGATCCAAATAAGCTTCGAATGTGACATTGCCATATATTTGTGTTTCTCGGGTACCGAGTAAATTCAAATTGGGACCATTAACGACGAGCAATTTCATTTTACATGCATTGGGAGCGCTATATTAAGGATTTTGTTTCATACCTGAAAATCGAGAAGGGTCTTGCGGAGAACTCCATTCTAGCCTATCAGCGGGATGTCAGCCTCTTAGCGGACTATTTTTCTAGTGAAAAAAGCAAGCCAGAACAAGTGCGCTACGAGCAACTCAAAACTTTTGTTGCTCACCTCTACGACCTCGGGCTCAGTGCCCGAAGCCAAGCGCGCATCATTTCTGGTATCAAGCAGTTTTTTCGATACCTCATCCTAGAGCGCTACATACAAACCGACCCCTCTGAACTCCTTGAGCAGCCCAAATTAGGCCGTAAATTACCCGAGGTTTTGGAAATCGAAGAAATTGATGCCCTGCTTGCTGCAATAGACCTAAGTAGTCCGGAAGGCCCCCGCAATCACGCCATGCTTGAAACGCTCTACAGTTGCGGTCTGCGCGTATCAGAACTCATTGGTTTGCGCTTTTCAGATTTGTATTTTGACGAAGGTTTTATCCGTGTGATCGGTAAGGGCAATAAAGAGCGTTTGGTACCGGTTTCAGATCGAGTTATTGAAGAGGTGAACAGCTATCAAGCGGAATCGAGAATGAACCTAGCCATCAAAAAAGGACAAGAACATTTCGTATTTCTCAATCGCCGAGGTGCTGCATTATCTCGCGTCATGATTTTCACCATCATTCAGCAACTCGCTCAGAAAATTGGGCTCGATAAACAAATTTCACCCCATACTTTTCGACACAGTTTTGCCACCCATTTGATCGAAGGTGGCGCCAATTTGCGGGCTGTGCAAGAAATGCTCGGTCATGAATCTATCACCACCACAGAGATTTACACGCATCTTGACCAGCGTTTTTTACGCAAGGCTATACTGAGTCACCATCCGCGAAATCAGTCCAAATAATGCGCTTTGTTGAAAAAGGCTGTTTTTTTGTGAATAATGGATTTGCAGTATTGTAAAAAGTTGTTATCTTTGCATCCGCTTTTGTAATTACACGTAATAATTTAGACATGTCACGAGTTTGTCAGTTAACAGGAAAGTCAGTGATGGTTGGAAACAACGTATCGCACTCAAATCGCAAGACCAAGCGTCGTTTTTATCCGAACTTGATCACGAAGAAATTTTTCGTTCCTGAAGAAGATAATTTTATCACTTTAAAGATTTCTGCTGCTGCATTGCGCACCATCAACAAAAAAGGAATCTCTGCTTGCTTGAAAGAAGCACGTCAAAAAGGATTTTTGAAATAACCTGTTGGGAAACAGAATAAACATTTAGAAAATGGCTAAGAAGAGTAAAGGCAACCGCATCCAAGTAATTCTAGAGTGCACTGAGCACAAAGAATCTGGTATGCCCGGTACATCACGCTACATCACCACAAAGAACCGTAAAAATACGCCAGACCGTATGGAGATTAAGAAATTCAATCCCATCCTCAAGCGTATGACTGTCCATAAAGAAATTAAATAAGTAAGTCATGGCAAAGAAAGTAGTTGCATCACTCCAGAAAGGTGGAGGTAAAGAACATACAAAGGTGATCAAAATGGTCAAGTCTGAGAAGTCTGGCTCATACACCTTCAAAGAAGAAATCGTACACAACGACAAAGTAAAAGAGTGGTTTACCAAAGGCTAAACCGTTGTGCATTCCCTTTTAAAGCTTCCAAGTTGGGAGCTTTTTTTTTATTTTAGCAAATGGGCATATTTGATTTTTTTTCGAAATCCAAAAAAGAAACCCTTGATCCAGTTCAAAAAGAAACCCTCGATCAAGGCCTAGAGAAAACCAAACAAACCTTTTTCTCTAAAATTACGCGTTTGCTCGTGGGCAAAAGCCGCGTAGATCAAGATGTCCTCGACGAACTCGAAGAAATCCTCATTACCGCAGATGTCGGGGTAGAAACCACCCTCAAAATCATCGACCGAATAGAAGCGCGTGTTTCCAGAGACCGCGTCATCAATTCAGAAGAACTCAACCAAATTCTCCGCGACGAAATCATCGCCCTCTTAGAAGAAAACGCAGCCAATTTTGAAGGCAAGCTCAAGGTAGAAAAACCCGCGGACGGCAACCCTTATGTGCTTATGGTTGTGGGCGTCAATGGCGTTGGCAAAACCACCACTATCGGCAAACTGGCCTATCAAATGAAACAAGCCGGTTTAAAGGTTGTTTTGGGCGCTTCAGACACCTTTAGAGCAGCAGCTGTTGATCAGCTCATTATCTGGTCAGAGCGCGTTGGTGTGCCAATCGTGCAACAAGGCATGGGTGCAGACCCCGCAAGTGTCGCTTTTGACGCTTTGCAGTCTGCCAAAGCGCAAGGAGCAGATGTCGTGATCATCGATACTGCTGGCCGCCTCCACAACAAAGTCAACCTCATGCAAGAGCTTTCAAAGATCAAGCGTGTAATGGATAAAGTGGTGCCGAATGCACCTCATGAAATCTTATTGGTGCTCGATGGCTCTACAGGGCAAAACGCCTACGAACAAGCCAAGCAATTTGCACAAGCCACAGACATCAATGCACTCGCCGTTACCAAACTCGACGGCACAGCCAAAGGCGGTGTGGTCATTGGCATCTCAGACCAAATGAAAATTCCAGTTAAATACATCGGCGTGGGCGAAAAAATGGAAGACCTCCAGCTTTTTGACCGCAAGGCTTTTGTAGAAACGCTATTCAAATAAGTAAGCGAATCTGCGCTCTACTTGATAACTCCGGTATAATTAAATCAATTGTTGGGCCACGTAAGTGGCATATTGTCCATTGAGGGCCATGAGCTCGTCGTGTTTGCCTTGCTCGGTAATTTGACCACCTTGCAAGACCAAAATTTGATCTGCTTGGCGAATCGTTGACAAACGGTGTGCAATGACAATCGAGGTACGGCCTTTCATGAGTTCTTCTAAAGCCTCTTGTACGAGTCTTTCTGAGCTCGAGTCTAGGGCTGAAGTGGCTTCATCTAAAATGAGGATACTCGGGTTTTTCAGGATGGCGCGTGCAATGGCAATGCGCTGTTTTTGACCGCCAGAAAGTTGAATGCCTCGGTCTCCTACTTCGGTGTTCATTTGCTCTGGAAAGCTACTAATGAACTCCCAAGCATTTGCTTTTTGAGCAGCTTCAGTTACCTCTTGATCGGAGGCATTAGGTCGCCCAAATCGAATATTTTCTAGGATACTACCCGAAAACAACAAAACTTCTTGTGGAACTATTGCCATTTGTTGACGCAACTGTTGTAAATCAAAGGTGCTTGCTTTTCTTTCATCAAAATAGATGGCCCCTGACGAGGGCTGGTAAAACTGTAAAAGAAGATTTGCAATTGTAGATTTACCCGAGCCACTTTGCCCAACTAGCGCTAAGGTCTGATTGGGAGCCAACGTAAAATTGATGCCCTTCAATACCTCGATATCCGAGCGTTGCGGATAACTAAAATAAAGATTGTCAAAACGCACAGAGCCATCGATTTGAATGCGCTCTTGCGGGGCAGAGGTCAGTTGTTCGGTATCTTCTTGTAGTAAATCGAGTAGGTTTTCGGTTGCCCCTACCGCTTTTTGAACGCTGGCGTATAGATCTGGAAAAGAACCGATAGAAGCCCCCATCATGATGGTGAAGAGCACAAACTGATAGAACCCTTCCGACACGAGCTCAGGGTTGGGCCCTTGGGTCATGACTAAACCTTTCCAGACAATAAATACAATAGCACCGAAAAGACAGAAAATGATGAATGAAACGAACAAACCGCGCCAAATACCACTACGCACATTGAGGTCTCTGGTTTGCTGGGTACTTTTCTTGTATTTGCCCAGCAAAAACCACTCATTGGTAAAGGCCTTGACATTGGCAATTCCGGTGAGTGCTTCTTCTAGGATGGAATTAGAGGTGGCAATGTAGTCTTGGGCTTCTTTGCTGAGTTTGCGGATGTAGCGACCAAAGAAGACGGCTACAATGGCCATGACTGGAACCGTAGCAAGCATGATCAGCGAAAGTTTCCAGGAAATAAAAAACAAAAAGGCGATGCCACCAAAAACAATAATGATTTGCCTGAAAAATTCGGCAATAGTCGTGCGCAATACTTCTTGAATTTGAGCGATGTCAGAAGCTACTCTCGAGGTGAGTTCGCCTACTTTTTGCCGATTGAAGAAATCCATGGGCATGTAGACCAACTTTTCAAAGGCCTCGTTGCGCATGTCTCTGAGGGCGTTTTCGGTAACGTTGTTAAAGAGCACCACGCGCACGAACGAAAAGACACTCTGAAAGAAGAACAAAACAAAAAGCGCGAGAGCTATTTGATTGACGTTCGAGAGGTCTAGCAAGCGAATCGCTTGTTCGGGTTGAGAAGTCGCGTTAGAACTGCCCAGGAGCTTCCCCATAAGGTACGGGAATACCAAGCCAGCAGAAGTGCTGAGCACCAAAAAGATCCAGCCAATAAAATAAGTACCCGAATAAGGCTTAAGGTACTTCAAAAAGCGCGCAGCTTTGCGCCAGCTGTCTTTGGTTAATTTAACTTTTGCTTCTTTATTTTTCTTGGGTCTCATCATGGCTTTGGCGCTAGGCAATACAAAAATAACTTGCTTTCTCGGGGCATGGGCTTTTTTTCACGATTTTTGTCGAAAGAATTTGAAATTCTAAAAAATATGCTATCTTTGCATTCCCAAAAACATTACAAATAACGACACGACATGAAAAGAACGTTTCAACCATCGGTAAGAAAAAGAAGAAACAAACATGGCTTCCGTAGCCGTATGGCCACTAAAAACGGTCGTCGTGTATTGGCTGCGCGTCGTCGCAAAGGCCGCAAAAAATTGACTGTATCTGACGAACCAATGCACAAGCGTTAATTCGTTCAGTTTTCTTTATAGTGCCCTGTCCTTTTGGTCAGGGCATTTTTTTTGCCCTTACATTTTGTTGCAAAAAAAAAGGGCCGCTGCGCGGCCCTTTGTCTACTTTCCAAATTTGTTGACTGATGGAAAGGAGGTTTTAAGCAGGAACTCGAGGTGCTGCAGCCAAAATACTTGGGGCAGTTTGCTCGGCAAATTTTTCAAAGTTCTTGACAAACTTAGCCGCTAAGCTTGCAGCAGTTTGATCGTAGGCATTTTTATCAGACCAAGTATGGCGCGGATTGAGCAACTCGGATGATACACCAGCGCATGAAGTTGGAAAAGCTAAGTCAAAGAATGGCATTTGTTCGTATGCGACGTCTTTGAGTTGACCTGTGAGTGCAGCGGTAATCATGGCTCGGGTATAAGAGAGCTTCATGCGAGAGCCCACTCCATAAGACCCACCAGACCAACCGGTATTGATCAGCCAAACATTGATGTCGGTGCCCTCTAATTTTTCACCGAGTAACTGGGCATATTTTGCTGGATGTAAAGGCAAAAATGCTGCGCCAAAACCTGCAGAGAAGGTAGTAGTGGGCTCGGTGATTCCTACTTCGGTTCCAGCTACCTTTGCGGTGTAGCCCGACATGAAGTGGTACATCGCTTGTTCTTTAGTGAGTTTAGAAATCGGAGGTAAAACGCCAAAAGCATCTGCGGTCAAGAAGAAGATATTTTTTGGTGCAGTTCCGATGGATGGCGTAGCAATATTGTCGATATGATGAATCGGGTAAGAAACGCGCGTGTTTTCAGTAATGCTGCCGTCGGTATAATCTGGCGTAGAAGACTCTTGCGGAAAACCAACGTTTTCTAACAGCGCTCCGAAGCGAATCGCGTCGTAAATCTGTGGTTCTTTCTCGCGCGATAAATCGATGGTTTTGGCATAGCAGCCGCCCTCAAAGTTAAACACGCTATTGGCGCTCCAGCCGTGTTCGTCATCGCCAATTAGACGGCGATTTGGATCTGAAGAGAGCGTTGTTTTGCCAGTCCCGGATAAACCAAAGAAAATAGCGGTGTCGCCATCTTGACCGATATTGGCCGAACAGTGCATGGAGAGCACATTTTTTTGGTGAGGAAGGATAAAATTCAGCGCGGAGAAGATACCTTTTTTGATTTCGCCTGTATAACCTGTACCTCCTATGAGGATCATTTTCTTGGTGAAATTCAAAATAGCGAAGTTGTGCTGACGCGTGCCGTCTATGGCCGGATCTGCCAAAAAGCTAGGTGCGCAAACGATGTGCCACTCGGGCATGAAATCTTCGAGTTCTGTAGATTCTAAACGCAAAAACATGTTGTGAGCAAAGAGGCTCGACCATGGAAGTTCAGTCACGACGCGAATGTTCATTCTGTACGTAGGGTCTGCGCAGGCATAGACATCGCGTACGTAAACATCTTGTTCTGCCAAATGGGCTTTCATGCGCTCGTACAAGGCGTCGAACTTAGCGGGCTCAAAGCCGATATTGACATCGCCCCACCAAACAGCGTCTTCTGTGACGGCGTCGCGGACAATGAAACGGTCTTTCGGAGAGCGGCCTGTAAATTCACCTGTTTCTATCGCAAGTGCTCCTGAATCCGTGAGCATACCCTCACCCAAAATGATGCAGTCTTCGATGAGTTCTGCTGGGGTGAGATTCCAGAATTGGTCACCAGTTTGGTCTAGTCCAATACTTGCGGCGAGGTCGGCATTTTTCCCGAATTTTCCGTGTTGTTCCATTTTGTACTTTTAGGGTTGTATGACCAGACAAAATTACGGCGCTTTTACTCCTCAAACCATGATATGTGTTAGGTTTTTGTACACAGCACATCTGATTATTTGTGAAGAACTTAATTTGTATTTTTCAAGAAAAAATGCTATATTAAGGTAAGTGTCAGAACTACACTTTGTGTTTTGAAAAGCGCTTAATTTTAGCTAGTTTTGAAACAAATGAAACGCATGCGCCTCTTTTCCTCTATTCTTGTTGTATCCTTACTCGGTTTTGCTTTAGTGAAATTTTACCCTATTGAAAAAACAACAGCAGGCAGCTCTAAATTCAAGTATGAACTCCCTACCAAATGGATTGGCAGCGCTTTATCAGATTTAAACGCCCTACCCCTCCCACAACAAATTCAAGGATTTAGAAAACATATTGAACTTCTTAAAAACAACCAACAGGTATTGCCTTTGGGTCGGCTCGATCAAAAAACGGCTTGTATCGCACTAGGTGGCAACTCCTCTGTTTTTACAGAAACCCTCGATCTATACAATGATAGAATGGCCATTTTAGCTGCAGATACGCTAGGTATTCCTGCAACAATTGACAAATTCTACGGCCTTACCAATCCAGAAATTTGCATATTGAGTTTACATGCTGCAGCTCCTCATCGTAACCATATCGAAAAATGGGCGGCAGAAAAAATGGAACTTCTTGACAGCACCGACCAAAACATACTTGTCATTTTTGGAGAGCACCAAATTCTCAAAGATGTAGACACCTCCTTATTTGACGCCATTATCGTAGCACACGAAAACCATCCGATTGCACAGGCGCAAATAGC
>JAJTGF010000025.1 GCA_021299335.1 Cryomorphaceae bacterium
GAAAAAATTTCAATTTCATGAGGTCTTTGTTTGTTAGGGATAAATTTAGTGAATTAAGAATTGAGTAAATCGCTAACTTCTTTTTCCAAAAATGCTAAATCTTTATGTAGAATGGCCCAAATAATTACGGAATCAACATTGTCGTAGGAATGTATGACCCAATTCCTAAGATTTACAATTTTTCTTGCATTTGTAATTGGAATGGAGTCATTGATTTTAAGCAGACGATTGATTGCTTCACCAATGATTTCCAATTCTCTTTCAACTGCTCGTCTGATCAATTTGTTTTCATCAAAATCTTGAAAAGATTCAATATCGATTGTAAAGTCTTTTATCGATTGAATTGAAGTTTGAATATCGTAGAGAAATTTCAACTCTTCAGGCTGCATAAAGTAGTTTTTTTGTGCGTTCTACTTTAGCAATGAAATAAGGATTGGAAAGTGATCTTTGTGTAATTAGATCGACTTTTCTGCCAAACAGCTGTTCTAATTTTTCGTGTAATGAAAAGTAAAATTCAGCATATTGATCATGGGACATTTCTTGAAATTGAATAAGAATATCAATATCGCTATCAGCCGTGAAATCATCTGAAAGAGCAGAACCAAAAACATGTAAGGTTTGAACCTGATGCTCATAACAAAGGTCCCTGATTTTTTGAAGTTGATTTTCGATCAATGCGTTCATCCTCACAAAAATACAAAAATAGAGGATTACCTCACTTCGTTCGGTGAACCAGTCTTGGCTTTATAGTGGATCAAAGCATCTTTTTTCTGGATTACCTCACTTCGTTCGGTTTTCCATAAAAGTTTAAAATCTAACAAGGAAAAGTCAAGCGTTTTCAACGCTTTCTTTTTTTATGAAATAACCCTCGTTGAAGCGAGCTTCACTCGGTTTATTCCATAAAAAAAGTCCTTCCGGAACGGAAGGACTTTTCCTTGTGCCCACGACTGGATTCGAACCAGCACACCTGTTGGCACCACCCCCTCAAGATGGCGTGTCTACCAATTTCACCACGTGGGCAGCAGACTATCCGATTTGGAATCGGGATGCAAAGATAAATATTTTCGTTAAATGTTTGCGTAGAAATCCGAGAAACACATAACTTCGACGAAATTTTTTTGTTTTCTCATGGCACACGTCTCTACCCAAAAGATTTCACTCGCTGGATTATTGATCACTACAGGAATTGTTTTTGGAGACATCGGTACTTCACCGCTTTATGTTTTTCAGGCCATTACGGGTGGGGGTAAGCATATTTCTGAACCTTTCATTTTAGGTGCACTATCTAGTGTCATTTGGACGCTCATTTTGTTAGCCACCATCAAATACATCTTTTTTGCGCTCAACGCAGATAACAACGGTGAAGGGGGGATTTTTGCATTGTTCGCCTTACTCAAAAAGAGAAGATTGAAATGGATCATTATTCCAGCTCTGATTGGTTGTGCGACGCTTATGGCAGACGGTTTTATCACGCCTGCCATTTCAATATCATCAGCAGTGGAAGGCATCAATGCCATAAATCCGGACGTTCCGGTCATTCCTATTGTGGTCACAATTATTGTTTTGTTGTTCATGATTCAACAGTTTGGCACCGCTGCTATTGGTAAAATGTTCGGGCCGATAATGATGCTTTGGTTCTTATTCTTAGGTTATTTGGGCGCAATCCACATTTTAGACAACCCAGTGGTTTTGCAAGCATTCAATCCTTATTGGGCCTACAATTTGGTGGCCAATGTAGACGGAGGTTTTGCGGTGTTGGGTTCAGTCTTTTTGTGTACAACTGGTGCTGAAGCCCTTTATTCTGACTTAGGTCACTGCGGTAAAGGCAATATCCGCCTGAGTTGGGCTTTTGTTTCGACCTTACTTGTAATCAATTATCTTGGTCAGTCTGCATTGTGCTTGGCGCCAGATTTTCAGGCGGTAGAAAACCAAACCATTTTTTACAGTATGGTCCCCAAGCATATATTGCCACTGGCTATTGTTTTGGCAACTGCCGCTACTATTATTGCTTCTCAAGCCCTCATTACTGGTGTATTTACTTTGATGAATGAAGCCATTAAGCTGAAGCTGTGGACCAATTTAAAGGTTAAGTATCCTTCGGAACACCAAGGACAAATCTACATTCCATTTATCAATTGGTTTTTAATGGCTGGTTGTCTTTTGGTTATCGCCATTTTTAAAGAGTCGAGCGCGATGGAGCACACCTACGGGCTTGCCATTACTATCGACATGGTCATGACCTCCATTTTGCTCGGCGTTTTATTAATGCTCAAGTATCCAAAGGCCAAAGGATTTTATGCACTTATTTTTATTGTCTTTCTCGCAATAGAAGGAGTATTCTTATTGTCTAATTTAGGTAAGGTGGTTTCAGGAGGTTGGTTTACTTTGATCCTCGCCTCTTCGTTTTTTGCCATTCTTTACCTTTATTTCAAGGCCAAACAATTGCGTACGAGTATCACAGAATATTTACCAATGAATTCAGTTATACCTATGCTTAATGCAGTACGCGACGACAAAGACATCGATTTTGAAGCGACCAACTTGGTATTTCCGACGCGCTCCAATTCGGTCAATAAGCTCGATCTGACGGTTTACCACTCTTTGTTCTATAAAAAACCGCGCAAGGCCGGAACCATTTGGTTTTTGCACCTCGATATCCTCAATGAGCCATGGGGCGTGCACTATTCTGTGCATCAAATCATCGACAAACGCTGCTATTACGTGACCCTACAAATGGGCTTCAAAGAAGAGCACCGCATCGAATACATGATGCGCAAGATTTACTGCAAGATGATCGAGAAAGGTGAACTCAGCGGTGAGAGTATTTTTGAAAGCGTACGCGGTAAGTTAGATCAGGTTGACTTCAAATTCATCGTGCTCAATTCGCGAGTAGCCATGGACAACCACCTGACGCCTTTCCAAAAGTTGTGTGTCAAGGCCTACCGTTTTGTCAAGTCTACGGGCCTCAAACCTGCAGAAGACTTCGGGCTAGATAAAACCAATGTTGTGGTCGATTACATTCCGATTACGGTGGCCAATCAGGTAGACCAAGAGCTCATCGAAGATTTTGAAGACTACTCTCAAAAGATCTAAGAGACCTCGAAATAATTGAGGTCTTTGCCAAATGTTTCTTTGAGTTGGCTTAGGCTAAATAGAGCAAGTCCGATAAAAAATACACCCACAATGAGCGCTGACCACCCTTCATTGAATTGAAGGCTGAGTAAAAAGCTAAATAGCAAAACAACGACATTTACAGACCCTCTCACAAAATTGGGGATGGTATTGGCGGCTGTGGAGCGGATATTTGTGCCAAACTGCTCTGCTGCAATCGTGACAAAAATGGCCCAATAACCTGTTCCAGCGCCTAGTAAAAAGCAGAGCAAATAATAGGTTGCTGCGCTATTGTTCAAGTTGTGCATATAAACCAAGAAGAACAAAGTGATTGCCAAAGAAAACCACAAATAAAGCTGCACTACTTTTTTACGGCTCTTCCACCATTGGCTCAAGAAACCAGCAAGCAAATCACCGGCGCTTAAACCCAAATAACAATACATCACTGCTTTGCCATTGCTGATGTCGTATACGCCCAGCCATGGCCCAAAATTATCGGCTGAGTTCATGACCAACAAGCCGACGGTATACCAAATTGGAATCCCGATACTGATGCAGTGCAGGTATTTAATAAGGTTTTCTTTTTTCCCAAAAATGAGTTTCAAATTGCCTTTTTGAATGTGTTTGTCTTGGTCCATTTGCTTGAAAAAACCAGATTCAAGCGCCCCTACGCGCAACAAAAGCAAAACCAAGCCCATGGCGCCGCCGATTATATATACCACCTGCCAGTTGGCCGGTTTCCAGCCGCTCAACGATTCAATGAAAGCAGCAACTGCCTGGCCTTCGGCCCCAATGAGCGATGCTGCTACCGCTCCGAGTGCGCCGAAAGTAACGACAATCATGGTTCCGTAGCCACGCGTTTCTTTGGGCATGAGCTCGCTAATGAGCGTAATTCCCGCGCCCAATTCACCAGCAAGACCTATGCCGGCCAACAAGCGAATCACGACATAACTCGGAATATCCGTCACAAATGCATTGGCAATATTGGCAATAGAGTAGAGTAGGATAGATCCAAAAAGGACTTTCAAGCGGCCTTTTTTATCGCCGAGAATTCCCCAAAGGAGGCCTCCTAGAAGCATTCCAAACATTTGGACATTGAATAAAAACTTACCTTGAGCGGCCCTTTCTAAGTCTGTAGCATTTGGTAAGATGTGCGCCAAGCTTTCGGCCTTAACGACTCCAAAAAGTACCAAATCGTAGATGTCGACAAAATAGCCTAAGGCGGCTACTGCGATCAAAAACAGCACCTTGCGTTCTTCTTTCATGAAAAGGATTTATTTATCATTTTGAATGCCCAATAATACGTAATTTTAAAGAAAAATAAAGATGGTACACCACATCGGTCAGCAAAGTTCCATTCTAGGCCAATACATGGCCGAGATCAGGGCCGTAGGCGTTCAAGACGACCGTCTGCGTTTTCGACATAATTTAGCTCGAATTGCCGAAATTTTGGCTTACGAAGTTTCTAAAAAATTACCTGTATCAGCGCGTGAGGTACAAACGCCCTTGGGTACGGCAATGGTTTCCCAACTTATAGATCAGCCCGTTTTGCTCACCATTTTGCGCGCAGGTCTCGCGATGCACGAAGGTTTGTTGCGTACCTTCGATCATGCCGATAGCGCCTATATTTCTGCGTATCGCAAGCACAGCAGCCCTGCCGATTTCGAAATTGAAGTGGAATACATGGCTGCGCCTGCACTCGACAACAAAATCTGGCTGATTTCAGACCCCATGTTGGCAACGGGCAGCTCTATGGTAGCCGTGTATAATGCACTACGGTCGCAAGGCAATCCCCAACAAATTCATATCCTCAGTGCCATTGCGACCCCAGAGGCGCTCGCTTTTGTGCAACGACACTTACCCACCAATACCCAAATTTGGGTGGCGGCCATCGACGAGGAGCTCACCGCTCAGTCATATATAGTTCCCGGACTTGGTGACGCCGGAGATTTAGCTTTTGGTATTAAAATTTAAGGAGATTCAACAATGAATTGGGTAGGTTTTTGGAGCATTTATTTTTTAGCAATGCTCAAGTTTATGGTTTCTTCTTTACCAGGCCCAGGCTTTCAAATGGCTTTTTACGAAACCTGGTTGGCTTCTGTGTTGGGTGCTGCTACTGCATCGGCAATATTTTATTTTGGCAGTGAACTCGTCATTCGGATTTCACATCGGCGACGTGCCACCAAAAGAGCTGCCGACCTCGCTGCGGGCAAAGAACCCTTTAATTACTACAAAGTAACCCGAACTAAAAAGTTCATAGTGCAAATGAAACGCCGTTTTGGTTTTTATGGCATTACGCTTTTTGCGCCACTGTTATTTTCGGTTCCGATCGGAAGCTTTGTGGCTGCTAAATTTTATGGAAAGCAATCCACTACTTTTCTATTCGTACTCATTGGTCTAGCGCTCAATGGTTTGCTACTCACTGCCATTGCTTATGCCATTTACTGAGTACCACCTTTTCTTTGACCTCGACCGCACGCTCTGGGACTTCGATCAAAATTCCGAAAATGCCCTGCGCCAGCTGTTTGCAACCGAAGAACTCGAGGCTCAAATTGGTGGTTTTGAGCATTTTCACAAGCAATATGTCTATCAAAATGCCCATCTCTGGAAGCTCTATGGCAAAGGGATCATCAAGAAAGATGAACTTCGCTACGAGCGCTTTCGTGTAACTCTAAAGCATTTTAAAATCAAAGATGAGGCACTCGTGAGGCGTATGTCTGATGCCTACGTGAGCATTTCACCCTTACAAACGGCTCTTTTCCCAAAAGCGCTTGAAACCCTTCAAGAACTGAAGCAAATGGGTTTCCAATTGCATATCATTACCAACGGCTTTCAAGAAGTACAATTTGTAAAGCTCGAAAATTGCGGGATGCGTGCCTTTTTTGATGTAGTGGTTTGCTCTGAGTTTGTCGGTAAAAACAAACCAGACCCCGCCATTTTTAAGTATGCACTCAATCAAGCTGGGGCCAAAGCAGAAAAATCAGTGATGATTGGCGATGACTACCATGTAGATGTAGCGGGCGCCTTGCGCGCGGGCATGCAAGCCGTCTGGTTTGATCCGACGGCTAAAAATACCTACCACTACGAAAATTGCATTTCCGAACTCAGTTTGTTACCGGAGCTCTTACCTGGTTTGTTGTTAACCCACTAACTCTTGTCGAATTTTTTCGTAGAGGACCATTCCAGTGGCTACACCTACATTTAAGGAAGAGATGGCTCCTTTCATTGGTATCTTACAGCTGATATCCGCCATATTGATGAGGTCTTGGGTAATGCCCGACTCTTCTGAACCCATAATAATGGCGACGCTGCCGCGCAGGTTGGTTTCGTGCAGAGGCACAAGTGCTTTTTCGGTACAAGCCACGATACGCAAGCCTGATTGTTGCAGATAAAACAAAGATTGCTTGAGTTGTTCGGTTTTGCAGATTGGAATGCGGTTGAGAGCACCGGCAGAAGCTTTCATGGCATCGGAGGTAGCTAGGGCAGAACCTTTGCTCGGGATAAGAACAGCGTCGATGCCCATGCATTCTGCGCTTCTGATGATGGCGCCGAAATTGCGCACATCGGTAATGCGGTCTAGGACGAGGACACTCGGTTTTTTGCCTTCCTCTAACCATTGGTCGATCAGTGGTTCGATGCTTTGATACGCAATTGGCGGAACCATGGCAATGACGCCTTGGTGATTGCCGTCGGTGAGTGAATCGAGTTTTTGATTTGGAACATACTGCAAGAAGTAATTCTTACCTGCAAGAGCAGCTCTTAATTCCTCAAAAAGTGTCTTATTGATTCCTTTTTGAATCAAAATTTTGTTGAGTTCACGGCCTGCGTGAATGGCTTCAAGTACGGAGTGTACACCGAAAATGATGTCGGTGCGTTCTTTGCGCTGATAGCTGCGCTCTTTCGTTTCGCGGCGTTCAGGACGCTCGCTTTTTTGATATTTGTCTTCCATTAGTGGATGTTAAGTTCGAGGCTTACATTGCCCTCGAGGGTGTGCGCTACTGGACAAGCTTTGCCAGCTGCGATGACTTTCTTTTTGGTGAGCTCGTCCCAGTTGTTGCCACTGAGGTCGAGGTCGAGGATGATTTTAGCGATGCGGCGAGGATCAGTGCCCATTTGTTTTTCTATGGTGGCTTCTGCCGCCACAAAAGGAATTTGATGGGTTTGGCAGTAAATGCCCATGATGGTCATGACGCAAGAGGCCAAAGAGGTTGCGACTAAATCAGTTGGAGAAAATGCCTCTGCTTTGCCGTGGTTGTCTAGGGGCGCATCTGTGATGATTTTGGTGCCTGAGCCCAAGTGTGTACATTCTGTACGGAGTTCTCCTAAATAACGAACACTTGCTGTTTTCATGGGGCAAAGTTAATACTTCACCTTGACAAAACCGTGTTTCTCGATAGGTATTCCGCCTTCGTAGATCGCTTTGATGACATAGAAATAGGTGCCTTCTTCTACTTTATCGCCATTGGAAGTTTGGCCGTTCCATGAACCAGCAGGGTCTGTGTAGCTATAAATGGTGTTGCCCCAGCGGTTCACGATGGTACATTCAAATTCGGAAATACCGCTGTATTGAACATAAAAGGAACTATTGCCATTCGCAGAGGAAAGCACGATAATATTTGGCGCGATGATATCACAGGGCTTGAAGCCAATAGTGGCCGTATCGGAATAAGTATAGCAGGCATTGCTGATGGTGTAGATGTAGTTGCCAACGGCGCTGATGACGCGCGGGTCGTCGGTATTTCCATCTTGCCAACTGCCTAATGTGATTGGGTTGTAGGTGCTTTGAAGCGTCCATTCTGTGTAGGTGCTGTCTTTGGGGACGTTCAGCGTATAAGGGTCAATGGAAAAACTAGAACCTTGGCATATGTTGGTATCGAGCAACTGGACGTAAACATAAGGCGGAAATTCAATGAATTCAGTCAGCGTGATGCCACAAGCGCTGTCGGTGAAACTGATAGGGAAGACACCTGCGTAATTGCAAATAATCAGAGGGTTTTCTGCATAGATATCTGAGAAGAAGATCGAGGTATCTGGACAAGACCAAGTACCGCCAAGCGCAGAAAGTGTTCCTTGGATTTGTTCTTGGTAGTTGCAACCCAAGCTGTCGAGGTCGATGTAGGGCTGTGCGTAGAGCTCAAGGGTGGTGCTGGCGCTGTGGTTACATACTTCGTCTGTGTAGGTCAGGGTAAAAATTCCAGATTCAGATGCGTTGATCGTGGGGTTTAAAGCGCTGTTACTCGGACTAAAAGTAAGGCTCGCATTCGGGTTGTTGCTGGTGTAAGTCCAGGCCCCACCACCCGCATCTGCAACAGAACCGTTGACCACAAAATTCAATTGACAAAGAGCGGAATCGGCAAAAATTTGTGGATTGATCGGCAGCGTCAGTAGTGCGCTCAAAGTTTGCTGACAAACGTTGTCGGTGAAAGAAACGGTGTAGACACCAGGCGCACCAATAGAAATAAGTGGATTGAGAGCGGTTGTGCTACTGAAAGTAACGTTTGTTGAAGAAGCAGTCCAGGTGCCGCCCGGTGAGTTGGTGCCAGCAACTTGATAGGTGTTCTGACAAATAATGGTGTCGTTGAAGATAGTGGAGGCGTTGGTGCCAAAAACGGTGAAGGTGGTGTCGGTACTGCACAAGCCAGCAGAATCAAGGAGGTTGATGGTGTAGGTTCCGGCACCCAAAATATTGCTGAACTGTGCGTTGAGTACAGGATCTAAGAGACCCCAACTAACTGTAGAGTAGGATGGCGCATTAGGAATGGTTAAGGTTACTGCAGTATCCGGTGGGCAAAATGCAAGCGGCCCTTGTAAGTTGATTGGTAAAGGATTGATGACGTTAAACGTATCGGAAACATGCTTGTAGCAACCGTCTTGACTTACGGTAACACCGAAAATTTGTGAATTCGAAATGCTATTGGTAGGCATGACGGTGAAGTCGTCCCAGAGGTAGCTATCATAGGGGCCATTGGAGACACTTAAATCAATAGTTCCACATGAATTGGTGGTTAGTAGGATAGCGGAGTCGAGGTTATTGACAATTGTATCGATCACCACTACAAAAGTAAGCGCCGTAACGCCTGGGGTTGGGAGGTTATTGTCGGTGGCTGTTACGGTGATGTTGTAGGTGCCCATGGTAGCCAAAGACCCTACAGCGCGCAGGATGATATTGGCGGTATTGCCTGGTGTGTTGGACAATTGCTGAAGGGTAGTAAGCCCACCATTGGTGTAAGTGATGGTGGTGCTTTGATTGGTTTCGGGAGATAAAAAGTTGATGCTGAAATCGGCGGAGTCACCGAGAGCGCATATTTTGAAAGTGTCGCAAGAAGCGATTCCTTCTGGGATCGGCGGAATGTTGCCGCCATTAGACGCATCAAATGCAAAACTCTTGTAGTCGAGCCAGTCAATGCCATCGGGGTTGCCGAGTGCGCCATCGAAGTCGTTGCCGGCGTGATCAAAGCGAGAGATCAGGAAGTAAGCCAAACCATCGCCTTTGTTGGCACCACAAGTTGCCGGAACACCGCCAAAGCCATTGATGCCTTGTGAAGCGTCGCCGGTAGTCCAGTCCATGTTTTGGTAACAAAATGCGACGTTACCTCCGTCGATAACCGGGTCGGAGCCGTTGGTGATGATGAGCTGAAAAGTATTGAGTTTGTCGCCGTGAAAAGCGTAGTACCCGACTTCAACCCAGTTCACATAAACCGCCGTAGGCGTGATTTTATACAGAACCTGACCATTGCCGTTGCGGGTGTCGACGTCTGCCCAAAATGGTGCGACAATTGCATTGCCAACAGAAGGGAAGGCGGTGGCAGAAAAGGTTGAAAGAGGCCCCGTAAAGGTGAGGTTGCCATTGTTATTGATATACAACGAGGTGTAGGCCTGACCGTAGAGGTTAAAGGTGAAAGGAATGGGAATGAGGCCGGTTGAGCCGTCGTCGTTGGGCTGCATGGCGAGTGTGTAGGTGGAGTCTGGCTCTATGTAGCAGTCGCAGGCATTGGCTTTGTTGTAACTCGCGGGCTTGACTGGAGCCGCAGGTAATTGGATTGAAGTATTGGCTTCTGTATTGACTGTACCGAGCTGGCCAGAAGCTTTGAGCTGCTGATACAAAGGTGAGTCGGTGAGCACCTGCGCTTGAACACTGGTGAAAAAGAAGACAGGAAGAACGAGTAGTGAATATTTGAGCATAGTAAGAGGGCTTAGACCTAATTAAATAGGACGCTTTTTTTCGGTTTGAGGTTGCACGAATTTAATGTATTTTTAGCAAAAATTTAGTTTATGAAGTTTTTGTTTACGCTTGCACTTTTTTCAGCTACAGTGGCTTTTGCCCAAAAGAAATCCACGACTCCGATCGAGAAACCACCATATGACGCCGGCACCGTTGGTGCTTTGTCTTTTCGAATGGTAGGCCCAGCGCTCACCTCGGGTCGGGTGATTGACATCGCAGTTCACCCGACCAACAAGGATACTTGGTATGTAGCGGCAGCTGCTGGCGGCGTTTGGTATACCCAAAATCACGGCATTACTTTCGAGCCCATTTTTGATCAATACGGCTCTTATTCGATTGGTTGTTTGGCTATAGCGCCAAGTAATCCCAACACCATTTGGGTTGGTTCCGGAGAAAACAACAACCAGCGTTCGGTATCCTATGGCGATGGTATTTACAAGTCTTTGGATGGCGGCAAGTCTTTTACCAACATGGGTCTCAAGAATACCGAACACATCGGCAAAATTATTGTGCACCCTACCAATGAAAATATCATTTGGGTAGCAGCCTATGGGCCTTTGTGGAGCAGTGGTGGCGAGCGCGGCGTCTACAAAAGCACTGACGGTGGCAGCACCTGGACCCGTACACTCTTGGTTTCGGAACACACCGGCATATCCGAAATTGCGATTGACCCCAACAACCCAGACGTATTGTACGCTGCAGCACACCAGCGCCGTCGCCACGAATACACGTATATTGGCGGAGGGCCTGAATCAGGCCTATACAAATCCACGGATGGCGGAGTAACTTGGAAAGAGATCAATAATGGTTTGCCCAAGGGCGATATGGGCCGCGTGGGCTTGGCAGTTTCGCCTGCCGATGCCAATGTTGTCTACGCCATTGTAGAGGCTCGTTACGACAAAGGTGGTGTATACCGCTCCAACAATAGAGGCGAAAACTGGACCAAGCAAGGGTCGTTTTCGACGAGTGGTAATTACTACCAAGAAATTTTCTGCGACCCCAAAGACGTCAATAAAGTTTTTGCGATGGACACCTATATGCATCACAGCACCGACGGCGGCAAAAACTTTGTCCCGACTGGTGAACGCAATAAACACGTCGATAACCATTGCATTTGGATAGACCCCAGCAACACCAATCACTGGCTCGTGGGCTGCGACGGCGGTCTCTATGAAACTTACACTCACGCCAAGGAATGGAATTTTTACGGCAATTTGCCAATCATTCAGTTCTATAAAGTAGCCACCGACAACGCGTCTCCTTTCTACAACATTTACGGCGGTACCCAAGACAACAACTCAATGGGTGGCCCTGCAGCTACCAACAACGTAGCGGGCATCCTCAATTCAGATTGGTTCATTACCAACGGAGGCGATGGCTTTGAGTCTGCTACCGATTGGTCCAATCCAAACATTACTTATGCCCAAGCGCAATATGGCTGGCTTGTGCGCTATGACCGCGCCTCTGGCGAGAAAGTGCCTATTCAGCCCATGCCCGCTGTAGGCGAGCCCGGTTACCGCTGGAACTGGGATGCACCGTTGATCGTTTCAAAACACGATGCCTCTACGCTCTACTTTGCCGCGAACAAACTTTTTAAAACCACCAATAAAGGAGACGACTGGCAGACTATCAGCCCAGATCTTACCCAACAAATAGACCGCAATGAAATAGAGGTTATGGGTCAGGTCTGGACCATAGACGCCGTCATGAAAAACGCCTCCACAACCGTTTACGGTAATATCGTAGCGCTAGATGAGTCACCAAAGAAAAAAGGCTTGCTTTATGTTGGTACCGACGACGGCCTTATTCAAGTTTCTGAAAACGACGGCCAAACTTGGACAAAATACCAGACTTTCCCGGGTGTGCCCTTGAATACAAGAGTCAATATGCTCACTGCTTCAGTGCATCAAGAAAATGTCGTTTATGCTTGTTTCAATGCACAGCGCCAAGGTGATTTCAAACCTTATCTATTGAAGTCTCTCGATAAAGGAAAAACTTGGGTGAGCATTGCAGGTAATCTTCCTGCGCGCGGCACAGTTTATTGCCTCAAGCAAGATCCGATCGTAGAAAATCTACTTTTTGTAGGTACAGAATTTGGTGCATACTTCTCTACGGATGCTGGTCTCAACTGGACCAAACTCTCAGGTCTGCCGACGATCGCTGTCTATGACTTAGATATCCAAGAAAGAGAGGTAGATCTAGTGGCTGCTACATTTGGCAGAGGGTTTTATGTGCTCGATAACTACAGCCCTTTGCGCAGTTTAACCAAAGAAAATGTAGAGAAAAAAGCGCATTTGTTCCCGGTTAAAGATGCTTTGCTCTACATCGAAGCAGACCCGCTTGGTTTAGAAGGAACTGGTTTTCAAGGACACAACATGTGGTCTGCCAAAAACCCGAGCTATGGTGCCACCTTTACACTGCACCTCAAGGAGGTTCCAGCAACTTTGGTGAGCACGCGTCAGCAAAAAGAAAAAGAACTTGAGAAAGATAAAAAAGACGTGAGCTACCCGAGTTTTGATGCACTCAGAGCCGAAGCCCTCGACGAAGCAGCCAAACTCATTTGGATCATCTCAGACGCGCAAGGAACTGAAATACGCCGCTTATCGACGAGCCCACAGAAAGGCATTGTGCGCCAGCAATGGGATCTGCGCAAAGCCACTACCAATCCAGTAGGAAATGGTGGTCGTGGGCCTCTTGTTGTGCCGGGCACCTATCAATTAAAAGTCGTTATGGTTCACAACGGTCAAACCGAAGAACTTGTGGCCAACACGGCCTTTGTGGTGAAGGGTCTCAATAACCAAACACTCGTGGCCAAAGATCAGAATGCACTCAACGCTTTCCGTGCCGAGGTGGCAGAGCTGAACCGCCGCGTTAGCGGTGCTGAAAAGCGCTTTGAAGAACTCAATGAGGAGCTCGGTTTGATTGAAAAAGCGGTGCTCAACTATCCCAATACGGACTTACAGCTTTTGAAGGAAATCAGAGCGCTCAAAGTCATGAAATCTGAACTCAGAATGCAATTATACGGTGATGAACTACGCGCCAAGCACGAGTTCGAAACTGCGCCAAGCTTTACGTCGCGTCTTGGCATGCTCGAATACCAACTTGCCGAAAACACCACTGGGGTAAGTAAAACGCATCAGGCGAATTTAGCAATGGTGAACCAAGAATATGCCAAGTTGAATGAAGGCCTTAAAAGTTATCAAGCACGTGTCATTGCACTGCATCAAGCGCTAGAAAAAGCACAGATTCCTTACACCAAATCTAGACTAGACTGGAAGGCGGAGTAAGTATCCCGAACACAAAAAAAGGCCGCTCTAAAGCGGCCTTTTTTATTGAGTTCAATTGATTTATTGATCGCCGAAGCGCTCGATGACTTGTTGAGTAACACCCGTGTTAGAAAACCCGCCATCGTGGAAGAGGTTTTGCATGGTGACGTATTTGGTGAGGTCTGAGAACATGCTGATGCAGTAGTCTGCACAGGCAATGGCACTGGCGTTGCCCAGCGGCGACATCTGCTCAGAGAAATTGATGAATTCTGTGAAGCCCTTGATGCCTTGGCCAGCGGTAGTGACGGTTGGGGACTGCGAGATGGTATTGACACGCACTTTTTTCTTGATGCCATAGTGATAGCCGAAAGAACGCGCAATAGACTCGAGTAAAGACTTGGCGTCTGCCATGTCGTTGTAGTCAGGGAAAATACGTTGTGCAGCAATGTAAGAAAGTGCAACTACAGAGCCCCATTCGTTCATGGCATCGTGCTTATAGAGCGTAGCGAGTGTTTTGTGCAAAGACATCGCAGAGACATCCATTGTTTGGCCGTAGTAGTTGTAGTCGTTTTCTGTATAGTGCTTGCCTTTTCTAACGTTTGGCGACATCCCGATAGAGTGCAATACGAAATCAATTTTACCGCCTAAAATTTCTTGGGCTTGCGTCACCAAGTTTTCGAGGTCAGCGATATTGGTGGCGTCTGCAGGAATAACTTGGCTGCCTGTCTTGGACGCTAATTCGTTGATTTCACCCATGCGCATGGCGATTGGGGCGTTGGTCAATACAAACGTTGCGCCTTCTTCATGCGCGCGCTCTGCTACTTTCCAAGCGATACTTTGATTGTTTAATGCACCAAAGATGATGCCTCTTTTTCCTTTGAGTAAGTGGTTTGACATGTGCTTCAATTTTGAACAAAGTTAACAACTTTATTTTTCGAGCAGTCGCTTTAGGTTTTTTAGTCCTTTTTCGAGGTCTTTTCCGAGGGCCTCTTCCATGTCGATGAAAAGGGTCATGAGATTGCCGGGGTAGGGCATTTCACCGCTGATGCTCCATGAAACTTTGGTGTTTTGCGGGTCGATTGCCCGGGTAGAGATGTAGGCGCGGTTGGTGCTTTCAAAAGGTTCGATGAATTTGAGTTCGGTGTCAATTCTGCGGCCTTCTTGTAGTGCAACAATTTTTTGCTGTCCCGTACCGACGTCGCTGTTGTCGCTTTGCCAAGCAGAAATAAAGCCTGGTTGCCCGTCTGTGCCGGTGTAGGTCTTTTTCATTTTGGGGTCGGCTTTCCACCATACGCTGTAGGTTTCTTGGTTTTTCAAGTATTTGACATATTGAAAAACGGAATCGCAGGGTTGTGCAATGACAGCACTGCGTTCTACACGAAATTTGGTCGGCAGAAATAGACCCACAAAAAGGGCCAATGCAATCAAAAAGAGCAACCAATAAAATAACTTCTTGATCAATTTCATGAGGTAGGTTTTATTACCCCTAAAATAACTTTTTGATTCGACTCAATTCAACTTCGCATCACAAAGAATAGGAATATCCTATTTTCCCTATCTCTGTTGCAGCACCTAAGCGCGTAAATAGCGCTTTTCTGCCCAGAAGGTACCGAAGGGAAGAAAGGCCAAAACGAAGAGTAAAAGACATTTTTTCAAGGGCCATTTTTCTTCGATCAAAAAGTAAAGCAAGTAAAAACAAAAGGCCATAAATAAAAAGCCGTGGATGTAACCTACTACGCGATTAGGTTCGGGTAGGTCTTGTCCGTACTTGAGATACATCGTGACTAATAAGCCGAGCCAGGAAAAGCCTTCGGCAATAGCAATGATTTGGAATTGTTTTTTTGCATTCATATGTTTATTTTTTTTCGAGTGCTTTGATGAGGTCTCGGATGCGGGCAGCCTCGATAAAATCGAGTGCTTTGGCTGCACTTTCCATTTCTTTTTTCAGTTTTTTGATTTCTTTTTGCAGCGCCTCGGGGTTGTCGAGGAGTTGCGTTTGCAGCGGTTGCTTATTGAATTCTTTTTCTTTTTGCAGGGACCTGACCTGACGCGTGTTTTGATCGCCGTCGGCCACTTTGGTTGCTTCGATGATTTTTTCTTTGGATTTCACGAGCGCTGTGGGCACTTATGTACATGAGTACTTTGCCATTTACATTTCTTGCAGCGCGCCCAACGGTTTGGACCAAAGAGCGTTCCTTGCGCAAGAAACCTTCTTTGTCGGCATCGAGATTGGCTACCAAAGAAACTTCGGGTAAATCGAGGCCTTCTCGCAGCAAATTGACCCCGATTAACACATCAAAATCGCCTAGGCGCAGCTGCCTTAAAATTTCTACGCGCTCAATGGTGTCGATTTCGGAGTGGATATAGCGACAGGGAATGCCGAGGCGGTCGAGGTATTTTTGCAATTCTTCGGCCATGCGTTTGGTCAGGGTAGTCACGAGGACGCGTTCGTCTTTGGTTCTTCTTTCCTGAATGTGCTCAATGAGGTGATCGATTTGGTTTTTGGAAGGGTGGACTTCTATAAGCGGATCGAGAAGGCCGGTTGGCCTAATCAGTTGCTCCACCACGACACCTTCCGACTGCAGCATTTCGTAGTCTGCTGGGGTGGCTGAAACGTAAATGACATTCGATAAGAACCCTTCGAATTCGTTGAACTGGAGTGGCCGATTGTCGATGGCGGCCTGAAGGCGAAAGCCGTAGTCGACGAGGTTGATTTTGCGCGAACGATCGCCGCCATACATGCCGCGCACCTGTGGCAGCGTGACATGGCTTTCATCGATGACCATCAGGAAATCTTCGGGAAAATAATCGAGCAGACAGAAAGGGCGCTCACCGGGCTGTCGGCGGTCAAAGTAACGCGAGTAATTTTCGATGCCCGAACAATAACCGAGCTCTCGGATCATTTCGAGGTCGTAATTGACGCGTTCCTCGAGGCGCTTGGCTTCTTCGTGCTTGCCTTCTGCTTTAAAGTTTTCTACTTGCAAAACGAGGTCGTCTTGGATCTGGATAATCGCCTGTCTGGTGTTCTCTGGACTCGAGACAAACAAGTTGGCCGGGAAGATATCTATCTGCTGAAAAACTTCGAGTTGCTTGCCCGTCTCAGGGTCAATGGCCGCAATTTTTTCAATTTCATCGCCCCAAAAACTAATGCGCAGTGCGTAGTCTGCGTAGGCCAAAAAGATATCGACGGTGTCGCCCGAAACCCTGAATTGGCCGCGCTCGAAGTCGGTGCCGGCGCGTTGGTAAAGATTTTCGACGAGCCGAAACAAGAAAGTGTTGCGCACAACAATGTCTCCGACCTTTAAGTGTAAGATGCTATTCTTGAATTCTGTGGGGTTTCCGATACCATAAATACAACTCACCGACGCCACCACAATGACATCGCGCCGCCCCGACAAAAGAGCGGAGGTGGCGGCAAGCCGCAGTTTTTCGATTTCATCATTGATTTGCAGGTCTTTTTCGATGAAGGTTCCGGTCGATGGTATATAGGCCTCGGGTTGATAGTAGTCGTAGTACGACACAAAGTATTCGACTGCGTTGTTCGGAAAAAACTGCTTGAACTCGCCATAGAGTTGTGCGGCGAGTGTCTTGTTGTGGGAAAGAATGAGTGTGGGGCGCTGTACTTGGGCAATGACATTGGCCACCGTAAAGGTTTTTCCACTCCCTGTGACGCCGAGTAAGGTTTGCTGATGGATGCCGTTGTTGAGCCCGCTGACCAATTGGCGGATTGCCTCTGGTTGGTCTCCGGTGGGTTGGTAGTCCGATACAAGCTCAAATTGCATGGCCTAAAATTACCAATTAAATGAGTGACAATGACTAAATTTGTCACATGTCAAATCAAGAATTCTTAGAGGTCAGGGCTGTTATTGAGGCACCGCTAGACCAAGTTTGGGATAAATGGACCCAAGCAGTACATGTCGTGAATTGGAACTTTGCCCATGAGTCTTGGTGCTGCCCAAAAGCCGAAGTCGATTTTCTGGTAGGCGGCGGGTCTAATTACCGCATGGAGGCCAAAGATGGGAGCTTTGGTTTTGACTTGAAAGCAACCTTCTCGGCAATCGAAGAGCACAAACAAATCCTTTCCGTTTTAGAGGACGGCCGCAATGTAATTGTCAATTTTAATGTTGAAGGCAATCAGACTACCGTAGTCCAG
>JAJTGF010000026.1 GCA_021299335.1 Cryomorphaceae bacterium
AGCTTGTGATACCAAAAATTTGCATGGATCGAGTCAAGTAAAGACGTTTTCTTAAATTCTTGATTTGCTCTTCTATGATGCGGTCACTGCTTTTTTGATATTGCGCATGAAGCGCTCGAATCACACTTGCATAAGCCAAAAATCGATTGGTGTATGCCAACATGATCAATGAAATAGATGAAAATAATAAGGCAGGGGTGGTTAAAGAAAGTTGTGTCATCTAAAAAACAGTATTGGTAATATATACAATAACATGAGTTTGTTACAAAATGTTGACATTTATAGCAACATTCGCATTATGAAGCTCAAACCACTCTCTTCAGCTCACTACAACCCCGTTCGGCCTATTACGCTGAAGGGAAAGTTTTTGGTTGGTCTGGTGAGGTTCCTATTTCGCATTCGCAAATTATTGGGCGGTAAAGATTGGCTGCATCCGCTGAAGGGCCACCACGAAGACCCGCGCAAGATGACCCATCGGCAGCAACTCTATTTTGGTTATAAATATTATTTCAGGGCAATTCTCAAAGGTGACAAAGGCGCTGGCCTTGAACAATACTTTCAAAGTCAAGGTGCAAAGTTTCAAAAAATAGACCGTGCTGGCAGTTCCCAAAAAGTGACCCTAAGTGCTGGCGGCGACCTCATGCCCTATTTTTGCATTACTTCTGAGCAGTGCAAAGGACTCTGGGAAAATTGTGGTGACTATTTTTTCGATGCCGACCTCGTTGTTGGCAATCTTGAAACGCCATTAAATCCGAACAAAGCAGCTTCTTATGTTCCTGAGGTCATGCTCAGTAATATGTATTTCAATGCCAACGAAGACATGTTTAACGTGTTTTCGGGGTTTGGAAAATTCAAAGGATACGATGTGCTCTCTACTGCCAATAACCATTCCTTAGATCAGGGCGAGGAAGGCGTCATGGAAACCATCGCATATTTAGAAAAAAAAGACATCCGACATGTGGGAACAGCCCGAACGGAGGCTGAGCGCGATGCATTTCCAATCATCGAAAAAAATGGGATTCAAATTGCATTTTTATCCTACACCTTTTCGTTGAATGCTTTGGTTTGTCCGGAAGAAAAAAGTTATTTGGTCAACCACCTGCTTTTAAACGAAGCAAACCCCGACTTATCTTTGATCGTGCACCAAGCAAAAATAGCGCGAGCAAGAGGAGCTGAATTCATAGTGGCGTTTTTACACATGGGTTGCGCGTATCAGCCCTATCCATCCCAGACTATCATCGACAACATGCATCAAATTTGTCGTCAAGCAGGCATAGATCTAGTCCTCGGCGGACATCCGCACAATGCACAACCTATTGAGTTTCTTGACATCAAAGATCCATTTAGCGGGCGACCAAAACAAAGCACTATTGTCTATTCTCAAGGCGATTTTGTGGCCTATGACATCCATAAATGGTGTAAGTTGCCACTATTGATGAAATTCGATATCGCAAGGGTCAATGGCGAGGTCATGCTTTCGGATATTAACGCCAAACTCTTCTACAATTACGCGAAAATGAACAACGGGAAAGTTGAGTCCATGCAATTCATCGACTACACACAACTGAAAATAAATACCGCGTTGCTATCCGATGATTCCGCTGCCCTGCGCGAATTCGAGGAACTTGTCTCGTTCGCCGAATCATTCCTGCTCAAAGGAAACCTCGAGCCCTTTTTAATAAAAGAAGAGGGCGATGGCAAAAGCAATAAATAGAAAACCAATGAGTCTATTTACCCATCGTAAAAATTGATCGGTAATGTAAGGCTTTAAAAAAGAAGCGCTCAAGGCAATCAAAGTTTCCATCAAGAAAATAGCACTCAATGCACACGAAAAATAAATGGTTGCTTCTGATGCCTCATATTTCGCAACAGTTTTGAGTTGGGTTGTAACGGCAAGCCAACCGATATAATTTCCAGGATTGAGAATATTGAGTAAAAAGCCCATCGAAATGAACTTTAACAACTGCTTTTTCTCCGTTTTGGGATAAGCTGCACTGTCTTTGCGCAGTAAATTAGAAATCCCATAAAGGAGCAAAAAGACGGCGCCACACAGACGAACAATGAAATCGGTTTTGCTGCCTTCCGGTATCAATTCTGCATTGAACCAACTCAAAAAAATCAAGAGAATGTCGGAAGAAATAACGCCAAGCGATATGAAAACACCCGTGCGAAACCCGTAATCAATACTGTTTTGAACGAGGGCAAAGAATACGGTGCCAAGCATTACACTCATGACCATCCCTGTTAAAAAACCATAGATTCCTATTTCAAACATGCGTTTTGATTTTGGCGCGGCTCAAAGCTATTTAAATAAACCCAAACAGAAAGAAAAATAAGTGCTGTCTGGCATCTTTCGGGGCCGCTTCACAAGAAATTCGATTCATTTTGACAATAATTCGTAACTTCACCCCTCATTTTTTGTACATTTAGTCGCATGTGGAGTAGAGTTGCCAGTTTTATTTTAAGAAACCGTTTGTTCATACTGGCCATCATTGCCATTATCACCGTTTTCTTTGGCTACTATGCAGCAACCGCCCTAAAGGTCGACAACCGCGTTGGTAACACATTACCAAAAGACGACCCCATCCAAATGGACTACGAAAAGTTCAAATTACAATTTGGAGAAGATGGTTCTACTTTGGTCGTGGCTGTTCAAACAGATTCTTTATACACCGAGTCGAACTTTAAAAAATGGCGAGAACTTGGTTACAAAATCCTTAAAATCAAAGGTGTAGACAATGTGGTTTCGGAGGCAACGCTCTTCGGCATGACCAACAACATCAAAAAAAATGAATTTGAAATTCACCGCATTTTTTCTGACACCACTTTCCGAGACAAATCAATAGAAGAGGTTCGCGCAGAAATTCGCAAGAATCCTATTTACCGCGGCTTGCTCTACAACGATACCAGCAACGTTTCCTTGCTCATGATCGGCATCGATGAAAAGGTGCTCTCCAACCCTAAAAAATCAGGTGTGGTACTTAAAATCGAGGAGCTTGCCAATAAATATGAAAAACACTTCGGCAAAGTCTACTTTGCTGGCCTACCTCATATCCGAGTTGTTGTAGCTAAGCGAATTGTAGCCGAAATGTATATCTTTTTGGGGCTCTCTATTTTTGCTTCATCACTGCTTTTATTTATCTTTTTTAGATCACTCTACGTAGTTTTTCTCTGCAACATCGTTGTTTTTATTTCGGTCATTTGGGCGCTCGGCAGCATCGCGTTTATGGGCTACGAGCTGTCTATTGTAATGGCTTTGATTCCCCCTCTTTTGATTGTCATTGGCGTGCCCAATTGCGTCTTTCTCATCACCCGCTATCACCAAGAATACGTGCGGCTCGAGAATAAAATGCGGGCCTTGTTCGTCATGGTCAAACGCATTGGTTCGGTTACTTTTTTAACCAATCTCACTACTGCTGTTGGTTTTGTAACTTTCACCAGCTCTGATAAATTAGGACAATTCGGAATTATTTCAAGCTGGAACATCATGGTGGTGTTCGTGCTGTCACTCGCCATTATCCCCATTTTTGCTTCATTTGCCAAGCCGCCAAAACCGCGTCACCTCAAGCACCTCAGTCGTGTATATTCCCAGGGCTTTATTGAAATTATTGTAAAAATTGTCACTAAATACAGGCCTTGGATATACGTATGTTCTATTCTACTCGTGATTTTCAGCCTATATGGCATGACAAAAATCATTTCCACTGGAAATGTGACCAGCGATTTGCCTTCTGATGATCCTATTTTACTCGATCTCAAATTTGTGGAACGAAACTTCGGTGGCTCTATTCCATTTGAAATCACCATCGACTACAAAGAAAAGGGCAGGTTATTCAATGCTGAAACCATGCGCAAAGTAGAAGAAATTCAAAGTCTTTTTGCTAAGGACACCCTCTTCTCCAAAAGCATTTCTTATGTTGACTTGATCAAGTCGATCAACATGGCGTATCACGGCGGCGACCCGAACAAATACACGATTATTTCCAGCCGCGACAAACTCCGCCTTAAAAAATACATTGATAAATTAGACTTAAGTAGCCTCAACGGCGGCTCTATTTCACTCAAAAACCTCGTGGACACCAGTAAAACCACTTTGCGCATTCGCATGCAAATGAAAGACTTAAGTGTAGACAAGGTTGGGCCGGCCCTGGATGCCATGAAAATCAAAACCAAGCAAATTTTAAATCCTGAACAAGCAACCCTAGACAGACTTTACACCAAAATCAGTAAAGGGAATACAGCTGCGCTAGACAGCATCATCTATGAACACACCGGTGTTTTCAATAGCCTGACAGCGCTTGTTTCAAATGGAAATGACCAAAAGCAAATGGCTTTTGACATGGATCCGGAAAAAATCAAAGCATATGCCGGGACCAAAAAATTCAACAAAAACCTGCGCAAAGCCATTGACTCAGAGCAATACGACCTCGTGTTTACAGGTATTAAAGTTGTACAAACCGAAGGCACCAAGTACCTCTTTGTCAACTTACTTCAAAGCCTTGTCTTTGCCATTGTTTCTATCGCTATCATGATGGCCTTCCTCTTCCGCTCGATGCGTATTATTTTGGTCTCTATGATACCGAACATTATTCCTTTGCTCTTTACTGCCGGAATCATGGGTTACTTTCAGATTCCACTCAAGCCCTCTACCATTCTCGTATTTGGTATTGCGTTGGGTATTACTGTAGACAACGCTATTCTCTTCCTTGGGAAATACCGAAATGAGCTCAAACAACACGCCTGGGACGTTCGTTTTGCGATTCTGCATTCTTTGCGTGAAACAGGCTTAGGTATCTTCTATACGTCTGTCATTCTATTCTTCGGCTTCTTGATGTTTGTGTTCTCGCAGTTCGGAGGCACGAAGGCACTAGGGCTATTGGTGTCGATTACGATTATGGTTGGTATGGCCACCAACTTGATCATCTTGCCTGCGCTGCTTTTAACACTTGAGCGCAAGTTCAGCATGCGTTCATTCCAGGAACCTTTCTTTGATATCTACAACGAAGAAACGGACTACGACATCGATAAGCTTGAAATCGAGTTTGCTGAAGACGAGAAGAATTAAGCGTCTGTAAGTTTTTTAACCATTGTTAGAATGGTGGCCAAAGCAACAGTTTCGCCTGTTTCGTCGTAGACATCTACCAAAAACTTCACGATTCCTTTTGCGATGTCTTCTTCTGAGCGCTTCTCTTGATCAATCTTTTCTTTTACTGTAAAACGCACGCCGATAGTAGCACCAGGGTAAACGGGTTTTGTAAAACGCGCCTCCTCAATTCCGTAATTAAGTAAAACCGGTCCTTTTTTAGGGTCTACAAACAAGCCGGCAGCTTTAGAAAGAATAAAATAACCATGCGCCACTCGGCGCTCAAAGATGGTGCCTTCGAGAGACGTAGCGTCCATGTGGGCGTAAAAATTATCGCCAGAAACATTGGCAAAATTCACGATATCTGCATCTGTAACGGTGTGCTTATGGGTAAATACCGTCTCACCCACGACTAATTCTTCAAAGTGCTTTCTAAAGACATGTGGTTGTGCTTCGGGCATGTTAGCACCAACCTGGAATTGTTGTGTGATGGCGGTAATGGTACTCGGGTGTCCTTGAATGGCGGTGCGTTGCAAATAATGGAGCACACCCCGCTTCCCGCCCATTTCTTCACCGCCACCAGCGCGGCCCGGGCCGCCATGCGTGAGCAAAGGCATTGGCGAGCCATGGCCTGTACTTTCTTTGGCGCAAGCTTCATTAAGAACTAAAATGCGGCCGTGCATGCTTGCAGCGCCAATGACGTAATTAACCGCTTCTTGATCGTCGGGTGTAACGATGGAGGAGACCAAAGAGCCCTTGCCCATTTTAGCCAATTCAATTGCAGCATCTAAATCTTTATAAGGCATGATAGTGGCTACGGGTCCGAAAGCTTCAATGTCATGAACGGCCGTTGAGGTAAAAGGATGTTCATTGCGGAACAAAACAGGCGGGAAAAACGCACCCGCATCTTTACTTGCGCCTAATACTTCAAAATCATCAAGATGACCATAGACTATTTGTTGAGATTGTGCCAAGAGGTCTACGTTGGCACGCACTCTTTCTACTTGTAATTTGGTGGCGAGCGATCCCATTCTAACGCCCTCGGCCGAAGGGTCTCCAATTTTGGTTGTGGCCAAGCGTGCAGCAATGGCTGCTTGAACCTCATCTAGTAAATTTTCAGGGACAATAATGCGTCTCACCGCCGTACATTTCTGCCCAGCTTTGATGGTCATTTCTTTGACACATTCTTTGACAAATAAATCAAATTCTGCAGTGCCCGGAACTGCCGCCTCTCCCAAAATCGTCGCATTTAAAGAATCGGCTTCAAGATTAAAACTCACACTTTGTTCTGCAATGCGCGGTAAGCCTTTAAGTAGCTTGCCGGTTGCTGCACTTCCGGTAAACGTCACAATATCTCGGGCATCAACTGTGTCCAAGATGCCTCGGCCTAGTCCGCAAATAAGTTGCAAGGAGCCTTCGGGTAAAATTTTGGAATCAATGATGTCTCTGACCATGACTTCGGTCAAAAAACAAGTGTATTCAGATGGTTTCACTACTGCCGGAACCCCCGCCATTAAATTGACGGCAATTTTTTCAAGCATGCCCCAAATTGGGAAATTAAAAGCATTGATGTGCACCGCAACTCCTTCTCTAGGAACCATAATATGGTGGCCTATAAATGAGCCATTTTTTGAAAGCGGCGCAGCAACACCGTCGACATAATAAGGTAAATCTGGGAATTGACGGCGCAAACTCGCATTGGCAAAGAGGTTCCCGATGCCGCCTTCGATATCAATCCAAGAATCTACTTTAGTGGCGCCTGTTAGTGCAGAAATCTCATAGTACTTTGCTTTGCGCTCCATTAAAAAGAGCGCTAATGCTTTGAGCATGCGCCCTCTTTCCTGGAAAGTCATTTTGCGGAGCGCCTGCCCATTTTTGCGCGCATAATTTAGGATATCATTGAAATCTAGGCCCGCACTAGACACCTCGCCTATTTGAGCTCCGGTAAGAGCATTGAATAAGGGTGTTTCAACACCTTGGCCGTCTATCCACTGACCAAGTACATAATTTTGAAATCGTTGCATAGCGAATTATTTGAGTAGCCAACGTACGAGGTCGGCGCCATTAGCGTAAATCATGAGTGAAAGCAATAAGAAAATCCCGATGTATTGCGCAACCTCCAGTACTTTTTGAGGCGCCTCTTTACCTGTAATCATTTCATATAAGAGAAAAACAACGTGGCCGCCGTCGAGTGCCGGAATAGGAAGAATATTCATAAAGGCAAGAATAATAGACAACAATGCGGTTGTTAGCCAGAAGGTATGCCAATCCCATAGCGGCGGAAACATATTGCCAATTGAAGCAAAACCACCAATTTGCGTGGCGCCTTTTTTCGTAAACACGAATTTAAATTGGCTCACATAATCAGATAATGTGTTGTAGCCATAACCCATCCCGATGCTCACACTCTGTGCGAAACCGTATTTTTTATCAGAAATGGCTTTTTGGTCTATGTACGCTGAATTGGCCATGATGCCTA
This sequence comes from Cryomorphaceae bacterium, assembly GCA_021299335.1. Lineage (GTDB taxonomy): Bacteria > Bacteroidota > Bacteroidia > Flavobacteriales_D > Crocinitomicaceae > UBA952. Next base: position 7,563 of record JAJTGF010000026.1, read on the forward strand.
TTGTGCCATTATCCTTCACTTTGACATCAAGTGTGATCGTGTCTTTTGAATTGCTGTTTCTTGCCACCTTTATGGCGACCTTCTCATTCTTATGGGCAAAAAGCTCCGCTTGAAACTCGTCATAAAAGCGAATGGCTTTTCCATTGACTTCGCACACCTGGTCTTTGGCTTTGAATCCTGCGCGCAAAGCGGGCGAATTTTTTGTGACCTCCGCTACTTTTGGTGATTGAGAACGCAAGGTAAATGCAGGTAAGGCACCAGCTTCAAATAATTTTTGATCAATATCAGAAGGAAGTGTAAGATGTGCGATCGTGCCGTCTGGGTGTTGAACCGTAAGCTTGTGCGCGCCTCGCAATAAAATTTCCTTATTGATTTCATCTAAATTGAGGGGTTTCTTGCCCTCAATATCCAAAACGATATCGCCAGAGTAGATGCCATATCTAGCCATGTATGGGTGTACGCCCAAACCTGATTGAAGCTTGTTCTGATCGAGAGTCAGCTGCCCCCAAGTAAAGACAACGCCGATATAAATAATAAAACCTAGCACAAGATTGACGGTGACGCCACCAATCATGATAATGAGGCGCTGCCATGGTTTTTTACTTCGAAACTCCCAGGCTTGTGGTTCGTTCTTGAGTTGTTCGGTGTCCATTGATTCGTCGATCATGCCAGCAATTTTGACATACCCGCCAAGCGGAACCCAACCGATGCCCCACTCTGTGGTATCTGGGTCTTCAGACCATTCGCTCGGTGACGACTTACTAAACCAAGATTTTTTCTTTTGACCGTTTACACGTTTCCAGCGAAAAAAAGAAAAATAGGGATTGAAAAACAGATAAAATTTCTCAACACGCGTCTTAAATAATTTGGCGGGGATATAATGTCCGAATTCGTGGAGTGTAACTAAAATAGCTAATGACGTGATGAGCTGAAGAGCTTTGATAAGAATTTCCATTGTATAAATTAAGTGTTACAAAGATACCGTAAGTTTATTTAGTGGGCCTCGAGCCAATTTTCGGCAGTTTTCATTTCGACCTCCATGGGCACCTCCAAGGCCACTGCTTCTTCCATGGCTTTTTTTACCAATTGCTGCATCAGTTCCACCTCATCGCGGTGTACATCAAATACAAGTTCGTCATGTACTTGCAAAATCATTTTGGACTGCAACTTTTGTTTGCTCATGGCTTTGTGAACCGCGACCATTGCGAGCTTGATGATGTCTGCGGCCGAGCCTTGAATGGGCGCATTGATGGCGTTGCGCTCGGCAAAGCCGCGCACCACGGCATTGGCCGAATGAATGTCTGGCAAATAGCGCCTGCGCTTCAGGATCGTTTCTACATAACCCTCTTCTCTGGCTTGCGAAATAACTTTATCCATATATGTTTTGATGGTCCCGTATTGTTCAAAATACGCATCGATAATTCCTTTTGCTTCAGTGCGCGAGATTTGCAGATTTTGTGCCAAACCAAACGCAGACTGGCCATAAATAATGCCAAAGTTGACTGCTTTGGCCGCGCTGCGCTGCTCGCGAGTTACCTCCTCTATTGAGGTGTGAAAAACCTTTGCCGCGGTGGCCGCATGGATGTCGTGTCCGCTTTTAAACGCGGCAATCATGTTGGGGTCGCCTGATAGCGCGGCGATGATGCGCAATTCGATTTGCGAGTAATCGACGGCCATGAGCTGAAAATCGGCCGACCTCGGGACAAAAGCGCGGCGAATTTCTCGTCCTTTAGCTGAACGCACATGAATATTCTGCAAATTCGGATTATTCGAACTCAAGCGACCCGTTGCTGTTACGGTTTGCATAAAGTTGGTGTGGATTCTGCCGTCAATCGGGTCGCAAAGCGTTGGTAATGGATCTACATAGGTGCTTTTGAGCTTGCGCAATTGACGGTATTCCAAAATGTGGCCAATAATCGGGTGATCGTGTTCGTGTTTCTGAAGGATGTCTTCTGAAGTAGCGTACTGACCCGTTTTGGTCTTCTTAGCTTTACTCGAAATTTGCAGTTTTTCAAAGAGAATTTCTCCGAGTTGTTTAGGAGAGTCCAAGTTAAAAGGTTCGCCGGCAAGCTCTTTAATTTGATTTTCTAAATCAACCAGGCGCTCATCTAGTTCTTTAGAAAAGGCATTCAAAGCAGGCACATCAATCGCGATGCCCTCTTGTTCGATGTCTTTGAGCACCCTAACGAGTGGCATTTCAACTTCATAAAACAGGTGATGCAAATGCGGTTTCTCGATTTCGGGTTCTAATAATTTCTTGAGTTGAAAAGTAATGTCGGCGTCTTCACAAGCATAATCCTTGATTTGTTCGGGCGCCAAATCAGACATGTTTCCTTGATTTTTTCCTTTCTTGCCAAGTAGTGTTTCAATCGAAATGGGTTGGTAAGACAAGTAATACGTTGCTAAAAAGTCCATGCCTTGCTTTGACTCAGGGTTGATCAGGTATTGCGCTATCATGGTATCAAAAAGTGGCCCTTTGAGCTCAATGCCATAACGGTGCAAAACCTTTAAATCGTACTTGAGGTTGTGTGCTATTTTCTCGATGGATATGTCTTCAAAAATGAGCGCAAATTCATGAATAATGGCTTTTGCTTCCTCGAAATCTGCAGGAACAGGGACATAAAACGCCTCGCGCGCCTTGTATGAAAAAGAAAAACCGACCAGGTCGGCATGTAGCGCATCTATTGAAGTAGTTTCTGTATCAAAACACACCTCGCTTTGGACTAATAGCAATTCGAGTAATTCTTTGCGCTCCTCAGCAGTTGTGATCAGGTGGTAACTTGGTTTTTCAGTTGCAATCGTTTTGTAATGAGCAGTGGCTGCGGCTTCTTGTGGCTCAAGCATGCTTTGCACACCAAATAAATCGAGTTGCGCTTCTTCTTTGGATGTGCTCGCTTGTGTCACCACAATTTCTTCTCCGATGATCCGCTTGGCGAGTGTCCGGAACTCTAGCTCCGTGAATATATCTCGGATTGCATCGGCATTGACAGGACATACTTCGAGGTCTTTTTCATCAAGTGCAACAGGCACGTCGCGGATAATAGTAGCTAAAGACTTAGACATGAGCCCTTGTTGCTGAAAATTCTCTACATTTTCTTTTTGCTTGCCTTTAAGTTCGTGTACGTTGGCAAATAAACCCTCCATTGAGCCGTATTTAGCAACCAACAGCTTTGCTGTTTTCTCGCCGATACCAGGAATACCAGGAATGTTGTCAGAAGCGTCGCCCCATAAACCTAAAATATCAATTACTTGAAGGGGGTTGGTGATTTCAAACTTTTCACAAACTTCTTTAACACCCAAGATTTCAGGCGGATTTCCTCCTCTTCCGGGCTTGTAGATAAAGGTTTGTGGTGTCACAAGTTGGGCATAATCTTTATCAGGGGTCATCATGTAAGTAATGAAACCCCTCGGTTCTGCAAGTTTGGCAACTGTTCCGATGACATCATCGGCTTCGTAGCCCGCCACTTCTAAAATTGGAATATTGAACGCCTGTACAATTTGCTTGATGGGTTGAATCATGGAACGGATGTCCTCGGGCATCTCTTCCCTTTGAGCCTTGTACTCGACGTATTCTTCTTGGCGCTGGACAGAGCCCCCTGGTGGGTCAAAAACAACCGCAATATGTGTGGGCTGTTCTGTTTTAAGCACATCGATGAGCACATTGGTAAAGCCAAACGCAGCCGAGGTGTTTTCGCCTTTTGAATTGACGCGTGGGTTTTTTGCAAATGCAAAATACGCTCGGTAAATAAGCGCATAGGCGTCGAGCAAAAATAATTTTTTAGGAGCGGCGTGTGTGAGCATCAGAAAGTAGGAAAGTAAGGAATAAATTGAGCGGGTTCAATTTGTGTTTCTTTGGATATGGGAAAAGTTTTGTACAAGAAAAATACTCCCGCTTTTGGATAGCCGCTGATCTTCACCTGAATCATTGGTTTTTTAGCAGCTTTGTATGCCGTCGTGATGAATCCGGGTTCGGGAATAATTCGCAGGGGCACCTCAAGTTGGTTTTCGCGATGTGCGCGCAATTTGATGGGCTCGTCTAAATACAAGTTGCCTATTTTTTGCTGATCGATAAAAAGCTCAAAACTGCCGGGCTTCATTTTTACGGGAAGCCATAAATTATTTTGAACATGAAAGCCTGCTTTGAACTTCACCAACTGACCACTAAACTGTTCAATCTGAGATCCGTCGTAACTGATCATTTCAATCGGCTCCTCTAAACTCTTGCAAGAAACCAAAGCAAATAAAGCCAAGAAAATAAGAGCAGACCTCATCTTAGATTTGACTAAAATTTTTGAAAAAATAAGGAATGGTCTCTATGCCTTTGTAAAAATTAAAAAGACCGTAGTGCTCGTTCGGACTATGAATGGCATCGCTGTCGAGCCCAAAGCCCATTAAAATGGTTTTTAAGCCGAGTTCTTGTTCAAACATCGCAATAATTGGGATACTGCCACCACTGCGCACTGGAATTGGTTTTTTGCCAAAAGTAGTTTCATAAGCACGGCTTGCTGCAGCATAAGCAGGCGAATCTGTAGGTGTTACTACCGGCTGGCCACCATGATGCGGCGTTACTTTGACGCGTACGCTAGCGGGAGCTATTTTTTCAAAATGCGTCTGAAACAAACTAGTGATTTCATCAGGGTCTTGGTCCGGAACCAAGCGCATGGAGATTTTCGCATAGGCTTTGGAAGCAATTACTGTTTTGGCGCCTTCTCCTGTATAACCACCCCAAATACCATTGACATCTAGCGTTGGGCGGATAGAGCCGCGCTCCATGGTGCTGTATCCATTTTCGCCGTGTGTCGAGTTGATGTCCAGTGCCTCACAATATGCTTTTTCTGAAAATGGCGCCTTTGCCATTTCGGCTCTGTCTGCTTCGGAAAGCTCCACAACTTTATCGTAAAAACCAGGCACTGTAATGCGCATGTTGTCGTCGTGAAGGCTGGCAATCATTTGCGTGAGGATATTAATCGGGTTGGCTACGCAACCACCATATAGCCCTGAGTGTAAATCGCGATTAGGGCCCGTTACTTCTATTTCGACATAACTTAAGCCGCGCAATCCTGTTGTGATCGAGGGCGTGTCATTGGCTAACATTCCGGTGTCTGAAACCAAAATGATATCTGCTTTCAGTTTTGCTTTATGCTCTCTAACAAAAATGGCAAGATTAGGACTGCCCACCTCTTCTTCTCCTTCAATCATCAGTTTGACATTACAAGGCAGTTCTTGGGCTTGCAACATGGCCTCAACGGCTTTGACATGCATAAAAAACTGGCCCTTATCGTCACAGGCTCCTCGAGCAAAAATAGCTCCTTCGGGGTGAATAGCGGTTTGTTTAATGACGGGTTCAAATGCCGGACTGTGCCAGAGCTCTAATGGATCTGCTGGCTGAACGTCGTAATGGCCATAAACCAATATAGTGGGTAGGCTTGTGTCTATGATTTTCTCCGCATAAACGATCGGATGACCCGCGGTGTGTATGACCTCTACGGCGTCTAGGCCTATCGCTTGAAAATGAGTTGCCAAATGCTGTGCACATGCAGCGACATCTTGCTGAAAATTGGCGTCTGCAGATACAGAAGGAATGCGCAAAAGCGCAAATAATTCATCGACAAATTTTTGCTTGTTGCTTTGAATAAATTGTTGTGTTTTTTCCATAATATTTCTATACCTCAAAGTTGCGAAAAATCGCGGTGTTTTGTTACGTCGCAGTTTATATTAATTTTGTTATGCAACTTTTTGATCCATTCGGACGTCTAAACGGCAACTTGTACATATGAAACACTTACTACAACTCATTTTTATTTGCTCTGTCGGGTCATTGTTGGCTCAACCTATTTCAGTGTCAACTACACAAACACCACAGCAACTAGTCGACAACGTTTTGCTTGGTTTTGGTGTAACTGCACTTAATGTGACCATCAATGGAAATCCGGCCCTAGCCAATACGCCTCAAGGAAACGTTGGGTATTTTACTAATACCAACGCGGCTTTCCCCATCAATAATGGTTTGATTCTCACTACGGGAAATGCCATTGCGGCCGTCGGGCCCAACTCAGGCTCGTCCTTTACCAACAATAACCCTCCTACGTCCAGCGTGGCGTCAGATCCACACCTCAATGATATCGCAGCGGGTGGTGTTACAAACGGAGTTGTGCTTGAATTTGACTTTATTCCATCGGGAGACACCCTTGTGTTCAATTACATGTTTGGCTCAGATGAATATCCTGAGTTTTCGCCATCATCTTTTAATGATGCTTTTGGTTTGTTCTTGTGGGGGCCTGGTATTTCTGGGCCATATGTTTTGCCTGGCTACCCAAATGGGGGCACCAATATTGCTACCATTCCGGGCGGAATTCCAGTAACTATTAACAATGTTGGCGACGTTTCCAATACGCAATATTATGTCTTCAATGAAGCGAGCTCTACGTTAACTTATGGCGATGCGATCCAATACGACGGCACCACCGTTTTACTGACAGCAGCAGCAAGCGTTCAGTGCAACCAATTATACCACATCAAGCTGGCTATTTCAAATGTGGGTGACCAATCTTACGACTCCGGGGTGTTCTTGGAGGCGGGTTCATTTAGTTCTGCCGCTGTTGATGTTGCTGTTGCCACCGTTTCTGGCGACACCACCATTGTGGAGGGTTGCACCTACGCAGATTTCATTTTCACACGTCCTCCGGGACAAGTGAACGATACGCTGATCATCAACTACAGTATTGGCGGTGTTGCACAACAAGGTATCGACTACAATACCTTGCCAAACCCCATCACCTTCTTGCCTGGAGAAGACACCGTCATTATTACCCTAACTCCTACACAAGATGGCATCAACGAAGGTTTTGAATCTGTTGTTATTACCGTCCAATTGATCAACCCTTGCGGAGACACCATCACCTCTTCTGGAACCATTTATATCGGTGAAGGGCCTATTATCAATATAACCGGTAACAACCCCACTGTTTATTGTGCCACAGATAGTGTTTGGTTGGCAGCCACTGCATCAGGAGGTTATGCGCCATATGATTACGAGTGGGAAAACTTAGCGGGCGCTAACTTAGGCACCAACGACTCCATTTCTGTTGGCATTGGACAGAATGGCACCATGTACTATCTCGTGACCGCCACAGACAACTGTAATTTTACGCAAACTGACACCGTCACCGTCACTATGAACCAGACGTTGGCCATCGACACCATTTATGTTGGGCCATCTACTTGCGTCCCGACCGGGTTTGTATCAGTCCAAGCGTCGGGCACACAAGGTGTTCCGCAATACAACTGGACGGGTCCCGGGCCAAATGGTTTTATTGACGCATCTGTATGGCAAAACATCCCGTCTGGTTGGTATTACATTACCATAGAAGACAACGTTTGCTCGGTGAGCGACAGCGTTTTTGTAGATGTGCTTGATCCTCCAGTTGCGGAATTCAGCGCCAGCGTCACAGAGGGTTGTGCGCCACTTAGTGTTACGTTTACAAACACAAGTCAGAACGCAAGTGCGTATAGCTGGAATTTTGGAGATGGTCAAACCGGCAACAGTAATGACCTCAGCGCACAAACTCATGTTTTCAATGTTCCATTTGGTTTATACACCGTAACACTTACAGCCAATCAAGGTCCTCAATGTTCTGATGCGGCTACCATAAGCATTCAAGTAAACGTATGTGGTTGTACCGATCCTCAGGCTACAAACTACAATCCCAATGCCAATGTCAACGACGGCTCTTGTGTATACCCTACCGGTTGTACTGATTCTCTAGCTCTAAACTTTGACCCGAATGCACTTATCGACGACGGAAGCTGTGAATATTCCCGTCCAGAAGCACCTAACGTCATCACTCCTGGAGGAGTCAACCCATACTTCTTTATTCTACAAACAGAAAGCGTGAGCTCCATGGAACTCACTATTTTGAACCGTTGGGGCAATGTCATTTACGAAGCGAGCTCAGCAAGCTACCAAGACATCCAGGATAACAACAATCCAAAATGGGATGGTACTATCAACGGCACATTAGTTGAAGAAGGTGTTTACTTCTATAAATATACTGCCTTACTAGGGCAGTCCAATCAAGAAGTGACAGGCCACGGCTTTTTCCACTTGGT
>JAJTGF010000098.1 GCA_021299335.1 Cryomorphaceae bacterium
AAGAAAACGTTCCAGGTGAATTCCCTTATACGGCTGGCTTGTTCCCATTCAAACGCGAAGGCGAAGACCCTACGCGCATGTTTGCAGGTGAAGGCGGCCCAGAGCGCACCAACAAACGCTTTCATTACGTTTCGCTCGGCATGCCGGCCAAACGCCTCTCCACCGCTTTTGACTCTGTTACACTCTACGGCAACGATCCCGACTTGCGCCCAGACATCTATGGCAAAATCGGCAACTCAGGGGTTTCTATTTGCTGCCTAGACGATGCCAAAAAACTCTATTCAGGTTTTGACCTCAGCCATCCGGCAACGTCTGTATCCATGACCATCAACGGGCCAGCGCCAATGCTCTTGGCTTATTTCATGAATGCAGCCATCGATCAAAACTGTGAAAAATACATCAAAGCAAACGGGCTAGAAGCTGAAACTGAAGCCAAAATTGCCGCTATCTACCAAGCCAAAGGCACTGAGCGCCCTGCCTACCAAGGTGAGCTACCCGAAGGAAACGACGGTTTGGGTCTTATGCTTTTAGGCGTTACCGGCGACCAAGTCTTGCCAGCCGACGTTTATGCCCAAATCAAAGCCGACACGCTCAAGCAAGTGCGCGGTACGGTTCAGGCAGACATCCTCAAAGAAGACCAAGCGCAGAACACTTGTATTTTCTCGACAGAATTTGCACTTCGCCTCATGGGAGACGTCCAGGAGTACTTCATTGCCAATGGCGTGCGCAATTTCTATTCGGTTTCTATTTCTGGTTACCATATTGCCGAAGCAGGCGCCAACCCGATTACCCAATTGGCCTTTACACTCGCCAACGGATTTACATATGTAGAATACTACCTGAGCCGCGGCATGGACATCAATGAATTCGGGCCCAACCTTTCGTTCTTTTTCTCGAACGGCATAGACCCCGAATACGCAGTTATTGGTCGTGTAGCGCGCCGCGTGTGGGCCAAAGCTTTGGCGAAGAAGTATGGTGCGAATACGCCTACGACGAAGCCATTACCACGCCAACAGAAGAGTCTGTGCGCAGGGCCATGGCTATTCAGCTCATCATCAACCGAGAGCTCGGCTTGGCTAAAAACGAAAATCCGCTTCAAGGCGCGTTTATTATTGAAGAGCTTACCAATTTGGTCGAGGAAGCTGTGTTGTCTGAATTCGACCGCATCACCGAACGTGGAGGCGTTTTGGGTGCCATGGAAACCATGTACCAACGCTCTAAAATTCAAGAAGAGTCTTTGTATTACGAAACGCTCAAGCACACCGGTGAATTCCCCATCATTGGCGTCAATACCTTCTTAAGCTCAAAAGGGTCCCCAACGGTGCTTCCTAAAGAGGTGATTAGAGCAACAGAAGAGGAAAAAGCATATCAGATCAGCATGCTCAGCAATTTACATAGCGCACAGCAAGATGCGGCAAATGAAGGCATTTCCAAAGTGCAAGAAGCAGCCGTACAAAACAAAAACATCTTCGCCGAGCTCATGGAAACGTGTAAGGTCGCTTCATTGGGCCAAGTCACCAACGCCTTATTTGAGGTTGGCGGCCAGTACCGACGCAATATGTAAGATGACAGACGCACTATTTTCTTCCTTTGCCCAGCAGATTGCACTCAAAAAGCAAAGTTTCTCTGCCGAGCAGCGCGCGCTCTTGAGTGAAGTCTTGGAAGAAAAATACAAGGGTATCGCGGTTTCAGAAAAGTTAAAAAGGAATTTACGCCTTTTACAAGAACCCGATACGTTTACCATCACTACAGGGCATCAACTGTGCCTCATGACAGGGCCGCTGTACTTCATTTACAAGATCTTACATGTCATCAAATTAAGTGCTGACTTAAATGCAAAATTTCCAGCGCAGCATTTTGTTCCGGTTTACTGGATGGCTTCCGAAGACCACGATTTCGAAGAAATCAGAAACTTCCTACTCTTCGGTCAAAAATGGACCTGGGAGAGCGCGCAAAAAGGTGCTGTCGGACGCTTCGACACCAAAGATTTACAATTTTTTCTTCGAGCCCTTGCCGAAAAGTTTCAAAACCAACCAGATAGTGAGATTCATCGTTTAATTGAAAAATTTAAGGTCCCAAACTACGGCTTAGGCTTTTTTGAATTTGTAAATGAACTCTTCTCCCTTTATGGGCTCATTATCATCGATGCCGACAACGCACGCTTAAAACAGAGCGCTTGGCCCATATGGCAAAAAGATTTATTTACTTCAGATCTTCATCAGGCCGTACTTCAAAACACCCAAGCACTTCAAGAAAAGAACCTTCCAACACCAATAGAAAGCAAGGAAACGAATTTATTTCTATTGGCCGAGGCGAAAAGAGAAAGGATTGAAAAATCAGGACCAATTCAATTTGAGCAAAAAGACAGCGCCCAACTTTCTCCGAATGTGGTGCTCAGGCCCCTTTATCAAGAATGGATTTTACCAAATTTGGCATACATCGGCGGGCCCAGTGAAATCGCTTATTGGCAACAACTGCCGCAAGCTTTTGCTTGCCTCGATCTCCCCTTTCCGCTCACTATTCAGCGCGCTGGTGGCATCCTGCTGCAAGATAAAGACTTAGACCTCATCCAGAAACTTGGTTTTGAAAAACAAGATTTTCTTTCTGACAAAGCCGAGCTCAAGAAACGCTACCTCGAACAAGTTGGGGATCAAGAACCCAATTATGGTCATTTAGATGAACTATGGAGTGGCTACAAAGACGCTTTTCTAAAAATTGTGGACGGAGAATTACCTCATGAAAAAAGAACAATCGAAGCCGAACTGACCCGCATTCAAAAACAACGCGAAGCACTCGAGCAAAGATTTGAAAAAACACGCAAGGCCAAATTCGATAAAGCACTCAAGCAGATAGAGCAACTTTCGGAGAAAATTCAGCCCAAGAGTCAACTCCAAGAGCGCAGCACCAATATCCTGAATTTTTGCCCAGACGGTGCTGTATCTGAGCGCATTGCTAGCCTTTATCAACAACTCGACCCCTACAATCAAGAAAAACAATGGTTTGTGGTGTCGTAAACGAAAAATAACGACCTTTGTGTCAAATTGACAATATGGCTCAGAACGACATCCGCACCGTCCTTTCTCAACACCCTACCATCCCGGTTGTTACTTTCAATAGCACTGAGGAAGTTATTCCGAAAATGGATGCGCTTATGGCTCGTGGCATCTTCTGCATTGAAATTACGTTGCGCACACCTGCTGCCTACGACTGCATTGCGCTTGCCAAAAAATTGTACGGCGACCGCTGCGCAATTGGCATGGGCACCGTTGTGAAGGCCGAGCAAATCGAAAAAGCGATTGAACTCGGTGTCGATTTTATGGTGAGCCCCGGCCTCAACGCCACCCTCGCTCCACTTTTTGAACAAAGTAAAATTGCGTTTATCCCCGGAGTAGCTACCCCGAGTGAAATCATCGAAGGCATTCAGTTTGGTTGGGACACCTTCAAGTTTTTCCCGGCCAATTTATTTGGTGGCTTGGGCGCACTCAAAGCCTATAACCAAGTGTTTCCAAACATTCAATTTTGTCCAACTGGTGGCATCACCGAAGAAACCTACCCTGAATACTTAGCCTTGCCAAACATCATTTCCGTAGGTGGCTCATGGATGTAAGCAACAATTCCTTGATCTCCTTGTCGTAATTTTATGTTATTTCTCCTCTTTCTACTCCTTCTGATCGTTTCAGAATGGATTTTTCTGCTCGCTATTTGGAGCATCCCGGATACTTATCTCGCCGCCTTTGGCTTCCTTCATTTAGGCTTGATCCTAAGTAGCATCCTGCTCTTCATGTGGGGCTTTCGCAATATCAAAATGCGCAGCAATTACAAATTAGGATTTTCCATTTTCGGATTATTTGTGGCGCTAGCCCTACCCGCAATCGTTTATTTGCTTCCGGGCTTGGTCTTTCTCACTTTTCAACTCGAACTGGCCAGAAACATCGGTTTTGCGCTCGCCACACTGCATTTTGTAGCGATTCTTTACGGCATTTTCTTTGGCCGTTGGAACTGGAAAGTTCGGGAGGTAGAACTTTTCTTTGAGCACCTCCCCACAGCCATGGACGGCGCCACTTTTATCCAAATTTCTGATGTGCACATCGGGAGTTTCTACGGCCAAACCCACAAAGTGCAAAAGGCCATTGACCTGATCAACTCCCGCAAGGCCGACTACTTTCTATTTACCGGTGATTTAGTCAACAATAAAGCCGACGAATTCAAGGGCTGGGAGCCGCTCTTCTCACAAATTGAAGTCAAAAAAGGCAAATACAGCATTTTGGGCAACCATGACTACGGCGACTACATCTCCTGGAACTACGACCACGAAAAAACCGCCAACCTACAAGCCCTGGTGCAAATGCATGAAAACGTGGGCTGGACGCCCCTACTCAACAAAGCGGTCGAACTCGAAAAAGACTTTTGGCTCTTGGGCGTCGAAAACTGGGGGCGCTCCATGTTCAGGCAAAGTGGCAAACTCGAAGAAACTATGGCTCAAACCGGAAAAGGCTTCAAACTTCTACTCAGCCACGACCCCAGCCACTTTGACGCACAAGTGATCCATACCGACGTCGACCTCACGCTCTCCGGACACACCCATGGCATGCAATTTGGCATCGAGCGTTTTGGCCTGCGCTGGAGCCCCGTTTCTTTTGTTTACCCCAAGTGGGCAGGCCTTTATCAAGTAGGCAAGCAGTATTTATATGTCAACCGC
>JAJTGF010000099.1 GCA_021299335.1 Cryomorphaceae bacterium
TGAATGATGGACATTTGTGAGTTGAAGTTGATGGAAATATGAATCTTTAGCTCAGGTAGTTGTCAATGAACTCGCGAACGCAGGCAGCACCACCATTGCGACTCAAGACAATATCTGAAATGCTTTTGATAGAAGCCACAGCCGATGCAGGGCACACTGCCAAGCCAACCGCTTTCATGACTTCTGCGTCATTGCGGTCATCGCCGATAAAGGCTACTTCTTGGAGGGAAATGTTCATTTCTTTGCACCAGTTTTCTAAGATGCTGAGTTTTGAATCGCGGCCGACATATACGCGTTCTATCCCCAACAAGGCCGCTCTATCTTGTACCATATGTTTGGTGAAGCCCGATGAAATAATGCCCAATTCAATTTTCTTTTGTTTACTTAATTCCAAAAGTGCCAAGCCATCATGTGTGTGATAACGTTTCATTTGGTCGCCGTTTTCAGAAACGTACATGCCGCCGTCTGTCAGAACGCCGTCGACGTCGAGGATGAGCATCTTGAGGCTCTTGATTTTTTTATCAAGGCTTGCCTGCGAAAAAAGTGGTTTGAACAAAAGTGCTTGCAAATCGAGCTCGTACTCTTCGCAAATCGCCTCGAGGTCGTAGATCGAAAGTTCGTGAACGTTGTCGACGTCGAGGTCGGCGAGGAAATCGTCAAATTCGATACCGTTGGTTTTACACAAACCTTTAATGTTGAGTTCAAGTAACATAATTATACAATTTGATAGCCAACACTTTGCGCAACTTTTTGAATGTCGGCATGTAGTTTTCTGAATTCATCGTAGTTGAGCTGTTGTGAGGCATCTGATTTGGCCACTTTGGGGTTGGGGTGTGCTTCAATGAGCAAGCCGTCGATGCCCATGGCAACACAAGCGCGCGCCAAAGGATTGACGCCATAGGCGTAGCCCATTGCGTGAGATGGATCTAGTATGATTGGCAAATTGGTGTGCTCTTGTAACCAAGCCACGCCACATAAATCGAGCGTAAAACGTGTGCCGGTTTCAAAGGTGCGGATGCCGCGTTCACAGAGCACGACATTTTCATTGCCGCCAGAAAGCACAAATTCGGCCGCTTGAACAAATTCTTGTAGGGTAGTGCCAAAACCGCGCTTGATGAGCACTGGTTTTTTGATTTTGGCACAAGCGCGCAAAATACCTTGGTCATACATAGCCTTGGCGCCGACCTGAATGATGTCGGTGTGTTCAATGATTTCTTCGATGTGCGTGGCGTCTCTAGCCTCAGTGATGACATTTAGGCCGTAGTCTTGGCGCATTTTGGCTAAAAGTTGCAAACCCTCCAAGCCCATCCCTTGAAAGGAGTAGGGGCTCGTGCGCGGTTTGTAGGCGCCGCCTCTGAGCGTAGTGAGGCCCATGCTCACGAGCAACTCTGCCGAACCGCGGAGCTGCTCTTCAGATTCTACCGAACATGGCCCGCCAATTAGAATGGTATTGTTGGTCTGGCCGCCAATCGTGACGTTTCCAAAATTTACAGTTCGTTTTTGGTCTTGAAACCTCCGCGATGCCAATTGGATGTCATTGGCAAAGACCCAATGGTTTTGGGCGTGGTCTTGCAATGCTTCAGGGACTTCTTTGACACCACTGCCCGTGATGAGGTAGTTTTTCCCTAAATAAAGAATGTGAAAAGCGTGGTGTGCGGCAGCGAGTGCAGCTGCGTTGGTGTTGTTTTTGAGTTCGATGATCATATTTCTGCTTTGATCAGGTTGGAGAATTGAACGATGCCCTTCAGTTGCTTGGCGGCGTCGACAACCGGCAAATAAAGTACTGCAAAAGGGCTATTTTTAATGAGTTGCAAGAGCTCAATGACGCTTGCGTCTTCACGGATACAAATGGGTTGGGTATTGATGAGGCTCTTTGCATCGAGCGCATTTAAATCGAGGCCGTTTTTGAGTTGGTTTAACAAGGCTTTACGTATATCGGCACTAGAAACCAAACCGATGAACGCGTTGTGGATGTCAACAGCCATTGCCACACCCATCTGGCCTTCTTCAACGGTTTGCAAGACATTTCTTAAATCTAAATTTTCAATACTGAACTTAGGGGTTTCGTGCAAGGGGGTCATGAAATCGGCCACCTTGAAGGCGGAGCCAATGCTGCGCTTGGTGAGTATAGATTTGTTGGGGTAGCGCTTTCTGAACGATCTGATTTTATCAAAATTAAGACGATCAAAAACACCGCCAGATTGACCTGGAACGGTGGCCATGATGAGGATGAAATCGAAGTGCTCGTAGGCTTCAAAAGCTGAAATTGGCGTGGGGGTGATGAGAGCCAAACCTTTTTTACCTTGGATTTCTTGTGGAATCTCTAATGCACCTTTTAAATCTTCTACCTGAAAAGTAAGGTATTCTACTGGATTTTCGAGGAGATAGGGGTAAAACTTAGCGGGGTCTGGGGTAATGATGTGTAAATCGAGTGGGAGCGTGCACCATTCGCGAATTTGCTTGATGTCGTCGAAAACACTGAGGTTGTCGTTGCAGTCTATGTGGAGGAGGTCTACTTGATGGGCTTCTAAATCGGCGATAACGGCCTTTAACGGGCGTGAGTTATCGGAGTAAATGGAAGCTGAAATTTTCATGGCAAGCAGAAAAAAAGATGGGGTAAGCTACTTTTATCGCACCGCTACAACCTCATACCTTTGCTACATTCCTGTCCTGGAGGATTCAGAGGGAGCTGGTCGTAAAAGACTTACCCCATGCAAAAATACGAAATTCTTGCGATTCTATGCAATAATTGCGCGGTTCAATAAAGAAATCATGGCCAAGCTCACAATAAAGAGCTGGGTGGCAGTTTCTTCTGATAAAGCAGACCCGTCTTCATCTTCTTCTGAGACTTCCATGGCCATAAATTGTGCCAAATGGGGTTGATCACAGAAAGATTCGATGATTTCTTCGTCCTCGCTTTCAAAGTATTGATCGAGCATGTCAAAAAACGGTTCTTCGAGCTCGTCGATATCTGCTTCGGTAACGGTGCGCAGTTCAACGCCATCTTGCTTAAACGCTTCAAGCACGAGGCAGAAATAATAAATCAAGAGACCTTCAAGGTCTTCGTTTTTGTATTCTTCTGGTGCCGTCATGACATAACCGAGAAGGGCTTCTTGCGCAGCAGCGTAGCGCTCTGTGATGTTTTCGAGTTGTTCGTCGGTGAGGTTGTCTACTACCTCAATGGCCTTTTCGATGGCCGCTAAAGAAACTTGTTTCATAGGATAATTTTGTCAAAGGTAGTTCAATTCGTTGGCATTTGCTTGTGTAACTTGTGCTACAAATCAAAATGTAACAAGTTCTTAACTTTGTACTCGAAATGAAAAAGAATTGATTTAATCCCTAAAAATAAAAAAGATGTCAAAGACAATCATAGATGTGCGCACGCACGCTGAATTTGCTGGTGGCCATGTTGCCGGATCCATCAATATTCCACTCCAAGAAATCACTGCACATATCGACGAAATCAAAGCCATGGCGCAGCCAATTATTTTTTGCTGTGCTTCAGGTAACCGCTCGGGTCAGGCCACTCAATATTTTAAATCTATTGGCGTAGATTGCGAAAACGGCGGTTCTTGGTTAGATGTGAATTACCAAGTTTCTCAAAACTAAGAAATGTCTTTATTTAAGAAATTATTCGGCGGAACTCGTGTAGATTTTGCAACGCTCGTCAAGCAAGGCGCCATGATCATCGATGTGCGCTCACCGGCAGAATTCAAAGGTGGCCATGTCAAAGGGGCGGTGAATATGCCATTACAGTCTCTGCAAGCAAACATGAGCAAGATTCCCAAAAACAAAACGATCATTACTTGTTGCGCATCCGGAATGCGCAGCGGTAGTGCCAAAAGCTTACTCAAGGCTGCCGGCTACGACGTACACAACGGCGGTGGCTGGATGAGCCTCAACAGTAAAATCTAAAATTTATACAAATCAAAAAAGGCGACCGTTTGGTCGCCTTTTTTGTTGGAATGATTTTTATTTATTGTACTCTAAAATATACAGTAACACCTTTTCCATTAAATGCGCGCGGTCTTTGCCACTCACGTTGTGCGGGTGCATGGGGTACACAAAGTAATCTGCTTGCACACCGTTGTCGATAAATGACTTGAGTAAAGCCTCGTTGTGCTGCATCACAACAACGTCGTCTACGGTACCGTGGATGAGCAATAATTTACCTTTCAAATTCTTGGTGTGGTTCAGTAGTGAATTGGCGTTGTAGCCCTCAGGGTTTTGTTCAGGGCGGTCCATGTAGCGCTCACCATACATGATTTCATAGAATTTCCAGTCGGTAACCGGCCCGCCGGCTACTCCAACATTGAACACACCCGCTTGGCGCAGCATTAAACTGGTGGTCATGAAGCCGCCAAAAGACCATCCATGGACCGCCATGCGCTGGCCATCGATGTAAGGCAAAGACTTCAGGTAGTCAACACCTGTGAGCTGATCTTCCATTTCTACGGTGCCGAGTTGGCGGTGAATTTGGCTCTCGAAAGCAAAACCACGCTCGCCAGAGCCGCGGTTATCTAGGGTAAAGACAATATAACCTTGATTGGCCAGCCAATGCATCCAAAGATTGGCACCCGCCAACCAGCTGTTGGTAACCATTTGGGCGTGGGGCCCGCCGTAGACGTACACCAATACAGGGTATTTTTTAGTTGGGTCAAAGTCAGCAGGCTTGATCATGCGGTAGTAAAGTGCCGAACCGTCTTTCCCTTTGATATTGCCAATTTCTGTGCTGCCAATGTTGTACTCAGCTAGTTTATCTGGGGCATCTTGCAGGAGTTTGGCCATTTTCCCATTTAAGGTCATGACGTATTCCTTATTGGCCACTTCTAAACTGCTGTAGCCATCGTAATAATAAGCACCTTTTGGTGCCAAAGCAAAGCGGTGCGTGCCTTCTGCGTTGGTGAGTAGGCGTTGGTTACCTTGTAAATCGACCTCGTAAACGAGGGTGTTACAAGGATTTGCACCAGTAGCCGAAAAATAAATTTTGCTGCCGTCTTCACTCGCTTCGAGGATGTCTTTGACTACAAATTTGTTAGCTGTTAAGGTCTTGATGATTTGACCGTTGATGTCTACATAGTAGAGGTTATTGAAACCATTCTTTTCTGAAATCCAGACGAAGTTATCCGAAGCTTTACTTGGAAAAAATGCGGGGTGTTCGGGCTCTACCCATTTGTCGTTTTGCTCTTCCCACAAGGTGCGTACTAACTTTCCTTTTAGATCGTAGAGGTAGAGCCACATGTGGTTTTGATCGCGGTTGACCTCCGCCACCAAAAGGTATTTTTCACTTGGCGTGAATGCGACGTTGGTGAGGTAAGAATCAGCTCCTGAAATGGGGCTAATGAAGACCGTTTTCTTGGTTTTGAGGTTGTAGATGCCCACGCGCGGCTTTTCTGAAGCTTGGCCAGCCATTGGGTATTTGATGAACTTGACCGCACCAGGCGTTTGGTTGATGTCTAAAAGCGGGTAGTCGTGTACCGCACTTTCATCTTTTTGGTAAAAGGCGAGCAAAGCCCCTGAATTGGACCAGAAAATTCCTTCGGTAATCCCGAACTCACTGCGCGCGTAGGTTTGTCCCGAAACGATGTTCTTGTCTTTGTTTTTAGTGACGGCACGTCCGTCGACATATAAATTGTTGTCTATGGTATAAGCCAAGCGCTTGCTTGCTGCATGAAAATGCGCGTTTTCGCCACCGTTTTGAACTTGATGAGTACTGCCCGTTTTGGACGTCACATTGTATAAAGCAAACACACTACCACCGTCAGAAACCTCTAGAACATCTTTGCTCACCCATTTGGCAAAGGCGAGGTGTCCAAAGTTGGTACCGAGTTTTTCATTGATTTCTTTGACACTTGTGAGTTCAATTGATTTTTCGGAAGCCACAGTACCTTGTTGTAGGCTCTGCCAATCTGCACTGCAAATAGTGTAAGTGTCTGATTCTGGAATCCATTGAAAGTTATTAAGGCGCACGGGTGAAAGTGCGCGTTGCTTCAAAACAGACTCCTTGAGGTCGAAG
>JAJTGF010000027.1 GCA_021299335.1 Cryomorphaceae bacterium
CTCGAGCTCAGGCATTTCTTCTTCCTTGCGGAAAAGTACTTCGATTGGAATAATGTCATCATCACAGAGGTCTGAACTGACAATGATGTCGAAGGGCTTTTTGGATTTGGCGTAGTCTTGGATGGCGTGGCCAATTGGATCGCCGTTGGCTACATTGGTTTTAGTATTCATATTCGCTGTAATCGTTGAGGTCGTCGTCGGAGTAGTCGTCGTCAAAATCCTGGAAGCCAAATTCGTCTTCGTCTTCATCTGGTTCTGCAAGTTGACTCTCTGGACCAAATAAATTTTCGTCGAGCATTGACTTGGTGCTTTCTTGCGGCGCAGTGCCGATAGCCAAAGCCATTACTGGTAATTCTGGCGCTTCTTTTTCGTAGGCAATTAATTCGATTAAAAAAATCCACATGCGCATGAAGTCATAGACTAAAATAAAGCGCTGGTCGGGTTCTGAAAGAAAGTCTTGGATGCGTGCCTGTTTCATAACCGAGGCTGGCTCGTCAATAGCGTCGTCGTCGTAAGACATATCGAGTAGGGAGAGTTCGTGTCCTTTATCCCAACTTTCATTGGAAACGTAGAAACTAGCCATTTGGTCGCCGCTGAAACCAAAAGCAGCAATAATGGCGTGGTAAAATGTTTCAAAATCAGCTTCATTTGAGATGATGATATCTCTAAATACTTCTTCGTTTTTGTCGCTGTCGAGAAGAACGCGAAATTTTAAACCGGGCATGTTTCTGGATTTCCGATAAAGATAAGGATTATTCAGGCTGTGGCGGTAAGTCGACGGCTTTTAAACCAAGTTCCGAACCAAAACGCAGCATTTCGGCAAATGCTTCTTCAAAGTCATTGGCAATATGGCCCTCGAGGATGGCATCTTTGATGTGCATTTTGATGGTGCCGATTGCCGTGCAGGGTCCGATTTGGAAGGTATCCATGATGAGTTGCCCCGAGACAGGAGGTTGAAAATTGCGGACGCGGTCTTTTTCTTCGACGAGTTTGAGTTTTTCGGCAACGAGTTCGAAATTTTGTTTGTACCGCTTGACTTTGAATTCATTTTTACTCGTGATATCGGCGTTGCACAATAACATGAGGTCATCGATGTCGTCTCCTGCTTCGTGCAAGAGCCTTCGGATCGCTGCATCGGTTACCGATCCTTTGACTAACGCGATAGGTCTCAAGTGTAGCCTCACCATTTTTTGAACGTATTTCATTTGGTGATCTAGTGGCAAGCGCAATCTTTTAAAGAGGCGCGGTACCATTTTGGCGCCAAGTTCTTCGTGACCGTGGAAAGTCCAGCCGATTTGGGGGTCGAAGCGCTTGGTAGGCGCTTTGGCGATGTCGTGTAAAATGGCCGCCCAACGCAACCAAAGATCAGTGCTGTTCAGTGCCAAGTTGTCCAGAACCTCAAGGGTGTGTAGGAAATTGTCTTTATGTGCTTTGCCATCTCGGGTTTCTACTCCTTGCAGTGCTGTCAGCTCTTCAAAAAACTGATCTAACAGTGCGGTTGCTTGCATGAGTTTGAAGCCCCGTGAAGGTTGTTTGGTCAGGATGATTTTATTGAGCTCGTCGGTAATGCGTTCTTGAGATAGAATTTGAAGTCGGTCTGCATTGGCTTTGATGGCTTGCAAGCAGGAACCAGTTATTTGAAAATCAAATCGGGTCGCAAAGCGAATAGCCCTGAGCATTCTAAGCGGATCATCGCTGAAAGTAATGTGTGGATCGAGGGGTGTCCGGATGATACCTGCTTCGAGGTCGGCTTGTCCGTTGAACGGATCAATGAGCTGACCGAGTGTTTCGGCACGCAAACTAATCGCCATAGAATTGATGGTGAAGTCGCGGCGGTTTTGGTCGTCTTGGAGTGTGCCAGCTGAAGTGAAGGGTTTGCGTGAATCTGGAGCATAAGATTCTTTTCTGGCGCCTACAAATTCGATGTCGAGGTCTTTGTATTTAAAGTGAGCCGTTCCAAAGTTCTTGAAAATACTCACTTTTTTAACTTTCAGGATATCGGCTACTGCTCTTGCTAAAGTTGGTCCGTCGCCGAGTACGAGAATATCGATGTCTTTGCTGGGTTGCTCCATTAAGAGGTCGCGGACCCAACCGCCAATCACGTATACCTCCAGCTGCTGCGCAGTAGCATACTGAGAGATAACCTTAAAAACGGGGTGTTTGAGTTGGTGAGCGTAAGAAACATCCATGGGGCACAAAGTTAAGCGTAATCGCTGAAATGATGCCCTTCTGGGTTTAGAAATCGTCTTCGTCTTCGTCTTCGTCGAAGAAATCGTCGTCTGGTTTTTTGTAGTGAAGGAGTTCGTCGTCGAGTTCGTCGTCGTCGTCGTCGAAGAATTTTGGATTTTTACCGCTTTTTTTATAGGCGTCCATTTTTGGCTTCTTGCTGCGGTTGTCGTCTTCTATCTTGCGCTCCTTTTCCTTAGATTTTTTGCGCGGCTCTGTTTTAGGGAGGATAAAGCTCGACACAGGACTGCTGTCATCGGAATCGGTAAAGCGCGTTTCGGTTCTTGGCGCAGGTGCTTCTGTGCTGCGGGGGGCAGGGTTGTTTTCACGAGGTGTAAAAGGGCGCGGAGTAGAGGGGCGGTTGTCGGTGCGCTGCTCGGCTTCTTTGACCGCAAGAGCGCGTCCGTTGATGACGTATCCATCGAGTGCTTCAATGGCCTGCTGGGCCTCTTCGCGATCGGCCATTTCTACAAAGGCAAATCCTCTAGGTTTTCCTGTTTCACGGTCGGTGGCTACTGTAGCTTTGAGGACGGTCCCGTAGTTTTCGAAAAGTTGGCGCAACTCCTGATTGCTGACACCAAAATCAAGTTTTGCAACAAAAATACTTGTCATAATGTGATTTAAACAACACAGATTTAGGTAAATACTAATCTTCTTACCTCCGAAATTAGAATAAAATTGAAAAACTGCCTACTTTTTGAAAAAAAATATTCGATGGCTATCCGTTAAACTACCTAAAGGGCTTGCTAGAAAAGAATTATATTTGTAGCATGCGTTTAGTCCGTCAAATACCTCACGAGCATTTTTTAATCTCGCTGCACCAATACAACGACAACTATCTGCTCAGCATCACCCTCGACGACTACCAACAACAATTCAAAGTTCCAGTCTCTTCAATTTCAGATCTCGAACATCTCGAACAACAACTCACGCCCGCTTTCTATTCGGCTTGTCTTCAAGATTTCATCCGCATGCGCGAGCGTTGGCTACAACTATTAAAACCGCTTCAACATGATTAAAAATTTTGCATCAATCGTTCTACTTTTGACAATTATCTCAGCTTGTTCATCTCCAGCTCCGGTCAAAAAAGATTCAACACCTAAGGTGCCTACTACGCGGCTCGATGGTCTTAAAATTGCTTATTACTCCAACGACAGCATCAAAAAATATTTTGAATATTTCAAACGAGAAGAAGCTACTGCAGAAAAAAACCAGAGACGTTTTGAAAACGAACTGCAAAAGCGCAACAAAGCCTACGAAGACTACATCGTGAAAAAAGACCAAGAGGCTAGATCGGGTTTGTTGTCTCAAAACGAAATTGCGATGGTGCAACAAAAGGCTCAACAAATGCAAAATGAATTGCTGCAGTACCAGCAGACCGAAGGTGCGCGCATCGAAAAAGAAACCTTGAAGTCTTTAGAAGCGATCAACAAAAAAGTAGAGTTGTGGGGTAAAAAATACAGCGAAAAACACCAAATCGATTTACTTCTTATTCAAGGGCAGGGTGGTCAAATCAATTATATCAATAAAGCAATGGATGTGACCAAAGAATTCATCAATTTCCTCAATGAAAATCAAGGTAAAATCGAAAAAGAACTTTAGAACAAATGCGTCCTAATCCTGCACTCCAAACTGAAAATGTTGCCGAATACCTCCTCTATATTTACCAAATAGAAGCGCTCTTGCGCACCATGGATCTGGATATCTCGCGCATTGAACACGAACTTCTTGCTCCATCCTTTTCAGATCCTGAGCAACTCCAACACCAATTATCTTGGTACCGCAGCATCAGTAACGAAATGCAGCAGCGTGGGCTTCAAAAAGAGGGTCATCTAGAACAAGTCGAGGAAATTCTTATGGAATTGATCTACTTGCACAACACCATCCTCACAATTTTAAACGATGAAAAATATAAGGGTTTGTGCGAGCATGCCCACGAGTCACTTCAGGCTTTTAAAACCAAGTCAAATATGGCCAATCGACACGATGTCGAAGTGCTGTTGCACGCCATGTTTATGAAGTTGCAGCTCAAAATGAAAAAGCAAGATATCAGTCCTGAAACAGAAGCCGCTTTTGATTTATTTCGCATCCAGTTGGCCTATTTATCGCAACAATACAAGCGAATGAAAGCCGGAGAACTCAACTTTGTTCAGAATTAAGTTCGAGAAAATCAGTTCAACTTTTTTGGAAATTGCTCTTTTGCTGACAAATTATTTTGTTGCGCATCAATTTCATAAATCAAATGCTGAATTCCATTGCTCAGAATGAGCCAATTTGCACCCAGGATTTTTTGATAGGTAGAAATTTGGATAAATACTTCATGACTGATTTTTATTTGAGGCGCTTTGCATTCCACGAGAATATCAGTTTCAAAAACATCATTGTAAACCACGACATCCCATCTGCGCACAAAACCGTCGTATTGGATTTGCTTTTCAACGGCAATTTTTTCAAGGGCATAACCTTGATGAAAATGTAAATAGGCAATGACATGCTGTCTGACCCACTCCTCAGGTGTGAGCACAATCGCCTTTTTGCGAACCAAACAATTGACAAATATGCGCCCAGCTCGACTACTTAATTTTAAGGGAGCTGGCGGTAAATTTAAAGGATGCAAAAGAGACATCAGATGCCCGGTAGTAATAGGTGGATGTCTTTGTATTTGAGATCGAAAACTTTGCCCAGCACCTCGTTGGTCAGAATGCCACGAAACATATAGACGCCATTTCTAAATCCGGGATGGGTTCGAATGAGTTCAGGAACCCCACCGCGTTCACCCATTTCTAACAAAAGTGGTGAAAGGGTATTGGAGAGGGCAAAAGATGCGGTTCTAGAAACACGTGAGGCGATATTAGGTACACAATAGTGCGTAACACCATGTGCAACGAAGGTAGGGTCGCTGTGGTTGGTGATGCGCGAAGTTTCAAAGCAACCACCTTGATCTATACTGACGTCAATGACAATTGATCCGGGTTTCATTTGAGCAATCATGTCTTCGGTTACTACACAAGGCGTGCGGCCAATACTAGAGCGAAGCGCACCAATGACAACATCTGCTCTTCGGATGGCTTTTGCAAGCACTTTGGGTTGCAAGACCGAAGTAAAAACCCGCTGACCGATGTCGTTTTGAAGGCGACGCAGACGGGAGAGGGAGTTGTCAAAAATTTTCACCGAAGCACCAAGACCAATTGCGGCTCTCGTGGCAAATTCGCCTACTGTTCCTGCGCCTAGCACGACAATTTCTGTGGGTTGTACCCCAGCTATACCACCTAGCATGAGTCCTTTTCCTTCAGAAAAAGAGGAGAGGAGCTCGCCGGCAACAAGCATAGAGGTTGTGCCCGCGATTTCACTCATGGTGCGAACAATGGAGAAAACACCTTCTTCGTCGCGGATGTAATCCCAGGCGATGGCTGTGATTTTTTTGGCGCTGAGTTGTTGTAAGATCTCTTTGGGTTGAGTTGCGAGTTGTAAGGCTGAAATAAAGGTTTGGTTGCCCGGCATGAGGGCAATTTCTTCTTCGGAGGGTGGTGCAACCTTGAGAATGATATCTGACTGATAAATGCTTTTACGGTCGTAGATAATTTGAGCGCCGGCCTCGCTGTATTCATTGTCTGTAAAATGAGCGCCTTCTCCTGCGTTGCTTTCGAGCAATACTTGATGGCCATTGGCAACAAGTAAACTAACAGCTTCTGGAACCAAAGCTACCCGTCTTTCTTGAAAAGATGTTTCTTTGGGAATGCCGATAAGCAAGTTGCCTTTTTTGCGACGCACCTCAAGTAGTTCCTCTTTGGGTAAAAGAGCACCTTGTTGGATTAAGGTTTTGAGTAAATGTGGATCAGTGGTCATAGTGTAGTGTGATTTCTCGACGAAGGTCAGATTCTATACGAATATACAGTCTAAAGTGTGGTTTTGGAAGAATTGCGGCAATTTTTTCGGGCCATTCAACAAAAAAATAGGCTGGAGAATCGAAAAGTTCTTCAAGGCCGAGGTTTTTGAGTTCGTCTTGATTCTCAATGCGATAGCAGTCCAAATGATAGATAGCACCTTTTTGAGGTGCGTCATAGGACTGCACAATTGCAAAAGTGGGAGAACCTTCAAAATGCGTGATCGCCGCCGCTT
This sequence comes from Cryomorphaceae bacterium, assembly GCA_021299335.1. GTDB lineage: Bacteria > Bacteroidota > Bacteroidia > Flavobacteriales_D > Crocinitomicaceae > UBA952. Next base: position 6,346 of record JAJTGF010000027.1, read on the forward strand.
GAAGCAAGGCACTGACTAAGGTCGTTTTCCCTGAACCCATTTCAGCTTCGAGCGCAACAAAAGCTGTTTCTGGAAGTTTAGCCCAAATAGCTGTTGCGACTTCCGGGAGTTGAGCCAAACTGACGTTAGACCATTGGCCAATGAGTTCAGTTGCCATGGTACGGTAATACTTGGTTTTCCGACCATTGAAGCAGCTCTAAACGCTCTGTATCAAAACGTGCAAAAGTGTTGTATTGGAGCCAATCTCCGGTATTGACATACAGTGTTTGCTCATGCTCTAAATAAAGCGGGAGGTGTCGGTGCCCAAAAAGATAGTAGTCGTGGTGTTTTTTGGCCTCTATTTCTTTGACATATTGAAAAATCCATTCGGACTCAGGGCCGTTGTATTGTGCATCTTTTGCGCCGCCATTAGCCCGGCTTCTTTTGGATAGAAAACTAGCCAAACCAATACCAAAGTTGGGATGTAAACGTGCAAAAAGCCATTGGCACAGACTGCTTCGGAAAAACAACTTGAGGAGTTTGTAGCGGTAATCTCCTGGCCCCAATCCATCGCCGTGATGGATGTAAAATAGCTTGTGATTGGCTTCAAAAACGTAAGAGTCACTGTGGATTTGAAGGCCCAGTTCTTTTTCAAAATAATCGACAACCCACATATCGTGGTTGCCTTTAAAAAAATGGATGGCGATACCGGCGTCTGTTAGTTCTGCCAACTTGCCAAACAAACGCGTGTAGCCTTTCGGGATTACTGTTTTGTATTCAAACCAAAAATCAAAGACATCGCCTACTAAATAAATGGCTTCGGCTGAGGGGCTAATGGCATCTAGCCAAGCGATGAAAGCGCGCTCTCTGACGGCACTTTTTTGTGCATTTGGAGCGCCGAGGTGTAAATCGGAGGCAAAATAGAGATATTTCTTTTGCTCAGCCATTAAAATCCGAATATTTCTTGTAGTGCTTGTTCTAGTGCCGCACCTCTCAAATTAGTGGCAATGACACGTCCTTGTCTGTCGAGGAGAACCGTAAAGGGTATGGATTGCACTCCATATAGTTTGGCCACCTTACTTTGCCAGCCACCAAGGTCGCTGACATGGTTGGGCCAAGCGAGCTGATCGGCAGCAATTGCAGCTAGCCATTTGTCTTTATTGGAATCTAGCGAGACACTCATGACGGTAAAGCCGGCATCTTTGTACTTTTGATAGTTCTTGACCACATTTGGGTTCTCTGCACGACAAGGGCCACACCAAGATGCCCAAAAATCGATTAAAACTACTTGCCCTTTTAGGTCAGAAAGTTTCATTTTCTTTTTGCCATCGGTGCGCAATTCTTCAAAATCAGGAACCGCTTTTCCTTTCGCGAAAGGATTGGCAGCATCGCGGGCTTGCTTGATGTTGTTGTAATTTTGATACAGATTTTGCACAATATTACTCTGGCTAAAGTTTTGGTAGAGCGGAATGATCAATTTTTCATAGGAAGCAAAATCTTGTTCAATTTGGATTCCGCTCAGCGGCAAAATGAGTGCGGCAGAATTGGCATACATGCCAACGAAACTTTGCAATGCCGTCTGAAATTGGCTATATGCTTGCGTCATATAGTTGTTGATTTCTGCTTCTTTACTGGGGTCGGCTTTGATCGCGGCAAGGGCTGAGTCGGCCTTGACACGCCAGTTTGAATTCAGCACGATGTATTCGTGCATTTGGCGCGATTCTTCTGAATTGACAAAATTACAGTATTGCAACAGATTGCGGCCGTCGCCAAAAACTTGGATATGGGAACTGTCTCGGATCACGAGATTCAGGTTGTTTTGTCCGATGCGTAAAATGTAATAATCGGGTCCGGCTAAGGTTCCTTTTAGCTCGAATTGTCCGGAAGGACTAATTGGGCTTGCATAGTAGTTTTTGAAGGTACTGCCAAATTGTTGGGCGATGTAAGCCGTATCGGCGCCACTCGAAAAAATTTGACCACTTACTCGAAAAGCTTGGCCTTGGCTTAGTCCAAAGAAAGGGAATAGTAGGAAAAAGGCACAAAAGATTTTCATGTTACTTCAAAATTTGAGCAAGTTTGTCTTGCAGTTTTTTACCGCGGAGGTTGGTACCGATAATTTTGCCTTCGGGATTGAGCAGCACCGTGTAAGGTATGCCGTCAAATTGGAAGCGCTGAGGTAAGTCAGATTTCCAACCCTGAAGATCGCTGACGTGGTCGGGCCAGGTCATGCCCCAAGTTTGGATGGCTTCTTTCCATTTGGCGGGGTCTTCGTCCAGGGAAACGCTAAAAACGGTAAAACCTTTGCTCTTGTATTTGTTGTAAGCCGCGATTACATTCGGCATTTCGCTTTTGCAAGGGCCGCACCACGAAGCCCAAAAATCGATGAGCACATATTTGCCCTGTAGTGCACTTAGGGAGTGTGAACGACCACTTGGGTCTGGTAAGGTGATGTCGGGCGCAGCCATACTGCCGTTGGTCATTTGGGTATAGGCAAAAAAGGCATCTTCAATTTGCGCATACTGCGCTTGCATATTTTGACTTGCCGCCTGACCGGGATAGTTTTCGGCAAAGGCTTTACTGAGTTTTTCAAGGGTCTTGAGATGTGCTGCGTTCCAATCTTCAAAACCGGTTGTGGGCAAAAGGTTCATGCTGAGCATGATATTCAAGGGGCTGCTGAGGTCTTGTTCGATGGTTTTTGCACAAAAGGCTTCGTATTTTGACCTAGCGCTAGCATATGCTTGTTCAATGGCATCTTGCCCTAGCTTTTGCGGGTTTTGTTGCAGTTCGTTTTGCTGTGTTTCGAAGGTTTGGGTCGCCAGCATGAGTTTGGCATAGTTGGTGGCCCATTTGACCCCCTTAATTCCAGGCTTAAATCCAAAATCATTGAGTTGACATTGGATAGTTAATTGGTTGTTGGGTTGCAGGGGCAGCCAAAGTGTGCTGCTCTTGAGATCAGAAATGCGCAGGTTGTACAAACCAAGTCCGGGAATGTTGGCCGGTAGTTTAAAGGAACCATCTGCGTTAATTTCTGTTTGCGCTACTGAAATAACACCGCGGTCGCTGGGTGCTTCTAAGAAGAGTTGAAGGCCGCCAGCACCTTGGATCTGACCGCTGATCAAGAGGTTTTCTTCGAGACCGTTTTTTTCTAGTTCAGACCGATTGAAATACCAAATAGAAAGCGCTCCAGCTACAATAAGAAGGAGCGTCCAAACTATTTTTTTATTCGACTTCAATAAGTTCATTAGTTGTCGAGTTGTTGTCTGAGTATGCCATTGGCTGCTTTCGGGTCGGCTTTACCACCAGATACTTTCATGAGTTGCCCCATGAAGAAGCCGATCAGTTGTTTCTCTCCGTTGCGGTATCTTTCGACCTCTGAGGGGTTCTGAGCGATGACTTCCGCCACGAAACCTTCGATGACACCACTATCCGAACTTTGTATCAAATTGAGTCTTTCGGCAATCTGAAGTGGAGACTCTTGACTATCAAAAAGTGCAGGAAATACGCGCTGAGCGGCAATTGAGTTCGAAATTTTACCTTGGTCAATGAGTTCGATAAGCGCCGCAATGCGTTCTGCTGCAATTGGAAATTTCGAAATATCAACTCCTTGCTCATTGAGGTAGGATTTTACTTCGCCCATGAGCCAATTGGCTGCCGCTTTGTAGTTTTTGGTAACGGCAATCAATGCTTCGTAGTAAAGGGCGAGCCCTTTTTGATCGGTAATATTGTAGGCGTCGTAATCGCTAAGTCCGTATGTTTTTGTATAGCGTTCAAAAAGCGCATTGGGTAACGCAGGCATCTCTTTGGAAATGGCTGCAATTTGCTCCTGACTCACGGTGATTGGCGGGAGGTCTGGTTCAGGGAAATAGCGGTAATCGTTGGCGGCTTCTTTGGTGCGCATCGAAATAGTGCTGCCTTTCAAAGCGTCAAAAGCACGTGTTTCTTGCGTAAGAGACTCGCCGTTTTCGAGGGCTTCGATTTGGCGCGTAACCTCAAATTCAATGGCCCGTTGCACATTGCGAATGGAATTCATGTTTTTAACCTCTACCTTGGTTCCAAATGTGGTTGCACCTTTGAGCCTGACGGATACATTGGCGTCGCAACGCATAGATCCTTCTTCCATGTTGCCGTCGCAGATGTCGAGGTAACGCAACAATTTGCGCACTTCAGTTAGATAGTTGTATGCTTCAGAAGAGGAGCGAAGGTCTGGTTCTGAAACGATTTCGAGAAGTGGTGTGCCCGCACGGTTGAGGTCGACGAGGGTGTCGTAGACATCGACGTCGTGGATGCTTTTACCGGCGTCTTCTTCCATGTGGATGCGGGTAAGACCTATGGCTTTTTGGCCGCCGTCTTCTGTGCGTATTAGGATTTGCCCGCCTGTACAAATTGGGGTGGTGTCTTGCGTAATTTGATAGCCTTTGGGTAGGTCGGGGTAAAAGTAATTTTTGCGCGCAAAATGTTGTTGCGGAGCGATGTTGCAACCACAAGCAAGCCCAAGTCGGATGGCAAAATCAATGGTTTTGCGGTTCATCACGGGCAAGGTGCCTGGGTGGCCAAGCGTGATCGCACTGATGTTCGTATTGGGCGCTGACCCGTATGCATTTAGGTCAGAGGAGTACGCTTTGGTCTGAGTGAGTAATTGCGCATGGACTTCAAGTCCGATGACAACCTCGTATCGATCTCTAAGGGATTGTTCCATGCTGCTTAGATGCTTGAAATCAGTTCTTTCATGATTTGCGTCATTTTGGGCTCTTGACGGCTCGCCACTTCAATGACATCTTGCACACTTACTTTTTTGATTTTGCCTGGCACACCTAAATCGGTAATAATGGAAATGGCAAAACAAGGAATGCTCATGTGGCGGGCAACAATGACTTCGGGAACGGTAGACATCCCAACTGCATCTGCGCCAATGGTGCGCACGTATTTGTATTCTGATGGCGTTTCTAGTGTCGGCCCTGTAAGACCTGCATAGCAACCGATAGAGACGCGGATACCCAACTCTTTGGCAATTGCAGCAGCTTTGTCGATCATGTCTTGATCGTAGGGGTCACTCATGTCTGGGAAACGCGGACCGAGTTCGTCGATATTTTTACCGATGAGTGGATTGCCAGGGAAAAGATTGATGTGGTCGTTCATGATCATGATTTCACCAACTTCAAAATCTGGGTTGACTCCTCCCGAGGCGTTGCTCACAAAAAGACGTTCGATGCCGAGGAGTTTCATGACGCGCACCGGGAAAGTAACTTGCTGCAGCGTGTAGCCTTCATAATAATGAAAACGACCTTGCATAGCCACTACATTTTTACCGCCAATACGGCCAAAAATGAGCTTGCCAGAATGGCTTTCAACCGTTGATACAGGAAAGTTTGGGATGTCTTCGTAGTTGATTTCGTCGATGATTTCAATTTCCTTCACTAAGCCACCAAGGCCAGTGCCTAAAATGATACCAATAGAGGGTTTGACTTGAGTTCTGCTCTGGATGTAGGCGGTACTTTCTTTAATTTGAGACAACATAAGCGCTGATAAATTGATTAAATGCATTTTGGTCTAACCACTCGAGCTCAAAAGTTAACAAATACCAAGGGTATTTTTGTCGGTCTTCAGGGCTCAGTAAAGCTTGGATTTTTACCCAATCTTTGGCGGTTGTCACAATTGCTGAATTTGCTGTTGCAAAGGTATCAAAAAATTGGTGAATAGCTGCTTTATCTGCAGGCGTGTAGTTGTGGTGATCTGCGTAGCTTTTGCGTCGGATTTTGACATTTTGTGCGAAGGCATCTTCTAAATGCTTTGGTTTGGCTATAGCACTTACAATCAAGACATTGTCAATATTTTCTACACTGCGCGTGAGGCAGGTGAGGGGCTGGTATTGGTAACGTGAAAAAAAGACAGGAATAGACCACTTTTCAAAGCGCTGCGCGTAGGCTTTTGGGTCGAAGGTATCGAAATTCGGGCATTTGGTGATGATGAGGGCGCTCGCGCGTTGAAGTCCGCTAATGGGTTCTCGCAATAAACCGGCTGGCAAGAGTTGATCTTGGTCGAGTGCTTGCGAATAGGTACTTAAAACCAAATTTAAACCCGCTTGAACCCAACGGTGCTGAAAAGCATCATCGAGTAAAATCACTGAGTTGGGCTGTATTTTTCTGAGGCGCTCTACTCCTGTAATACGCTTTTCACAGACTGCAAATTGCGCCATACTTTGATAGGACTCATGCAGCATGAATGCTTCGTCACCGGCCTCTTGCGGAGTCGATTTTTCATCGAGTAGGATAAAGCCCCTAGTTTTTCGTCCGTAGCCCCGACTCAAGACTTGCAATGGGTAATTAGGGCTTAGTAGCTCAATGAGGTAAGCAACGTGCGGAGATTTACCGGTTCCGCCAACGGCTAAATTCCCGACGCAAATTGCTTTGCCTTCAATGCGTTGTGTCTTGAAAATTTGAAGATCAAAACAACGGTTGCGCAACCAAATAACTGCGCCATAGAGCAGCGAGAAAGGGTAGAGCGCGAGCCGGCGCATTTTATTGAACGTGATAGTCAGAGAATTCTTGTTCGTCGGCGAAGTAATAGATGCGCACCATTGCGGTGTCGTTCAAAAAGTCGATTTTACCGACCTCAACGCGATTGATCGTAAGGCCTGTGCGCTTCTCTAAATCGGCTTTAAGAAGGTCGTAATTTTCTGGCTTGATGAGGTCTATGCGCTCGTAGTTGATGGTTTTGCGCGTCTCGTGTTTCATCAGCCAGAGGTTTTCTAGGATGTAGGTCAGCAAAACCACCGAAACATTGATTACAGCTACTTCGGAAACACTCAATTCATTTGAGGCTAGGGCATTCACTACACTGATTCCGATGATCATGAATAAGTAAGTCATTTCCTTGATTTCGATAGCGTCGGTGCGGTAGCGGATGATGCCAAAAATAGCAAAAAGACCCAAGCCCATTCCGGTATCGATGTCCATTTGCATGAGCCCAAAACACAAGAAGAAGGTAATGGTTCCAATTAAGTAATACGTGAAAAGGTAATCTTTACGCCGCGTTTTTGAATAGTACAGGACACGTATCAATAGAGTCAAGAAGAATAAGTTGATGCCAAAACGCATGAGCAAACCGTAAAAGTCTTCGCTGAACCAGGTGATGGTATTGGGTGAAATGGCTTTTTTGAGCGGGAGTAAGAAAAATAAGTCAGTTAGCATGGTTGATTTTATTTAAAAAGAGGAGCTTCTTTTTGAAGCGATTGAATTTAAGTACTTCGTTACCGTAGATTTCTACGCTTCCGATACAATATTTAGAAAGTCTGTATGGTCTGATGTGTTCCTTTTTCATCAGTCTGTAAAAAGGAGAGTTGCGGTCGAGGTTTTCTTGCTTGAGTTCTGCAATGACCAATTGATGAAAGTCGCGTTTGATTTCTCCCATATGGAAACTGATATTGAAGTCGAGTGTGAGTCTTTCTTTGCTCGTTTTGGAAACGAGTGTGATGCGCTGAAAAGCATTCCACATGGTGGGTTGTAATTGCGTGTCTTCATTGAGTTGTCGTCGCAAGAAATCGCGCTCTTTTTCTTCTTTTAGTTCATTGAAATCATTGGTCAGAATGCGTCTTTTGTCAGTTCTGCCTTTGATTTTGTGCTTGATTTCGAGAAAGTGGATGTTGGATTCGACGTATTTGCGGATGCGTACTTTGAACCGATCTGCTTTGCCGTTGTGGTGATCTCTAAAAAAAGAAAACGAGGCGTCGTCGAAATAAAGGCTCTCGTAGTGTGGCAACATAGTACCTTCTACCTTGAGTGCGCGGTAATCGGCAGAGAGTATGGGCAGAAAACGCAGGAGGTCGTCTTGGCGAAAGGCAAATTTGGTATCAATGCGATTCATCAGGTTGACATCGGCCATTTCGCGAAGGTCAATGGGGTCAAACTGCTCAATTTCTGTTTTTATATTACTCATCTATGTTTTTCAAAAATAACAATTTCTTAGCTGATTGCTTACTTTTGCTTCATGAAGTATAAAATTCTCTTACTTGGCTCAGGCGAACTCGGCAAAGAGTTTGTCATTGCCGCCAAACGCTATGGACAAACCGTTATTGCGGTTGATTCCTATTCAGGCGCACCAGCGATGCAAGTTGCCGATGCGCATGAGGTCATCGACATGTTAGACGCTGCAGCACTCGATAAGGTTGTAGCCAAACACCAACCCGACATCATTGTTCCAGAAATTGAAGCCATCAGAACCGAGCAATTTTATCTATACGAAGCGCAAGGTATTCGCGTAGTTCCGAGTGCCAAAGCTGCTAATTACACCATGAACCGCAAGGCGATTCGCGATTTAGCCGCTCAAGAGGTAGGTGTTCGCACAGCTCCTTATCGCTATGCCATGAGTCTTGAGGAGCTCAAAACAGGAGTTGCTTTCTGTGGCTATCCTTGCGTGGTAAAGCCCCTGATGTCGAGTTCTGGAAAAGGGCAATCCGTGATCAAAACAGAAGCGGATATCGAAAAAGCCTGGAATTACGCCATGGAGGGCTCAAGAGGAGACCTCAAAGAAGTCATTGTCGAGGGCTTTATCAATTTTGATTACGAAATCACTCTTTTGACAGTCACCCAACAAAACGGCCCCACTTTATTTTGTGCGCCGATAGGGCATCGTCAGGAGCGCGGTGATTACCAAGAAAGTTGGCAACCCATGCCCATGAACCCCGCACACTTGGCAGAAGCACAAGACATGGCAGCTCGCGTCACTGCAGCGCTTGGCGGCGCAGGCATATGGGGTGTAGAGTTTGTTATTACCGCTGAAGGTGCTTATTTTTCAGAACTTTCACCTCGCCCACACGATACAGGTATGGTCACACTTGCGGGTACGCAAAACCTCAATGAATTTGAATTACATGCCCGTGCCGTTCTGGGCTTGCCGATCGCTGAAATTCGTCAAGTGCAGCATGGTGCGAGCGCTGTGGTCTTAGCCACTCAAAATAGCGATAGCGCGCCGAAATACCTTGGGCTCGAAAACGTATTGAACGATCGAAATGCCGAGGTAAGGATTTTTGGCAAGCCTACCACACGCCCATACCGCCGCATGGCTGTAGCTTTGTCGTTTGGTACGGAAAATGTAGAAGAGTTGGTCCAAATAGCAAAGAACCATGCGGCCAACATCAAACTTGAATACCCCAACGAGAATATTAATTAATTTCAAAGATTTTGAATGATTTTGAATGATTTTGAATGATTTTGAATGATTTTGAATGATTTTGAATG
>JAJTGF010000100.1 GCA_021299335.1 Cryomorphaceae bacterium
TACAAAATCGTCTGAAGAATGGTCAGGCCGACTCCAATTTGGAGTGCCCAGAAGAGCGCCATCCATAGCCAAGGGGCCATGAAACCAGGGTCTGGCATCAAAGCCATTACAAATGCCCAGAGAGCCAATCCCGTTCCTCCCAAGTAACGGGCAATTGACATGCTGTTGGCTGTATCAATTGATATTTGCATGCCGTGACTCTAGCAACTCATTGATAAAAACCCAGGTTTTGTAAGTGGGAAAAAAGGGGAATTTGCATCCTTCACCATTTTTCTGCAAAGGGTCGCAGGTCCAAATCGAAAGTCCACGTATCGCTTGGCGTGAACCTCAGGACGAAAGCGTGTGGCGACAGCGCCTTTGCCCATTTAAACGCATTTAATTAGAAACGATTGGGTTCAATTGTTAGAACTTTTGAATAAAGTTTAGGACCTTGCGTTTGGTTTTGCTATGAACTCATCACTAATAACTCGTCATTCAGCCAATGAGAAAAAGCCTAAATTTCCTGCGAATAGACAATGAATCCTAAGTGCTTAGCGACTTTGTCATAAAGCACTCTGCCAGCTTCATTGGTCGTATGAGTAGTCCAGTAAACACGATTGCTACTGAATTTTTTTTTGCTTCGTCATAAACGGAGAGTGTGAGTTGTCTTGCTACGCCACGACCCCTATGCGCCTGATCCGTAAAGAGATTATTCAAATAACAGACATCGTTGATGCGTGTTGTATTTCGGTGGAATAGGTAGTGAACTAATCCAACAAGAGCGCCATTAGCATCCTCAGCTACCAATGCGAATACTGGATAAAGTTTGGGGTCTAGAAGGATGCGATTGGGCTTTACTTATCGTATTGCGTCTAGGCGAATGAAATGCTGCCCCAAATTGAATTCTTCTGATGAGCTGTGCTAGTTTCAATTCAGTCGTTTTTCACCAATAGCAAAAGATGCTTTTTGAATTAATCCATTTTTGATTTCGTAGATACAAAGCATTTCAAGAGTTCCAATTCCTTCTGAAAAATTCCTAGTTATTAGCTCAAAATCTATAACAATGTTTCCCATAACATTACGAGACAGAAGACGAGCATACAAATCTGGTTCAGAAAATCTTGATAAAAATCTCTGACGCAACTCTGCGTGCCCTTTAGCTAAAAGTTCACCGTGCAAAGTAAATTGCTCTGCTTCAATATCGTAGGTAGACATCAATGCTTCAATGTCTTTAGAGTTATAAGCTAGAAGTTGTCGCTCAATAACTTCTAGGGGCGTGATTGTCAATTGAAACTTTCCAAAGTGTTTTTTCTAGGCTATCTCTGATGAAAATTGTTGTCAAGTAATTAGGGAGCGGGTAAATCGCAATCAGCTACACCTGCTTTGGGAGGCAAGGAGCCAATTGGTTTTCTCTGAACCAGTCGCTCAAAGGAGGATGGCGGTTATGTAGAGAGATTACTTCGAGAATATGCAGGGATTGCTGCAGATCGAGTCAGTCGGGTTGAGCAAATTTTTCGGGCACCCTCAAACACAGCAGTGCACCTAGGCCGGCAGTGCACGCTGCGCAGAACATGGGCGCACCCACCCCATAGGATTCCACGAGCCAGCCGCCGCAGGCAAATGCAGTACCTAGTGCCACCATAAAGAGGGTCATGCTCCAGGTGAAAGCCTCGGTGGTGTACTCGGTGGTCGTCAACTTGCCCAACTGCATCTGGCTTGCAGTAATCGCCGGTCCAACCGCCATGCCACACACCGCACAGCCGAGTGCAAACACCCACAGCGAGGACACTTGAGTCAGCAGCAAACTCAGCACCGCGATCCACACATGCCCCAAGGCCATTTGGCGATTGAGTGGCAAGGCAAGCTGGCGCGTGCCGTATATCAAACCGGCAATCGCCGATGGCACGGAGTAGGCCGCGAACAGCCAGCCAACAGCTGCCTGGCTGCCAGCCGCTTTGGCAACAGCCATCATGCCGATTTCCTGCAAACCAAAACTAGCCCCCAGCAGCATGGATACGAGCAAGGCACGGCGCACACCCAATAACTTGAGCGGTCCCAGCCAATGTCGCTCGACCAATTCAACCTCACCCCAGCGCTCAAGCGCACCCGAGCGCGCAAACAACACGATTCCCAACAAGGTGGCGCAGGCAGAAAACAACAAAGCAATGGCAGGAGCCTCAAACAAAAGAAAGAGGCTAACGATCAAGGGGCCGCAAACAAAGATGGTTTCCATGATGACCCCTTCCAGTGCAAAGCCCAGTTGCTTGGTAGAGTCGGGCAATTTCGACTTGCGCCACATGGCACGCACGGTCATGGATACTGGGGGAAAAGTCATTCCAGCTGCCAGAGCAAACACCACCAGCAGCGACGGCGACACCCGCTGTAGCGCAGCAATCACCAACAGCACCAAGGCAATGGTGTGCGCAATACCAAACGGCAGCATGACTGCACGAGGGCCACGCTGGTCTACGAATCGCCCTAAGAAAGGCGAGGCTAGACCCAAGGCAATCAAGTAGGCAGCGCTGACGGTGCCACCGACGGCAAACGAGCCGTAAAGCGATTGCACCATCAAGGTCAGCGACAGGCCATTGATGCCCGCAGGCAGGCGGGGAAGGATGGAGGCCAACACAATGCGTTTGAGTTCGCTGTCAGAGAAAAGAGTTTTGTAAGGGCCGAGATTGAGCAAGGGGCTGACTTCTAAGGGTTTTTTGGAGAGTCGACTCACGGCGGCAGGTCACGTGAGTCCGTCTTCAAATGGTTTGAGACAGATGGGTTAATTTCTTAAAGGAGAGATTGGCTTATTGATTGATGGTAATCAGGTTTACAACTATGACCAAATACGAACGTTCACATCCTGTCCCAGAATTTATACTTACCCCCCCCCGCCCAATGAATTTCAAAAAGGAAGGATCATCGGGTGCCTGATAGTAAATTCGTTCAGATTAGACAAGTATGGCACTGGTTTTTGGAACAGCAAGTGTCTTTTACCTTAGCTGCTGTCGTATCTGTCTTTCAGTACTTTTGAATCAAGTTTGGGGTCTTTCGAAGATGTCCTTCAAAAGGACAACCTGCGCACGAATCGTTGAGTCAGGTTTGGTTTTGGCGGGGCTACCGTGCTTGTGGGGGCATTTCATAGTTGCTTAGTCATAAACACGCTAAGAGGGTCAAGTTTGTAATCACTGAATGGACCGCAGATTTCAAATCCATTTCTCAAATACATAGCTCTCGCGGCTGCGAAATCATCACTTGAGCCTGTTTCTAAGCTCAAGCGTTTTATTCCTCGTGTGTTTGCTTCTTTAATGATGTGCGACAAAACGGCTTGACCTACGCCTTGTCTCAAAAAATTTGCTCTCGTTCGCATTGATTTGATTTCGCCGTGCTGAGGGTCAAGCATTTGAAGTGCGCCACATCCACAAACCGTTTCACCTATCCACGCAGTCCAAAACGATATTGATGTCTTGCGAAGTTTTTCTAAAGGCAGAGCGTGAACACTTTCAATTGGCGTGTTAGCAAGCATTCCTGCCATATGCTCTCGCACAATTGATTGCGACTCATCACTTGAAAGGTCATCTATACGAATTTCAATTTTCATTGGATTTATCTCACAAGTAATTTTTACAAAATATTTGCTTTAGTTTCTTCAAAAATAGTCAGTTGGTCAAATCTTTTACAGCTTTGCTTTGACTGAACGGATCCAACATCTTCTCAGTATGATTGATGGATGTTGGATTTGACTGATTTTTCCCAATTGAAGCAGTAGCACTACTACTTGGCATAGAAGTCGTCTTAGGCTTGGATTTAACAGCGTTAGTTTGGACTTTCTGTTGCAGTATCGCTTGTGCTGACGATTTCTTGGTTTTGCTCTGTTGAGGACTGACGATCTTGGGCTTGAATGGTTTAAGTTGGATGTATTTATCTGCTCATTGGATCTTGCATATGGAAATGCCCCATCAAGTGGAGCATTGTTGAGATGTAAGTTGCTAATTACTTTTTGAAGTTGTTGCGATGTTTAAGTCCCGCACTTTCAAGTTGCGTATCAAACTCACCACTTTCAGTCGCAAGTTTCAGTGTCTCAAGTGCTTTCACAAGCTCAACTCCACTACTAACTTCAACTGAGTTTTTCCCTTTTGCTACTTAAAGTGTTCGTGATCCATATTTCACTTGAATACAAACTTTTCCTGCCTCACTGATAAACCACCATTGACGAATGCGTCTTGCGATTTCAATCGCTTTAACTTCTCCACTTTCTTTATTGCGAACATTTCGCAGTTGAAGTGGTGCGTAAGTTTTTCCTTCACTTTGGTACGGCAGGAAGGGGGCAGGTCACCTGTTCTATGTGGTTGGTATCTGTAATCGTCTTCGTTGGCGGCACACATCTCACTGAAATCAAGCATTCACACAGAATATTGTTGAACACTCAGGTCATCAAGTTTTCATTGGCAAGATGATGGTTTCGCAGTGGCATTTGATGCCGTTATGTGTTCCGTAGTTGTCCGTTCAAAAGGACAACTTGCCGTTGAGAAAAATAGGCAATATTGCGTATCAATGACGCAACAAACGAACGGATTTGTAGAGAAGTAGAAACTTCGCTACTTGAAACTTATGTGTAATGGGGAGGGGAGAGGAATGCTAACGGAACCGTTTGAGCATTATTGTTTCATCGTTGAAACAGCGACTGAGCTAAAGAGCCTGAGCCAAAAATTATAGCAAACGATTGGGTTCAATTGTTAGAACTTTTGAATAAAGTTTGTGACCTTGCCTTTTAGATTGAAGATCACTTTTCTCGCGGCTACGCAAAAACCGTCTCAACAAGTATGCTTTCAGCGTGGCTACCGTGCTT
>JAJTGF010000101.1 GCA_021299335.1 Cryomorphaceae bacterium
CAGCGCGATCAACATCTTCTTTTTGTAGGTCATTGTAGCTAATGAGGTAGCGGTAAGTTTCTTTCAATGTTTTGGTTGCCACTCTTTTTTGGGTTTGCTTCATGAGGGCTGTAATGGCGCGCACGACTTCAATTTGATCGCAATATTCCGTAGAGTCGATGCCCTTCGATGAGAATATCCCCTCCAAAATAACGGGAATCGCATCGTAGTTTTTGGTTTCTTCGAAAGTGGTGTAAGGCTCATACGAAGAGTAAGAACCGTACCAGGGATCGTAGCGATATACTTCGCGGTAACGCGTTACACTTTCTGATTTCGTGAGTTGCACCCACTCAGACAAAGGCATTTGTTTTTTCAGGCTGTCGAGTGCTTTTTTGTAGGCAGACTTTGTACAGGCATCTATGTTATTAGACTCATCAAAATCACTGTCAACTTTATTGGACTTATACTCTTGTTTAGAAATATGAACTTCTTTGCGGTCTGTAGGCATTAGGTTGCTGATCACTAAAAAAAGTGAAGCAACAAAAGCCAAAATGGATATAAATCCTATGATTTGCCAGATCCGGCGACCATAACGAATGAGGATTCGCTCCTCAACTTGGTTTAAAAAATGAGTCAGTTTTTTCATCGTAGTAGGTTGTTATTTCTGGTGTGGCGTGCCCACCAAACGTGTTAATAGCTAACAATATACAAATTTTCATATAAATAAAGTAACCAAACCAACGCCTTTCCATTGTAGGGATAGAAGCTTCTCCACACTTTCTTACTCACCCTATAAACTCAAGCCCATGAAACGTTTGTCTCTCCCCGCTCGCCATCGTGCAGCCAACAAAGCCCAAGAAAACCCCTATGGTGCACTCGTTGTGTTCCTGCTGTTCCTGGCCGCAGTTTTACTCTCCTCTGTTCCTGGCCGCAGTTTTACTCTCCTCTCGGACGGCCAATGCCCAGTGGGCCGTTATGAATAAATATGTTGAATTTGGGCTTGGTAATTTTTACATGTTCGTACCGCGAGAAACAGACGCCAAGCGCATCATTCAAGAAACGCTCCAAGACAATCGCTTGCCCTATCAGATTGAGTTTCGCAAAGGAAAGAACCTCCTTCTCTCTAACTCTTTCGTAGATCCGCTCAACAATGAATATGTTTATGTCGTACACAGTATCAAGGGCCGAAAAAACGACGTGAGCGGCTACCACATCTTCTGCTATTACATGGAGAATCGATACCGCTATTTCTATGATGTAGAAGAAATCAACGGTCGGGTTTCGGTCATCCATGACCCAGCTGTGCTCGATGTAAGCCCTAACCAAAGCCGCAGTGCAAAAAAAGATTAATCCCTCACTTCACAAACTACAAACCATGAAAACGCAACTTATTTTGTTCGCTTTGCTACTCAGTACAGTAGCACCAATCCATGCGCAGTATCAATTTCAACTCATGGAAGACGACTTCCTACAAATTGGCGCCGGCAACTATTTTATACACCTCGACAAAGAAGCTGAAGTCAAAAAAACGGTTACTTCGGTTCTCAAATCACACCGCTTCCCGACGCAAGAACTTCTTTTCAACAAAGGAAAGAACCTTTATTTTGCAAGCTATTACGTCAACCCTTCTGACGATCGCTTCGTGTATATCGTCCATGCTGTTCGGGGCCGCGAAGGTTATGATTTATTCTTTTTGTATTGTCAAAATGTCCTCACCCACCATTTTGAATTTGTAGAGGGCAAAGATCTCCACCAATTGGTCTACGACCCTGCGGTCAATACGAGTAGTGTCCTAACGAGCTTCAATTCGACATTGGTCGAGGATAAATAAAATCGTAACTTAGGGTTTCAATTGAAAACCATGAACGAAATCAAATGCCCTCATTGCCAAAAAACGTTTAACCTCGACGACGCCGGCTACGCCGACATCCTTAAGCAGGTGCGCAACCACGAGTTTGAAATTGAGCTCGAAAAGCGAGAGAAAGAACTCGAGCGCCAGCGCCAAGACGCACTCAAGTTGGCAGATGCCCAGGCAAATGAAAAGCTACAAGCAGCTTTGCGCACCAAAGATGCAGAGCTCGCAGAACTGCGCAGCAAAGTAGGTGCTGAAGTTTCAGAACTCAGAGCACAGCTCAGTACTTTTGAACTCCAAAAGACGCTCGCCGTTAAAGAAGCAGTGAGTGCCCTTGAGCAAGATAAAAACAAACTGGCTGCAGCGCTCGACACCGAGAAAAAACTCAAAGACATGGAACTTTTGAGTCAGAAAACAGCGCTCGAAGAAAAGTTGCGCTCAGAGGTCGAGCGCAAAAACGACGAGCTGCGCCTCAAAGACGAAGCCATTGAGCGCCTCCGCGACTTCAAGGCAAGGCTCTCGACCAAAATGCTCGGCGAAACCCTCGAGCAACACTGCGAAATCGAATTCAATAAGTTGCGCCCCACAGCCTTCAATAAAAATGTCTACTTCGAGAAAGACAACGATGCCTCGGGCGGTACCAAAGGTGATTACATCTATAAAGAAGCCGACGACAACAACACCGAGTTTATCTCGATCATGTTCGAAATGAAAAACGAACAAGAAGATGGCGGCGCCAAGAAAAAGAATGAAGATTTCTTCAAAAAACTCCACGAAGACCGCCTCAAAAAAGGCTGCGAATATGCCGTTTTGGTATCGATGCTGGAGCCCGAAAACGAATTATACAATGCCGGCATTGTAGATGTGTCGTATCGCTACCCCAAAATGTATGTGGTGCGCCCGCAAGCGTTTATCCCGATCATTACCCTACTGCGCAACGCAGCACTCAACTCTTTACAATACCGCACAGAGCTCGAGTTGGTCAAAGCTCAGAATATCGACGTCACGAATTTTGAGGAGCGCCTCAATCAGTTCAAAAATGGCTTCTCCAGAAACTACCAATTGGCTTCTGATAAATTCCAAGCCGCCATCAAAGACATCGACAAGTCTATTGCCGCCCTCATGAAAGTCAAGGAAAACCTCATCGGCTCCGAGAACAACCTCCGATTGGCAAACGACAAAGCCGATGAAATAACAATCAAGAAACTGACGCACGGCAACCCCACCATGAAGCAGAAGTTTGATGAATTGGGGAAGATGGATTAAGGATCCCTACTTCACCACCTTCACCAACTCAATGCCTCTAGAAGTCTGTACTTCCAAAAAGTACACACCGCTTTGCAATGAGCCCGTTTCTACTTCGAGCGTATTGCTGCTCGCTGCTTGTTGCAAAACAACTTTTCCTTGTGCATCGCGAAGGGTAATGGCCTCAATGAGCTCAGCTGAAGTAACGGTAAATTGTTGCTCAAACGGATTCGGCGCTACTTTGAGTGTGGACTTGTTAGCAGCTGCCAAACCTGCAGACCCGCTGTTTGGGTTGACGCGCGAAGGAAAGGCTTCGGCACAATCTGACGGGAAACGCATCAAGTTAAAATAACGCGAATTAACGGCCTCGGTAGGAAGGGTCATGCACTGCTCAAAAACCACTGCGCCTGTTGCCAAAGACACACCAACAACAACATTAATTGCCGGGTTGACCGCAGTAGACTTAGCCGCAAAATAATACACTCCGTTGTTCGGGTCTATGGTAGAGCTGCCATTGATAGAATACGTAAAATAAGGAATGGCCTGTTGCGAAACCCGCGTGGCGATTCCTGTATTTGGGTCAATTTTGCCTAGATAAAACTCATTTGGAGGGGCTGTATTGGTACGAATAAGACCGTAAATAGTGGTATCTGCGCAGTTGTAAGTATAATTCTCAAAAAACATCCCTCCTTCTGGATAAGTAATTACTTGATCGGAATAGACCAACCCAGTGTAGATGTCAAGACCGATGATATGACCTGATAAAGAGTAGTAATAAACCATTTCGTGCGGATCAATGGCATTGCCAGCCACCGTATACATTTCTCCTACCGATTGTGGAGAAATTTGGGTAATGACGCCCGTTGCTGGGTTGATTGATGACAAATACAGCTCACCATTCGCCTGTCCAATGCCTGTTGAGGTGGAGATTCTACCCAAACCATAAATGGTGGAGTCACTGGTATTGTAACGGTAATTATCAAAATAACTAGGCTGAATGGGATTAGAAACAACCGCCTGCGCTGTGGTTAGGCCAGTATTCAAATCGACCGAAATCATCTCGGTCTGGGTTTCGTAAAAATAGGTTTGCGCGTTGGGATCAAGCGCCGCACCCGTTCCATTACTGATCGAAGACAAACTATTCGGACTCACCGCAACAAGCTCACCTGTAGTCAGGTCCATTCTACCGAGGCGCGTCGTTGCCGTAGAAGTATTCATGGGAACCGTAGGCGGCGTAGAAATTAGTCCGTAGAGGTAGTTATTTTGAGCAAAAGCTGCAAACTGAGTAGCGCCAAAAAGCAGGGCGAGTAGAGATTTATTGCGTTTCATAAAGACTAGTTTTAGGGTTTAATCTAAAGATAACACATCAGATTATCAAAAGTTTAGAAGTTGTTCATTGGAACTGATAAATTAGAACATGTTCTAATTTTATCAATAAAATAGATACTTCAACTATCTTTACCTCCATGAAACGCATCGAGGTCGTAGCTGCCGTCATCCAACACCAAAACAAAATCCTGGCCGTCCAGCGCGGCCCCGCCAACTACGCCTACATCTCCGAAAAATGGGAGTTCCCTGGCGGCAAAATAGAAGCCGGTGAAACGGAAGAGCA
>JAJTGF010000003.1:0-17561 GCA_021299335.1 Cryomorphaceae bacterium
AAATCTACAAACACCAAGCCATTGCCTTCAAATTAGCCGATATGGCTACAGAAATCGAAGCTGCACGCCTTTTAGTTTACAAGGCGGCCCAAGACAAAGATGCTGGCCGTAACTACGACCAATCTGGCGCTATGGCCAAGCTTTACGCCTCTAAAGTTGCCATGGAGCAAACCGTAGAGGCCGTTCAAATTCATGGAGGATACGGTTTTGTAAAAGAATATCACGTAGAGCGCCTGATGCGCGATGCAAAAATTACACAAATCTACGAAGGCACCTCTGAAGTACAGAAAATTGTGATCTCTAGAGGTATCCTCAACGCTTAAAACTCAGCTTATGCTTGCTCCTTTTCATTTGCAGCAATGGATCAACGAAAACCGTGACCTACTCAAACCTCCGGTCTCGAACAAAAACTTGTACCGAGAAGCCGGAGATTTCATCGTCATGGTGGTTGCGGGCCCCAACGCACGCAAAGACTACCATTTTAATGAGAGCGAAGAGCTCTTTTATCAAATTGAGGGCGACATCACAGTTCGGATTCAACATGAAGGTCAGGCAAAAGATATTATTGTAAAAGAAGGCGAGATGTTCTTGTTGCCCGCCAACACACCTCACTCGCCTGCAAGAGGTGCCAATACAGTTGGTTTAGTCATCGAGCGCGTGCGCAAAGGCACTGACCTCCAAGATGGCCTGATGTGGTTTTGTGAAGCCTGCAATGAGCACCTACACACTTATCGCTTTCACCTCGAAAATATTGAAAAAGATTTCTTGCCGCGTTTCAAAGAATTTTACGGTTCTGAAGCGCTCCGCACCTGTAAGTCTTGTGGACATATAATGGAAGTGGATCCTAAATTTGTTTAGGATCCACTTGCTATTTGTCTCGAAAATGAGTTTTTGAACGCCGCTACTTATTGCTGAATAAGCGTGAGGCGGTGTAAATCTCCGGTCTGAAAAATCTCTTCTTCTAATACCATGCGCTTATTGCGCAATTCTTTAATGCTGTATTCGTGAATAGGATTCACGGTAGTGGTATCCGCATAGAAGAGCACACTCGTTTCGTCTTCTCCAAAAACCCAAGTACCGTGGCTATAGGTGCCTTGAAGTTGACCTAGCTCATTTGAATAATTGGAAATAGAATAGGTACCGTCTTTATCGATACTCATTTTGGTGGTGATGGCAGCATCAAAGACGTTGTTGCCGTTGAGCACGTAATCGGAAAGTTTCCAGTCATTGCATAAACGCGCTTTTCTTGTATGCATTGAAAAAGAAGGGCCTTCGCTGTATTTAGAACAACCTACTAGCCCTAGAGTCAATAAAGAAAGTGAAAAGAGAACAGCCTTCATTTTTATGTTTTTTTTCAAATGTACTACTTTTTGGCCAATAAAAAAGCCGCAACGAATTGCGGCTTCAGATTGTTTGTTGACAATGCTTATTGAGCAGTGAAGGTTTGAATCACGGTTTCAGAACCATCTACACTTTTTAATTTAAGTTCTTTTCCGGCAAGACGAAGGATTTCTTGGCTATCTGAACCAGTAAGACCGTCCACTGTAGTAATGAGATTCAATTTGTCGTCAGAAAACGCCCAAGTTCCAGTAAAGTCGTTGGTGTAATTGAACCCCATGTAGCTGTAGGAAATGAGCACACTGTATTTTCCATCTTTGGTGATTTCCATGGTTTGAGTAAGGCCTGTTAAGGCATCCGCAACACCATTGGTTGTTTGTGCTGTAAGTTTCCAAGAGCCTGTTAAACGAGCGGTTTTAGAGGAAAGTGCCAAACCTGGTCCTTCTTCGTATTTGCCACAAGATGTTAAAGTTGCTGAGCTCACTGCCAAAGTAGCCAAGCCGATAAAAAATAGTTTTTTCATAATTTTTCAAGTTTCAACAAATCTAAGTAAAGACTTGAACATTCACAATAACATGAGTAATTTTATCACATGAAGTTAAGCCACAGACAACTCGGACAAGGTAAACCGCTTGTTATTTTGCACGGTCTTTTTGGTTCTTCTGATAACTGGCTTACTCACGCCAAGAAATTGGCTGAGTATTATGAAGTCACGCTTGTCGATTTGCGCAACCACGGCCATTCTCCATGGTCTGCAGAATTTTCTTATCCTCTAATGGTGCAAGATCTTCAAGGTTTACTTCTAGAGCTTCAAATCCATCGTCCCATTTTATTAGGTCACTCGATGGGCGGTAAGCTTGCCATGCACTACGATCAAGCACACCCTGATTCGCTCGAAAAACTCATTGTGGTCGATATGGGCGTCAAGGCTTATCCGCCGCATCATGCGCACATTCTGGCGGCAATTCACGCCATAGATCTGAGTAAGTTAAGTGCAAGAAGCGAAGCCGAGGCCATTCTCAAAACATTTGTAGATTCCGAAGGGGTTCGGCAGTTTTTATTGAAAAACTTATATTGGGAAGAAAAAGGAAAATTGGCGTGGCGCGTCAATTTTCCGGTTCTTGAAGCGAGTATGAACGAAATATTGAGTGCGCTTCCCGAATTTGAGTCTTTTACACCTGCGCTATTTATACGTGGTCTGCTTTCTAATTATATTCTGGATGAAGATATTGCACAACTGGAAAGTTATTATCCAGATGCTCAGTTTTCGTCTATACCACAAGCCGGCCATTGGGTGCATGCAGAAGCTCCTGATGCATTTCTAGATGCTGTTTTGTCTTTTAGTTTAAGGTAAGTTTCTACCCAATTTTAATTCTTATTTCGGTTTAATTCTTATTTCGGAATTTATGGCAATAAAAAAGGGAGCCCGAGGGCTCCCTTTTCATTTCCAAATCGGAAAGATTATTTGCGAATCGCAAGTTTTTTGCTTACTGTTGTGCCATTAGCAGCAACAGTTACAGTGTACATTCCACTGTTCAAAGCGCTTGTATTGATTTCAACAACTTGTGTTCCGTTTACACCAGACAAAGATTGAGTAGCAACAACTTTGCCAGCCATGTCGATCACATTGATGATGGCATCAGAAGTGTTCTTCATAGTGAAAGTCACACTTGTTGCATCTGCAGCTGGGTTTGGAGCTACTTCAAGTCCAAAAGAGTTTGAAGTTTCTTTGATACCTAAAGCTGGATCAAAGTTCATGCGAACCATTGGCTGTGAAGTAGTGTAGTACCAAGTAAGGTCTGTCATGTCGTAGTAGAAACATGTTTGAGCTGGTGCAGGACCAGCAGTACCGACAACGAGGTCATTGGTTGCGCCACCGTCTCCGTTAGAACCAGCTACCAAAAGGTATGACTCTCCGGCGTTGAGTGGGTAGTTACCACCAAGGAAAGAAAGTGTTACTTCAGCATCGATATCGTTTGAAGTCAATACATAAGGACCTGTTTCGTCTACGTAGAGGAAATCTCCTGTAGCTGGGTCGATAGAATACAACTTCAAGTAGATTTCTGCACCGATTTCTGCAGCACCATTCACATATACTGAACCACCACCAATTGTTGTGTTGGCGAAGATGTCGAAGATGTTACCAACCTCGAAGCCCATTCCACCATTGAAAGAACCGTTAGTTGCTGTTCCGTTGTCACGAGAATATACGTAAGGGTTGATGGCAACAGAGGCGTAGTTGCTGAGTGTGTTGTTAGAGGCGTCACCATCGTTGTTGCCCATGGTTACGGAACCTGAAACAGAAATTGTAGCAGTTGCTGTTCCTGGTGTTAATGTAGTAGTACAAGCCAGTGTATCTACGTTGCCAACCAAAACTGGCGTAGCAGCAGAAGAACCAGAGAAAGCACCCGCAGTTGCTGTGAATACAGCATCTTGTTGGTCAAGCGCACCAATGTTTTCTACTAAACCAGAAAATTCGATTTCGGTAACTTGAGAGGCAGGAACTTGGTAGTAAGCCAAACGCTCAGCCCAAAAACCAGTAGAACCCCAATAGATACTGTTCAATTTAAGATCATTTGCTTCAGGGACGTAAAGTTCTACGTCGTCTACGGCCCAATACCAACCCCAGTAATCGTTGTCGTCGTAATAGAATTGAACTTTTACTTGAGATGAACCTGCACACCATTGTGATACATCGATGACAGTGACCTCTGGATTACCGGAGTTTTGATTTGGCGTAGAGTAGTCTGTTTCATTTGACATTTCGTATTCATGCCAAGTAGCACCGTTATCGCCGGAAACGCGAACACCGCGGGTGTCGTGCCACCAACGGAAGTTGTGGTGGTATTTCAATTTGACAACACTGTGTGCAGAACAGTCGATGGTACCGACGTTTGTAGCGGTAGTGATGATTGGAGTACCATCAAAGTCACCCGTGTTGTTGGCATCGGAGTTGACAAATAAGAAACCGTTTGCTGCAGTAGGAGAAGCAAATGGGCTGAGGGCAGAAACCGGAATAGAACTTGGCGTATTGATGATGTGCCATTGTTCTGGGTTAGAGCCTGTGCTACCGATTGTCCAGTTAGCTGCAGAAGAGAAGTTGTCTGACCAAATGGTGGTCACCTTAGCCGTAGCTGAAGGCTTGTGTGCGACGCTAGACCCCACTTCAAAAGAAGTTCTTTGATCCAAGCGAGGCGCATTGATGCTTTTCACTTGTGCGTGAAAAGTACCAGTTGCCAAAACGGCAAGAAAAGATACGTAAAGTTTTTTCATTGTTGATATTTTAGATAGTTGTGACAAATATAATCAAATTCAAAAAAAAGCCCTAATCTAATGGGACCTCGTGAATAAAAATTCAGCCAAGGCTAATAATTCAGATTTAGAACCATTTGTTTCGATGAGATCCAATGCTGCTAATGCTTTTTGATGGTGACCTGCCATTTTTTGTTCGCAATAAGTGCGTGCTCCTAATTGATTGAATAATTCTTTTGTTTTTTCAACTTTGAGCGTGGGGTCTTGCATGCCTTCTAACTCCTGTAACGTTAACCGTTGTTCGGAATTTGCCGCTTTTTTAGCACAGATGGACAATAGCGTTTTCTTGTTCGCGAGTACATCGCCTCCAATTTGTTTACCTACTTGAGCGCTTTCGCCAAATAAATCGAGAATGTCGTCTTGGATTTGGAAGGCTAGACCAAGATGCACGCCAAAGTTGTAGAGCAATTCCGTATTTGGTTGGCTTAGTCCGCCAACAATGCCGCCCATTTGTAGGGCACAGCCCAATAGCACCGAAGTTTTGAGTCGGATCATCTCCATGTATTCTTCCTCGGAAACCTCAGTTCGCATTTCAAAATCCATGTCGAGTTGTTGCCCTTCGCAAACCTCAATAGCAGTCTGATTAAAGACGACAAAAAGTGCGTGAAAAGTGCTTGGATCATATGCAGCAAGTTGCTCATATGCCTTGACTAACAGCACATCTCCAGAGAGTATCGCAATATTTGGATTCCACTTTTCATGAACGGTCGCTTGTCCACGTCTGAGCGGAGCTACATCCATGATATCGTCGTGGATCAAGGAGAAATTATGGAAATACTCGACAGCTAATGCGGCTTGGAGCGCCTTTTCCATTGGGCTATCTGCAAGCTTACAGGCCATTAGGCTCAGCATCGGACGCAAGCGTTTGCCTCCAAGTTGAAGAAAATAGCGCAGCGGATCGTAGAGATTGGCCGGCTGCTGCGGAATTTGGTGAGTTTGAAGCGCGGTTTCTAGATAAGCGCTGTAGCTTGCAAGGTCTTTCATTTATTTATTGAGCAGTTGGAGTAAGTAGTTTCCATAACCGCTTTTAACAAGTCCGGCAGCTAAATGTTTGAGTTGTGCTGCATCGATAAAACCGTTTCGGTAAGCCACTTCTTCGATGCAGCCAATTTTGAGTCCTTGTCTTTCCTCGATTACCTGTACGAATTGTCCGGCTTGCATGAGTGAGCTAAATGTTCCGGTGTCTAGCCATGCGGTACCTCGGTCTAGTATGGCAACTTTGAGTTGTCCTCTTTCGAGATAGGCTGCGTTTACATCAGTAATTTCGTATTCACCTCTCGCCGAAGGTTTTAAGTTGCGCGCAATTTCTATTACGGAATTGTCATAGAAGTACAGACCTGGAACTGCATAGTTGGATTTAGGTTGCTTCGGTTTTTCTTCAATCGAAACCACTTGGTTGTCTGAGTCGAATTCAACAACTCCGTATCTTTCTGGATCGCTCACGTGGTAGGCATAAACAACTCCTCCAATTGGATCATTGTTCTCTTTCAGCAGTGCATCCATCCCGACACCATAAAAAATGTTGTCGCCAAGAATGAGTGCAACTTTGTCTTGACCAATAAAGTCAGCGCCTATTACAAACGCTTGAGCCAAACCGTTAGGAACCTCTTGAACGGCGTATTCAAAACGACAACCGAGGTCTGCGCCATCTCCGAGTAATTTTTCGAAATGAGGTAAATCGTGAGGGGTAGAAATAATGAGTATTTCTTTGATGCCGGCACTCATTAAAATCGACAAAGGATAATAAATCATCGGCTTGTCGTAGATGGGCATCAGTTGCTTCGAAACCGCTAAGGTGAGGGGGTGCAAGCGCGAACCAGTGCCGCCGGCTAAAATGATTCCTTTCATTTTATTTTTTTTGCTCGAAATTAAGGATAGCTTTTGGCTTGGACAAATTAGAGCCAACGAAAAATATCATCGAAGAGTCTCTTTCCCCAAGGCGTAGAACCATAATCCTTCTCTATTTTTTGACGTAATTCCAATATGGTGAATACTTTATTTTTTCCTGGATTGAGAAGGAGTTCTTCTTTTTTTGGTGGAGTCAATTCAATTTTCTTCGCAAAATAGACAATGCCACCATCTTCTGTTGCCAGACCTAAAATGGTTCCGGGAAGTCCGCAGAATCCTTCTGGGCCTACAGATGGCGTGAGCATTGGCGTATACCATGCGTAAAGGCGGGTGCTGTCGTTTTTTTGATAGATGGCCTTTCTACACTCGTAGCCGCAAATGGTGCGTTTGCTGTCGGTCATTTTCCAGGTGCGCTCGGGCAGGCTGTCCTGAACATATACATTTTGCCCGAACACGGCAAGCATCATGAGCTGACTCTGGTTATTCAGATTTTGATAATATGCATTTTTGGTCGTAAGCCATGCCATTTCTTCGGGTTCATTGCTCGGAACCACCGCAAAGTAAGACGCAGTATCGTTGAAATAAAGAGTAAAGGGTTCAATACGGATTTTGTTCTCCTCCGTAACAAAACGCTTCATGCGCTGATCAGTAAAGCGTTTTTCTAGATTCGTTCGGCGTTCAAACGTGATTTTGCCAGCATGAATATACTCGGTTTGCGCCCAGGTCTGTAGACTGAGCAACAAGGCGCTAATGCCACATACGAAGATCTTCTTCACGGGTTTTGTTGTTGTTAAATTTATAAGTCAGGCGCACTAAGAAATAACGCGTAATGATGCGCGTAAAGTTGTCGGTAATTTGGTTGCCACTGACAGTGCGCTGTAAGTTGATATTCTGATTGAGCAAGTCATTGACAGACAAACCGAAAATAAGATTTTCTGTCTTCAGGAAAGCTTTCTGAAGCTCGAGGTCTACGATAAAGAGGTCTCGGTTGAATGCGTCGGCGCGCCCTCGGTTCATGGTATAATTGAGTTCCCATTTGAAACGGAAATGTGCAGGGAAACGCCAGTCACCGGTCATGAAATAATTTTGAGTAGAGTAGGGTTGGTTAGAAAAAGTACTCAGGGTAGTGATTGGGTTCACATAGGTGTAGTCTGCACCGACATTCAACTCTAAGCTATCCAAACTGACCTCAATGGAGAATGCGCCGTTTAGCGTAGTAGTACTGGTTGTGTTGAGTTGGTTGTTGATGTAGTTATTGGTCCTGAAGTAAGAGGCATTCATACTGGGCTCAAAAGTGAGTTTGCGGTTCAAGATGGGATAGCCGCCACCTGCATAGATCGTTGCAAACATATTGCCATCTACGTTGACCGTTTTAGAAATGGTTCGGCCAAATTGGTCAAAAGTAGTGCTTGTACCAAAAGCATTTTGTGTGAAGTTGGCGTTTCCACCGGACCAAATATAGCGGCCGGTCATGGCTTGCCAAATATTGGCGTTGAAGTTGAATTGGTGCTGGTAGTTAGGTTTCAGATCCGGATTTCCTTCTTGGATGCGGTTAGGGTTGGTGTTGTCCCGAACTGGTTGTAGATCGTTGGCGCTTGGCGGAGCCGAAGAAGTGTTGTAGCGGATATTGATGCGCTTGGCCATACTCGGCTTGAACTGATAAGAGAAGTTGGGCAAGAAGTTGGAGATATTTTGATTGATACCTACTTCGCTGAATTTATTGATATTGTCAATTTGGATGTTTCGGTAACCAAGGCCACCTGAGATGCGGTGACTCTTGTAGAGGTATGTCAGAATAGCGGTACCGCGCTGCTGGAAGCGTTCATTGACAAAATCATTGGTAAAGAGGCTGTCTACCTGATCGAATTGCCCAGCTAAATTGGGGTTGTAAGTGTAGCGCGCTTGGTTCGAGGTGCCGAGTTCTAAAAAGTATTCAGTGGTTAACAAGAAACTCTTGGAGAGTGGCTCCGTGTAGGAGAGCGTCACAAAGTTGGTGTTGCTAAGGTTGTTGTTGGTCTTTCTTTGATTGACCACCGTATCAAAGGCCAAGGCATTTGTGGAGGTAGTTAATTGTCCATCAGAGTTATTGTCGTTGTAGCGCAAGATATATTTAGCCTCTAGCTCGCGGTCTTTTTTAGCAAATTTTCTTCTTAAGATGGCTTCTGAATTGCTGCTTATGCCTTTTGAATCATAGGTATTGTTGACGTTCGTAAGCAGGTAAGAAGCAAAACCGTTGTCGAGGAAATCATTGACCGATGTGTTGTTTTGTGTTCCGAGGTCAAAGTGTACATTCGGCTTGATTTCAAGTTTAGTGAGTGAATCGATATCGATCTGCAAATTCATATTGAAGCGGTGTGAGCTGCTCGTGGTTTGATTGGTGTCTGCGTCTTTGGTGTAATAAGAGCTGTCTGCCAAGAAATATTGCGTTTGCGAGTTCGAGATGGCTTGCAAACGGCTATCGTAGTAGGCATAATTCACGCCGAGCTTTACTTTGTCAGAAAGGCGATCGTTGTAATAGACTCCCGTTTTCAGCGTTTGCGGGATACCAGAATTGTTGCCTCTGGAGTCGCGGTCCCAGAAATTGAGGCCGCTCGCATCTCGTTCGTTATCGAGTCCAAATTTGTTCATGTCTCCAAATCCAAAACTAGATTTTGGGGTGTTGGAGGCGAGCATAAAGACAGAAATCTTTTGCGTTTTGTTGAATTTATTGAACAACAGTTCGGATTCGTAAAATGCTTCGTCGGCTGCACCTTGGTTGAAGTCTGAAGCCACGGCTGCTTTGCCGAAATATCCTCGTTTGGCTTCGTCTTTGAGTTTCAGGTCGAGAACTTGGATTTTATCGTCTTCTCCTGCGGCTGCATCTTCGTTTTTCTTTTCGTATACCTGTACGGATTCTACGCCGTTAGCGGCTAAGTTTTTGGTGGCAATAGTAGGGTCTGAGCCAAAGAATTCATCGCCGTCTACCAGTACTTGGCTAATTTCTTTACCTTGTGACGTAATGCTTCCGTCGTCTTCGACTTTGATGCCTGGTAATTTTTTGAGGAGGTCTTCCACAACGGCGTTTTCTGCTACTTTAAAAGAATCGGCCACAAAAATGAGGGTGTCTCCACTGAAATACATGGCGTTTCGATTGCGCGTAACTACGACATCTTGCACGTCTTGTACTTTTGGATAAAGACGGATATCGGGCAATTCGAAATTTGTTTTTTTACTTGACCCCATTAAATAGATGCTGCGCGGTGTCCAGTTGCTGTGCTCAATCACCAACTGAAAGGAGTCTATCGGGAGCTCATTGATGACAAACTCACCATTGGCATTACTGCGCGTAAACTTGACCAACACGGAGTCTCGCAAATGAATGGCCATGATGCTAGCTTGGTGAATGGGTTGTACACCCGAAGTATCTACGATGCGTCCGCTCACTTTCATAGTTTGACTGTAAGAAAGAAAGGAGAAAAGGATAGAAAGACTGAGTAAAAGGTATTTTTTCATGAAGTAAGGAGGTCAGTACAACTCTATAAGACGTTTGAAACCAATAAAATGTTGCATTAGTTCGCTTGAATATCGGTCAGGACTTGATATTGCAAGCCAGAAGCTTCTTGCACGTCTTGGAATTGAATGGTGAAAGTTTGGTTTTTGAAGGCCTCCGGATTTTTTTCAAACCCAATGATCATAGGGTCTGTCGGGGCGTAGGCCAAGTTGGTGGAGTAGTAGTCGTTGCCAAATTGAACGAACTTTTTGTTGAAGGCTTCGTCGAAACCTTGAAAGGACAACGAGAACTGCGCGGTTTGGTTTTGCATATTTGACAGCATTTGCAAGCAGTCTTCAATGGTTTGATTCTCTTTTGAATCAGGTGCTTTGGAAAGGTAAGGTGACTGCTTTCCGTTTACTACTTTTCTTGTGTAGCAAGCGATTGGGCTTTGGTTCGCATTGTAAAAATAGAAGGTCTCTTTGTACTGCAAATTAGAAAGTCTCAGTTGTTCGTCGATGACTTGCGCCATGCTCAGCACTTCTTTGAGGAAATAAAATGTATAGGTAAGTTTGTGCCCATTCGTATCAATTTGATCGAGGGTCGCTTTCAAGATTTCACCTTTCGGGTCAAGAAAGGCTACAGATTGCAGTGAATAACCGGTTTTGTGTGTAAAAGAAAGCGAAGGAAGTCTTTTGAGGTCTTTGCGCGCCTCTACTTTTTGACGGTAATTCATGAATGCATCCAAGCCATCAAATTCAGGCTTGAAAATCAAGCGCGTTTCTTTTGGTTGCTCGGTATCTTTTTGATCTTCTTTGCAAGAAAAGAGCAAGAGCGGCAGCAAGAATAAGAGTACTTTTTGTATCACCCCACGAAATTACGAATACTTCGCTTAAACTCCTTAATTTTGGCGTATGTCTGTCGTCCTTTGCATTGATTTTGGCCTCAAGCGCTCTGGCTTGGCAATCAGCGATCCCAATCGAATTATTGCCAGCCCTCTTCAGACCATCGAATCAACCAAACTTGAAAATTGGCTTGAACAAGAAATACCCCAACGCAAAATTGTTGAAATTGTATTGGGATATCCCACCCGACTAGACGGATCCGACTCCCATGTCACTGAAAATATTCGTTTGTTGAAAGCGGTTCTCGAAAAGAAATTTCCTGGAATACCAGTTGTTTTATTCGACGAGCGTTTTTCGTCTAAAATGGCCAGTGCAGCAATCGCACAAATGGGCCACAAGAAGAAAAGTCAAGATAAAAGTTTAATTGATCAAGTTGCTGCCGCCCTGATTTTGCAAGAATACCTGAGCCAAAGCTAATCCTTGTTAAATTTGTACCATGATTTTACCAATTGTCGCCTACGGAGATGCCGTCCTCAAAAAAGAAGCCGAGGAAATCGATGAAAATTACCCCGATTTGCAAAAGCTCATTGCCGATATGTTCGAAACCATGTACCACGCAAAGGGCGTTGGCTTGGCCGCGCCTCAAATTGGCAAGAGCATTCGTTTGTTTATCGTCGACGGCAGCCCTTTTGCCGATGAAGAAGACGACGAACCAGATCCGAAAGCAGCAGGTATTGAAAACTTTAAAAAAGTATTCATTAACCCCATCATAGAAGAAGAAAACGGACCGCAGTGGGCGTTTCAAGAAGGATGCTTATCGATACCCGGTATCCGAGAGAATGTGCAGCGCAAAGAACAAGTGCTCATTACCTATTACGACGAAAACTGGAACTTCCACGAAGAAACCTACGATGGCTATGCTGCGCGCATCATTCAACACGAATACGACCACATTGAAGGCATTCTTTTCACAGACCACCTCAGTCCGCTCAAGAAAAAATTACTGCTCAAACGCCTCGGTAACATTACGCAGGGTGCAGTTCAAGTCGATTATAAAATGAGTTTCCCAGGGGGTAAAAAACCACGCATGATTTAAAAAGATGAAAACACGATTTATTTATACACTTCTTATTGGCTTTCTCCTCGTATCCTGCGGTGAAACGGCCGAACACAAAAGCAAAAAAGAAAATTTGCGCGAGGGCATTACGGCATATGAAGACTCACTTGCCAAATTGCAAAAGGACCCGAAAAAGGCGGCTAAAATCACGAGTCTTGCACAAATTGAATTGGTCAATCGTTTGCTTGCTTACAGCCGGGCTTTTCCCGAAGACACTTTCTCTGCTGATTGCTTGTTCAAAACCCACATGATCTACGAACACTTGCGTGCACCACGCGAGGCAAGGGCTTATGGCGACACCTTACTACAGCGCTTTCCCAATTACAAAAACCGCCTGCTCGTCATCGAAAGTTTGGGAAGTTCCTACGACATCAACGAGCCAAGAGATACTGCCATGGTCCGTAAATACTACGACCTTTTACTAAAAGAACCAAAAGTTCCAGCAGAAAAGAAGAAAGACATCAAGGCGCGTTTGGCAAGGCTCGACCTCACTTTCGAAGCTTACATTCTCAATCAAAATTCGGGTTTAATCGGTCAAGGTAATTAACCTTGCAGCAAGCGTTCGAAATCGTTCATAAACCCCGGATAAGATTTGAGAACGGCGCTCGTATCCTCGGGCATTTGAAGCTGATCAGATAACAAATTGGCAATACATGCAGCCATCACAATCCGGTGATCGTTGTAAGTATTGATGCAGCCACTTTTGATTTTACCCGATCCATGTATTTCAATGTGATCTTGCGCTATGTGGTAAGGAATACCCCAAATGTCCAGCGCCTCGCACATGGCATGTAGGCGATCCGATTCTTTGTTCTTCAAGCGATGAATCCCTTTGATGCTGCTTGTGCCATGTGCCGCACAGGCCAAAACCACTAAAACAGGGAATAAATCGGGTTGTTGCGTGCAATCGAACTCAAAAGGGTTTTTGTTTTTACTTTCGGAAAGAAAGAGTTCTCCGTTGTTCCAATCGTACTTTGCCCCAAATTGCTCGAGTGCATGAAGTAGGTTTTGATCAGGCTGTAAGCTTTCCGGATTTAAACCCGAAACACGTATTTCGCCTCGTATTGAAGCCCCAACAAGATGTGCCGCCACGCTGCTCCAATCACCTTCGACGCTCACCTCTGGGCAAGAAAGCTCTTGAGCTCCTTCGAAAGAATAGATTTCTCCGTTTTGTTGGTAAACAAAACCAAATTGATTCAATGCTGCCAACGTCATTTCAAAATAAGCGTGGCTATTGAGATTTTTAACGGTGATTTGCCAAGAACCAGGTTGTTTGACCGCGAATAAAAATAGCCCAGAAACATACTGAGATCCCTCAGATCCGTCTACGTTAATTTGGGTATTGGAAACCTCCCCCTCGATTGCTAAAGGTAGTTGACCATTCTGATGGGTCACTTTTAGACCAAGTTGCTCTAACAAGTGAACGGTTGACCAATGCGTGCGTTTCAAGAGGGTGCCGTGGCCTGTGAGTCTGTAATGTGAGCAGAAATGACTTGCCACAAAGGCAAGGGTGCGCAATGCAAAGCCGCTTTCGCCAACATCGATCACCACCTCTTGACGATTTGATGGATGTTGGGTGAAGTGATTCAAGGCTGCCTGCATCGCTTTGGTGTCGCGATCAGCTCCTAAGTTTTGAATTTGACATGCGTTGTTGGAGAGCGCAGCTAAGATCAATAAGCGTTGTCCATGGCTTTTGGAAGCAGGTGCTTGTAGCTGTCCGGAGTATCTCTGCGCTTTAATTTGCATCGGGCTGATCACTGAGGAGTGCTAATTGAATCCGAATAGATTCTTCGTGGAGCATTTTGATGAATTGCTCTGTAAATTCTTGTGAAAGCCCTGAGAGCAGTCCTTTTTCGACGCTGGTTTTGAGGGTTTCTTCCCAACGCTGCACTTGTAAAATAGGCGTATTGTGGGTGCGTTTGAAAATGCCAATTTGCTTAGAGAGCGCCATACGTTCTTGAAGCAATTCTATTAAGGCGTCGTCTACGATACTGAGTTTATCGCGCAATTCCGAGAGATCGTGTTTGATGCGTTCGCTTTGAGAGCGTGGCTCAAGAGCCGTAAAGAGGTCGTGTAGTTCGGCTGGCGAAATTTGCTGTTTGGCATCGGTGAGTGCGGCCGATGGATCGCAATGCGTTTCGATCATGAGACCGTCATAGTGCAGATCCAAAGCTTGTTGGGCAAGAGGGGCAATGAGCGCCGCTCGGCCACCAATATGCGACGGATCCATGATGAGTGGGATATCGGGTCTTTCCTGTTTGAAGTCGATGGCAATTTGCCAATGCGGATTGTTGCGGTATTTTGTTTTTTGGTAAACTGAAAAACCGCGGTGAATGGCTCCAATCACTTTGATGTCGTGTCTTTCCAATCTTTCAATGGCTCCAATCCAGAGCTTAAGGTCGGGATTCACAGGGTTTTTGACCATTACTGGAATACCACTTCCTTGCAGCGCTTCGGCAATTTCCTGAACAGTAAATGGATTGACAGTTGAGCGCGCACCAATCCAAACCATATCTATTTGATGCTTCGAAAGCACCGGGTTGAGTCCGAGGTTTCCAGATACCCGCTCTAAAATAAGAAAGCGGAAGGCCTTGAAGACCTTCCGCTGTTTGTAATACTTGAGAATGCGTTTCGGCCGAGCAGGGCCCTAGAATAAGGCTGGTGAAGAGGTCCGGACGCATTTAGTTTTATTTAGCGTAGTTCACGGCGCGTTTTTCGCGGATGACCGTCACCTTGACTTGGCCAGGGTAGGTCATTTCGGTTTGGATGCGCTGTGAGATCGTGAAAGAGAGTTCTTCGGCTCTTTGATCGCTCACTTTTTCGGCTTCTACCATGACGCGCAACTCGCGGCCTGCTTGAATGGCGTAGGCGCTTCCGACACCGTCATAAGAAAGTGCAAGGTTTTCGAGTTCTTTGATGCGTTTGATGTAGGCTTCTACCATTTCGCGACGGGCTCCTGGGCGTGCACCTGAAATGGCATCACATACCTGAACAATCGGAGAGATAAGCGTAGTCATTTCGATTTCGTCGTGGTGGGCTCCGATGGCATTGAGTACATCTCCTTTTTCACCGAATTTTTCTGCGATTTTCATACCGAGGATAGCGTGTGGCAATTCTGGTTCCTCGTCAGGCACTTTACCGATATCGTGGAGCAAACCTGCGCGTTTGGCAAGCTTGACATTGAGACCAAGTTCTGCGGCCATAATGGCGCAGAGATTGGCTACCTCGCGGGAGTGTTGGAGTAGGTTTTGACCGTAAGATGAACGGAATTTCATGCGGCCAACCATGCGCATGAGTTCTGGATGTAAACCGTGGATGCCGAGGTCAATGCAGGTGCGGCGACCCGTTTCTGCAAGGTGTGTCGTCGACGATGATCTCTACGCCAGTTGCCGCCTCTAATGCGCGGATGTTGCGCCCTTCGCGGCCGATGATGCGACCTTTGACTTCGTCGGACTCGATGTTAAAGACCGAAACAGCGTTTTCGATGGCTTGCTCTGTCGCTACACGTTGGATACTTTGAATGACAATCTTGCGAGCTTCTTTGTTGGCATTGAGTTTCGCTTCTTCGGTAATTTCTTTGATGGTAGCCATGGCAGCAGTGCGGGCTTCGTCGGTGAGCGCTTGCATGAGGTGCTGCTTGGCTTCTTCGGGTGCGAGCTGAGCAATTTTGGAAAGCTCGGCAATTTGCTTTTGGTGGATTTTATCCAGTTCTTGGTTGCGCAACTCTAGGTGTGCTGCTTTGGTTTGGTAATCGGCTTGTGTTTTTTCGAGGTCTTTCTCTTTGCGGCCGATTTCTTCTAATTTTTGATTGAGCGTTTTTTCTTTGGTTCTGAAGCGATCTTCACCGGATTGCATGCGGCGCTCGCGCTCTTTAATGGCTTCTTCGTGTTCTTCTTTTTGCTTTAAAAAGCGTTCTTTTGCTTGAAGTGCACGTTCTTTTTGAATCGTTTCTGCCTTAGATTCAGCTTCTTTGATAATGCGTTCTGCATCTTTTTTGAGGATGCTTTTTTGAAGGATAAAACCGGCAACACCGCCGCCGAGTAATCCTATTAGTAACCATACGATATCCATTCTTCTGACTTTAGTAGTCGGGAGAGGGGCACTGTGGAAAGTTATTGGGCGTTGCTCAAGTCTTGTCTGAGGGCCTCAAGTGCCGCTTCGATGTCGGCGTAGTTGGGCTCAATAACAGTTGGTTTGGCTTCAGCTTTTGCTTTGGTAAGCAATTGTAGGGCTGACATCGCCATTAAATCTTGAGTATCGTTTACTGCATAGTTTTTGCGAAGCAATTCAATCGCTTTGTTGATGTCTGCTGCAGCTGCCGCAACGGCGTCTGCTTCAGCTTCTGGCACATTTAGCGGATAAGTGCGACCAGCAATATTGATTTTAAGAGCTACTTTACTCATTTAGGCTTGCTTGAGCTTTTCTATACAGAATTCAATTTCTTTCACAAGTGCGTCGATTTCCTCGGCGTTGCGACTGGTGGTAGCAACAGGAACCTCTACGACTTTGTTTTGAGCCTCCGCCAATGAAACATTGAGTTCTTCAATGGTTGCCTCTAGTTGCTTTACTTTGTCGTTTTCGGCTTGGTAAAGCTCTTGGATACGGCGCAATTCACCTTGAAGCACCTCGTGCTGAGCACGTTCGGTTTTCAGGTCAGTAGCAATTTGCAAACTGCGAGAGCGGATATCTTCTATGAGCGTATTGAGGTTCTCAGTCATATTAAGCGGTGACTTTGTACAAAGTTAACAAGCATTCGTTTACATCCTGCAAAAATCGGGAAGGATTTTCTATTTTTTCTTCCGTAGTTTTGAAGATGCACAAGTACATCCTATATCTTGCTTTGTTTTCTTTCCATTTTTGCACTGCGCAATTCTTGACTTGCAGTGCAAATTGGGCCCTTCCTATGAACTCTCCAGTAGAATTGAGTGCGGGATTCGGCGATTTACGGCCCAACCATTTCCACATGGGAATTGACATCCGCACCGCGGGAAGAGAGAACTTGCCAATTTATGCCGTTGCAGATGGTTTTGTCTCTCGCTTAAAGGTTTCTTCAGCGGGTTATGGTTGGGTGCTTTATATCGATCATCCAGATGGCTACACGACTGTTTACGCACATTGCAATCAATTTGCCGAACGCATTCAAAAACTGTATTTAGATACCTCTTATTCACTTCGGCAAAATGAAGTCGACATCCTCCTCCCCAAGAACAAATTGCTCGTTCAAAAAGGAGAGCAAATCGCCTTTTCTGGCAATACGGGTGGCTCGAGTGGGCCACATTTGCATTTCGAATTGCGCGATACCAAAACCGAACATGCGCTCAATCCTTTTTTACATGGTTTTTCTGTGAGTGATTCCGGAACGCCCGTTCTCAGTGGCATTCGTCTTTATGCGCTCGATGAAAATGGCTATGAAGTGCCATCCAAATCGATGGTGGTAACCTTGCAACAAAAAAACCACAAAGCTACGCTACCCGAAGGTTTCTTAAGAGAGGGGGATCGAATTGGAGTGGCGATTCAGGTAGATGATTATTTTACAAATGGGGGCAGGAGCCTAGGTCTTTTTAGTGCTGAAATTTGGACGGCCAACGCAGGCCATTTTGGGTTTGAGCTCGACGAAATTGCTTTTGATGCG
>JAJTGF010000003.1:17573-69160 GCA_021299335.1 Cryomorphaceae bacterium
GCGCGCTATATTAATGTACATCAAGATTTTACCTACGCTCAAACCACTAAAAAGAAATTTCAAAAGCTCTTCAGGTCCAAAACAAACCCCCTCACAATTTACCCCTACGAGGGAACGGGTTCGTTTGCGATAGGGGCAAAAGACAGCTTGCAATTTTCTTTGATGCTGCGCGACATCAATGGCAACGAAAGTTTACACCAACTTTGGGTACACAACCCTTATCCAATCACGCCCGCTAAAGTGACCTACACCGATCAAACGCATTGGCTACCCAATTTGGCTTACAGTTACACGGCCGGATCTTGGCATGTTCAGATCGATTCGCTTACTTTTTTTGAACCCGTGCGCAAGAGCATTGACCTCAATGCCAAAAGCATCGGAACGAGTCGCATGCAAATCGCTCGACCAATTCATATCAGTTATGATTTCAAGGACAGTATTGCTGCGGCAAATTATATCCTTACAATGAATGGCGTCGCACTTCCAACAAAGCGTGTGGGGTCAAGTTTATTTGCTGAATCAAAGTCCCTTGGCGTGCTGGGAATGCGCAAAGATGAAATGGCACCTACAATACAAGAGCAAGCAAATAACAAATTAGACAGCCTCAATAACGGCAAATGGACCTGGCTACTCAAGGATGATTTTTCGGGTGTAAGTAGCTATAGCTGTTGGCAAAATGGCCAGTGGATTCCTGCTTATTACGACGCTAAAAATCAGCAATTAAAGGCCAATTTTCAAGTTCCTTTCTCAAATGACACCAAGATTGAGCTGAGACTCAAGGATGCTGTAGGCAACGAACGGGTGTATCAAAGGAGCACGCCATTGGCACCTTTCAAATAAATGGGGCTGCAGTAGGCGAGGTCTTCAAAAGCTTTTTTTTTCAAAAGCCTTGAAGGCTAGAGTAGCTTGATATTTTGCGCAAATAGGTTGGTCAAACCATTGAATGGATGGGTCTGTCCAAAAAGTTTTTGCTTTCTCATTGGCGTCGCCAACGACGATCGCAGGTAAATAGGTGTCTATGTTTATTTGTTCTAAAAGCGCACAATGCAGCTCATTTTCACTCCCGCCTTGGCAATCAAATACTTGCATATAGACTTCTGTTCTTCTGGCATCAAGCAAGGCAATCACTTTTTTTGCGTTTTTGAAGTCATTAGCGAGGGCTAGCTCAAGTAATATGTGATGCGTAGGCAGTGCAATTAATGGAATTGAAAGTGCAAAACAGAGTCCTTTTGCGGTAGAGAGCCCAATGCGCAAACCGGTGTAAGATCCTGGCCCGGAACTATAACTTATTGCCGAAATATTTTGAAGATTGAGATTTGTTTGACGAAGTATAGCTTGTATCATCAAAGTGAGCTCCTCTCCATGGATGTAAGCTTCTCCGGTTTGGTCTTGGTATGCGAGCAAGACACCGTTTTGTGAAATAGCAACACTGCAGATTTTGGTGCTCGTTTCGAGGTGAAGGATGTAGGCGCTCATTCTTGGCATTCGAACTTAAAGCCCACTCCGTGAACATTATTGATTTGAATACTGCTGTCTTCCTTTAAGTATTTGCGCAACTTCGTGATAAAGACATCTAGGCTGCGCCCGACAAAATAATCGTCTTGACCCCATACGGAGTTGAGGATGACATCGCGCGGGATCAGTTGATTTTTAAATTTGAATAGCGTCCTTAAGATCATGGCCTCTTTTTTAGTGAGCGTGATCAGTTGCGTTGGCGATTGAAGGGTAAAGTTTTCGGTGTCAAAAGTGTAGAGGCCAATTTTGACCACCTTTTGCTCTGGGGTGTCTGGCTGTAATTTGACGCGCTTGAGTAGTGCTTTGACCCTTAATTGTAATTCTTCGGCACTAAATGGTTTGGTGAGGTAGTCGTCGGCACCTGCGTTGAAGCCTTCTATTTTGTCTTCGGTGCGAGAACGCGCCGATAAAAATAAAATGGGAATCTCGCTGTTTTGCTTTCGGATGTCTCGGGCAAGTGTGAAGCCGTCTTTAACTGGCAGCATGACGTCGAAAATACAGAGGTGGTAGGGCTCCTCTTGAAAGCGCCGCAGGGCTTCGGCCCCGTTTTCACAAAGCGTAACAGCATAGCCGTCGGCTCTTAGCTGATCTGAAACGACGATACCAAGGCTGATATCGTCCTCTACCATAAGGATTTTGATTTTCATGAGCGTCTATAAAAGCCAAGAGCCTTGGTAAACCAAAGCTCCTGACTATTAACCTAAACCTACTACTAGTCCTGCAAAGTTAAGCGCTTTTTTTATATACGGTTACGCACAATTGTTAATTTTTTCATAAAAATATTTTGTGCTGACTTTTTGCCAAATTTAGAATAACTAACTTTACTCAATGAATCCAATTCACATTCTCGTTGTAGACGACGAAGAAGACATCCGTATGTTGCTTCAGTACAATCTGCAAAAAGAAGGTTATCATGTCGATACCGTTGCAGATGGTATGGCCTGTATGGAATTTATCCAAAAACAAAAACCGACACTCATTTTGCTGGATGTCATGATGCCAGTGCTCGACGGCATCGAAGTCTGTGAGCGCATCAAAGCCGACGAACAATTTCAAGATATCCTCATTTGTTTTTTGACTGCTCGCAACGAAGACTACAGTCAGATAGCTGGCTTAGATGCTGGCGCCGACGACTACATTGCCAAGCCCATCAAAACAAAAGTACTCTTGTCTCGCATTCAAGCGATGTTGCGACGCAGTAAGCTCAATAAACCCATTGTTGCGCCAACCCAGCATAATTTTCACATCAATCGCGAAAAATACCTCATTGAAAAAGACGGCGTAGAGCTCCAGCTACCCCGCAAAGAATTTGAGCTACTTGCGCTGCTCGCTTCTCGCCCTAATTTTGTCTTTAAGCGCGAACAAATCCTCGAGAAAGTCTGGGGCACCGACATCATCGTCGGCGACCGCACTATCGATGTCCATATCCGTAAAATCCGCGAAAAAATCGGTGACAACTATATTTCCACCATTAAAGGCATCGGTTACAAATTCAACGCTTAATTTTGGCCCGAATCTTGCATACTGCCAAACATAAATCAACAGCTATGAAAAAATCACTACTTATAAAGGTAGGCTTTTGTCTACTTGTCAATCAACATTTTGCCCAGGCTCCTAGTGCGGCGTTTGCTCCCGTTAAAGATCGTTTAGAACGCTGGGATGACATCCGTGGCGCTTGGCTTGCTGCGGCTATTCAAGCACTTGCTATGAACCGAAACGTTCCAGACCGCACTTTCCCGGAAGATTTCACTCCGTATGAAATGCTTTCCATGATTCCCGTTAGTGAACGACAAGACCTGCGTCAGATGGTTATAGAAAACCAAAGAGTGGCTACATCTAATGGCGCGCCACTTACCGATTTCGGTTTATTCTCGGCCATGCTTGAACACAGTTTTTGCAACCGCATCTTCGGCCGTACATATGGTGATCCACACCTCAAATCTTATGACCGCGCCACCTATTCCTTCCAAACAGTTGGTGAATTTGTATTGTCTAAAAATACCAATGGTTTGTTTGAAGTACAAACGCGTCAACGCGCCCAAGATGACAATTTCTCTCTCAATGCGGCTGTTGCCATGAACATCGCTGGCGATCGCTTGTGTTTTTATGCTGCAGATAAGCCAGACGACATCCAGCAAACGCCATTGCGCCTCAATGGTCAGCCGATTCAACTTCAAGGCCGCTCTTTTTACCTTCCACATGGTGGGGTCATTCGCTTAGATGGCCGCAATTATACCATAGCTTGGCCTTTCTGGGTCAAGAGGATTT
Source organism: Cryomorphaceae bacterium (assembly GCA_021299335.1). Classification (GTDB taxonomy): domain Bacteria; phylum Bacteroidota; class Bacteroidia; order Flavobacteriales_D; family Crocinitomicaceae; genus UBA952. The sequence continues at coordinate 21,357 of JAJTGF010000003.1, forward strand.
GTCAACGTCACTGTTGGCGTCTTTGATTGCGATCGCAATTTATACGAAGGGCTTCTTGGTAACAACAACGGTTTTGCCGATGACGACTTCAACTCTCGGACCAACATGCCGCGCCCGAATAACATCGCTGCCTTATCTATTGCATCTGCCTACGCTTTTGATTCCCGAGACGCCTCGCAGATGAACAACTTAGCAGAGCAAGAATTTCAAGCCTATTTAGCCAAGAACTTCGCCGAAGATTGGCGCGTAACAGACCTCAATACCCTTTTTGATTACCGTCCAGGTTCGAGCACCGCATCTTACACCGACAGAAGCTTTCCGCGTGTTCATATGAATATCTCACAAATGAACGCACAGAGCCGAGAGCAGGCGCGCCAGCGTTGTTTGCAAATGGGTGTTCCAGCAGATGAGCTCGGTGGCTGCATCTTTGACCAAGGTTATTTGAATATCCCGCCTAACGTACCTCCAACTCCGAACGTGCCCAATCCAACAGGTACAGTCCTCAACAAAGTGGAGCGCCCAGCGCTCAATAACAATTCCCATACCTTTTCAGAAGGAAAACACCCGTCTAATCGTCCACAAACCATAGATAAGCCAGGTGCTAATAGTGAGAAACCCAACTCTCAAGACAAGGATAATTCAATTACCAAGCCTGTAGAGCCTAGAGAAACAGTTTCGCCAAGACCATCTGCACCAGTGGCTCCAAAGCCAACAGTTCCATCTTCAAAGCCAACAGTTCCATCATCACCAAAGCCAAGTAATCCGGTAACTCCAAAACCCTCAGCGCCTGCACCAAAACCAAGTATTCCAGCTGTTAAGTCAGGCAAAGGTTAACTTATCTTAACAACGACATTTAGCATAAAAAAAGGGCCCGCACAGCGGGCCCTTTTCATTGGAGAGCGTTTCTAGTTTCTGAACGCTTATTGATGCATTTTAATAAACGGAAGCATTTGCCCGTTGAGTTGTAAGAAATAGCTACCGTTTGCTAAATTGCTTACATTGATTTGGGCATTGAAATTTCCGGCCTGAAGAACTTGCCCTGCCTGATTATAGATTGCGTATGCTCCGCTGTTCATTCCTTGAATAGTCAGAACGTCCTTTACAGGATTGGGAGACAACACAAGGGACATTGGCTTGTTGGAAGAAATGCCTGCCGTTAAGACGTCAAACTGAGCAATGATATTGTAGTAGATTGGCGTAGATTTGATAGGGCAGTAAACTTGCAATACCAAGTTATAGACGCCGAGAGCGTTCGGAACATAGTAAGTGTAATTGATGTATGTAAATGCACCTGTTGTGTCTGCTAAATACCAAACTGTATATAATGAATCTTGATTGGCGGGGTTGTTGCCAAATGTGGCAGAAACCATGTAGGCGGTATCTAACATTGACATTTCAATATCGCAGTTATATACCCAACCTGAAGTGAGTGTACCCGTGATGTTGGATCCTGTTCCAGGTGCGCTACAATCGGTTACTGTTACTACTGGTGAAAAACCTGCGCAAGGATTGGTTGTTGTGGTGTCGTAAAATACGGTGCTAGCGCCGTTCCAGCTGCAACCATTGGCATCGGTTACGGTTACAGAATAGGTTCCAACACACAGATTGGTAGCGTTTTGGGTAGTCATGCTACCACCGATATTCCAGGCATAAGTGTATGGTGCAGTACCTCCATAGACACTCGCTGAAATAGAGCCGTCACAGGCTGTTTGCGTGCTTGTTGGTGTAGAAGAAAGTGTCACTCCGAAGTTCGCGCAAGGGTTTGGCGTACTTGTTCCGATTGTAAAAGGGGAAGTAAGTACCATTCCGCCACCCATCGCATTTACTGAGTAGTTACCTGGACACAAATTGTTGATGGAAGTACCGCCATTTTGAATGATGGTGCCATTCATGTACCAAGTAATCGATGAAAAGTTAAGTGTGTTGGTAGAATCGATTGAGGCAGAACCATCGCAAATGGCAGGGCCGCTGCAATCGACTACATTGACGGTAAAAACAAATTGGGAATGTGCATTGTTGAGGCTAAAAAAGCTCAGTGTTAGCAAAATGAGGGGTAAAAAATGTTTCATAAAGAGGTATAAGTTTCCGTTAAGACGTAAAAATGTTTAAAAAGTTGCTTTGCTCTGCCAAAACGGAATGCGTATTTTTGAACTATGAAAAATAGAATTATTTGCACGCTCGCTTCTATATGTTTTATGGGAAGTTTTTTTTCTCAAAAAATGGAGCCGCAACCCAAAATCATGGTCGGAATTGTCATCGATCAAATGTGCTATGATTACCTCTATCGCTTTCAACATTTATATACCACAGGTGGTTTCAATCGCCTGCTGACCAAAGGCACCAATTGCCGCAATGCGCAATACAATTATGTCCCTACCTATACCGCTCCGGGTCATGCGTCTATTTATACAGGCACCACCCCATCTAATCATGGCATTGTAGGCAACGATTGGTATGTACGCGATACAAAAAAAATGGTCACAAGTGTTTCAGATGAGCGTTACCAAACAGTCGGCAGTGCAACCGGAGGGCAAGCCTCGCCAATGAACTTACTCACTTACACTATTACCGACCAACTCAAATTGGCCTCACCTCAATCGAAAGTGATTTCGATTTCTATCAAAGACCGAGGAGCCATTTTGCCTGGCGGGCATTTGTCGAACGGATCCTATTGGTATGATTACACTACAGGAGATTTCGTCACCAGTACTTTTTACAAAGAAAAATTACCAGATTGGGTAAGTCGAATGAACGCCAAATTTGATCCTGCCAAAGACCTCCGTTTATGGAAGCTCTTTTTGCCCGAAAGCACCTATCAAATGAAAGACGAAAGCCCTTTTGAGGTAGTACTCACAGGCAAAACAACGGCAACCTTCCCCTATGATTTCCCAGCCATGATTGCAGCTGGCGCCTCGGCGAATTCTCTTTTCACCATTTCGCCTCAAGCCAATGAATTACTGACCGACTTAGCCATCTCGGCCCTTGAGCAAGAAAATCTAGGCCAAGATCAATTCACCGATTTTTTGTGTATTTCTTATTCCACTCCTGATATTGCGGGCCACGCGTTTGGGCCTTATTCAAGAGAACTCGAAGATATGTATGCACGCCTAGACCGCGAACTACAACGCTTATTCGCCAGCCTCGAAACGCGTTACGGAAAAGATGGTTTTGTCGTCTTTTTAACCGCTGATCATGCCGTTGTCCCAGTACCCGAGATGTTGGTCAAGATGAACCTCCCGGGTGGTTACTTCTTTATGCAAGATCGCTTGCAGGTATTGCGCGATGATTTCATCATGAAATACAACGCAGATTTACTCGAATACGAAGCGAATCAGAATATTTACCTGAACCTCAAAAAAATAGATTCCCTGCGCCTTGATATCGATGAGGTTGCGCGCTTTGCAGCAGAGGAGTTGCGCAAATGGCCTGAAGTAAAAACCGTCCTGACGCGCGAGCAATTGCATTCGGGTTCTGGGAGCACTGATTATTGGGGAGAGCTTTTGCGAAATGGCTACGACCCGAGCAGAAGCGGCGAAGTCATTTTTCTATTGCAGCCAGGTTACTTAGCCAAAGACCTCGACGAGCCCAAAGCACATCAAGGAACCTCGCATGGTTCGGCTTTTAATTACGACACCCACGTGCCCTTGTTGTGGTACGGCAAAGGAATACCTCAGGGGCTCTCGCTGTATGAGCCCATTCAGATTACCGATATTTCTGCTACATTGGTACACATGCTCAATCTTCAACGTCCTGGCTCCATGACAGGCACCCCTATACTTCCGCTGTTGCAACCTAAAAAATGACCCACGAAAGCCAATTTTTTTTAGATCATTTGGGGCAAACCAGCCCGTTTCCTTTTTTGATTGAAGTAGACCGTGCTGAAGGCGCTTATATTTTCGACAAGCAAGGTAAAGCATACCTCGATATGATTGCCGGAGTTGCAGTCAATAATATCGGTCATCGCCACCCGAAAGTCATTGCTGCTTTAAAAACCCAACTGGATAAGCATTTGCATGTCATGGTATATGGCGAGTTTATCCAAGACGCACAACAGCAATTAGTACGTGAATTACTCACGGTATTACCCGTAAATTTGAATGGGGTTTATGTCGTGAATTCGGGTACTGAAGCCATTGAAGCAGCACTCAAGTTGGCCAAACGCGTAACGGGTAGAACAGAACTCGTAGCATTCAAAGGTAGTTACCATGGCAGCACCCACGGCGCAATGAGTGTTTCTGCAAATGAAGTCAAGAAAATCGCATTTCGCCCGCTTTTACCCGATGTGCGGTTTCTGCCGCACAACGAAATTGCCGCGCTTGAGCAAATCACCACCCGAACAGCCGGCGTGATCATCGAGACCATTCAGGGCGATGCCGGGGTTCGGCGGCCTTCGGCCGCCTTTATGCATGCGCTTCGAGCGCGTTGCACCGAAGTGGGCGCTTTGCTCATTTTTGATGAAATCCAGTGTGGCATGGGCCGCGCAGGCACCATGTTTGCTTTTGAACAATTCGATGTCGTGCCCGACATACTCACCCTAGGCAAAGCGCTCGGAGGTGGCATGCCAATTGGTGCACTTGTGGCTGCGCAGCAACACCTCAAGACCTTTACCCACGCGCCAATGCTCGGACACATCACTACTTTTGGGGGGCATCCAATGGTTTGTGCTGCAGCTGCAGCCACTGTTCAGGTGCTGCGCACCGAAATTGATTGGTCGCTGCTTGAGCAGCGTGCTGCTGCATTTGCAGCGCAAATTACGGCGCATCCGGCCGTACAAAATCACCGCCGTGTTGGAGCCATGTTCGCATTTGATTTGAGTTCAGCTGAGGCGGTTGAAAAAGTGGTGCAATTTTGTCTTGAGCAGGGCCTGATTACTTTCTGGTTTTTGTCTCACCCTTACAGTTTTAGATTGTCGCCACCTCTCAATTTAGCTCAAAAAGATTGGGATTTAGCAGCAAAAGTTATTATTTCGGCTTTGGATCGTCTATAAAACGTATAATCATCAGCAATCACTTATCTTTGTACGCTAATTGAAATTATGAAGGTTACCGATCACTTGGCTGCAGCCCAAGACACCCTGTTTTCTTTTGAAATTTTGCCACCTCTAAAGGGCAAGAGCATCGCTTCTATTTACGCAGGTATTGATCCGCTCATGGAGTTCAAACCCAAGTTCATCAACGTCACCTACCACCGAGAAGAATACGTTTATATCGAGCGCGAACACGGCCTACTTGAGAAAAAAGCGGTGCGCAAGCGCCCAGGTACAGTCGGTATCTGTGCGGCTATCATGCACAAATATGATGTCGATGCCATACCTCACCTCATTTGTGGCGGGTTCAGCAAAGAGGAAACCGAAAATGCGCTTATAGATCTTCATTTCTTAGGGATTGATAACGTTTTGGCCTTGCGCGGCGATGCCGTCAAGTCTGAGGCAAATTTTAGAGCACATCCCGAAGGACACGCTTACGCTGTAGAGCTCATCAATCAAGTGCAGGGCATGAACAACGGCAACTATTTTACAGAAGGCGAGGGCCAAGACCCTACTCATTTTTGTATTGGTGCAGCTGCATACCCCGAAAAGCATTTCGAAGCCATGAACCTCGAGACCGATTTGCAATACCTCAAAGCAAAGGTTGATGCTGGGGCCAGTTACCTCGTGACACAAATGTTTTTTGATAATCAAAAGTACTTTGACTTCGTTGCAGCTTGTCGAGCAGCTGGTATTACCATTCCAATTATTCCTGGTCTGAAGCCTATTAAATCATTGGCACACATCAGTTTTCTACCCAAGTTTTTTCACATTGATTACCCCACTGAGCTGTCTAAAGAATTACTTAAATGTAAAAGCAATGCCCAAGTAGAAGCCTTGGGAATAGAGTGGGGTATCGCCCAATCTAAAGAACTCAAGGCAGCAGGTGTGCCTTGTATTCATTACTACACCATGTCCAATTCTACTTCTGTGAAGCAAATTGCAACAGAAGTTTTTTAACTTAGCGCATGAAGTATCTCTTGTTTTTTGGATCTTTCCTTCTCTTTCAACAACTGCAAGCACAGCAAGTTAAACTGACCAATGCAGTCGTCATTTCACAATTTGACAAAGAAGAAGATCGCTACGCCATGCAAGCTCTCATGGCCGACTTACTCAAAAGTTACCAGATCAAGGCACTTCCCGTTATGAATGTCTTGAAGCAGGGAGAAGACCTCCAGCACTTGCTCCAAGATTCTATCCAAAAAATGTTGGTTCAGAAAGGTTTTGATACCTATTTGGTCGTAAATGTTCGTGGTTATGACCGCACTTTTAAACCAAGTGATGATTCCCAAACCCTTGCAGAATTACTGGAAACCACAAGTATTTATCAAATTTATCGCGACGAAGCGACCTCCGTTTCTTTTGAATTCTCCATTTACAGAGACGGAAAACTTATTTCTAGGGAGGTGTTGCGTTGCGGAAATGTTTCGGACAGAGATTCAGTCTTGAAAAGACTGCGCAAAAGGTTGCCAAAAAAGGTCATCCCAATCTGGTTAGCCTAGCGCTGAACTAGTTCTCCATTCGGTATTGTTTCTCCATTTCTCGGTCTTCTGGCGTGCTGTACACCCCGCATTTGGGTGGCGCTTCGAATAACTTGATGACCTTAAATTGCGCCTGGATGGGCCAATAGGTAGAGCTGAACCAATGGATATTTGCGTTGAAACCTTGCCAAGGTGCGAGGGTTACAATTGGAACCGAAACTCCGGGAATCAAAATCCAGGCTTTATTCAAGCGAATACCAATGCCAATTTGGTAATTGAATTGAAACATTCCGGCAGCTAAATTAGGTTGAAATAATTGAGGTGCTTGATAAGCCGTAAATTGATTTTGGTAACCAAGTGTATCTTGTCGAATCTGAAAGTCATAATTGAGGCCTAAACTTTGGTCTAAAAAGTGCTTTCGCACTTTAACCACCACTTTTTTTCCAAAATAAATAAGGGAGTGCGCGCGGATACTACCATACAGATAACCGGTACGCAATTGACCTTCTCCTGTACTGCTGCTGTAAATTTCACCAAGCGCATTTTGGTTTTCTAAAAGTGTTGTCTCGAGGCCGTTGATCTGACGGTAACCGATCCCCCAGTCGAAGTAGTCCATGATGCGGCTTTTGCCAAGTGCTTTGATGGGCGTGCCCTTCCATTTTGGAAAATGAGCCAAACCAAATTCGGCATAAAACCCGAGTTTGGCTTCGGGAGTAATCGTGAAGTCTCCGCGGTCTACTTGGTTTTCGAAAATATCGCCTCTCAGTGGTTGATTGACAAAAGAGTAGGTAGGGCCCAAAGAGAATTGGTAGCCATGATTTCTGACTTGAAGGTAGTCGTTGCCTTTTTTCTTTGATTTTTCAAAGCCACCCTGAGACCACGCCCAAGTAGAAAAACAAAGGAAGAATATCAGTATTCTCATGTTTGAAAGTTAAATGTACTGCATTCGTTTAGAATGGCTTGCATGATTTCAGGGCTATCCCAATTGGTTTCGATATCGGGTTGAGCCATGATGACATCCATGATGTTGCGTTGTTTTTTACCTTGTTCATAAGCCACCGAATAGGGGATATTGCTAAAGGTGACTTGGCTGTACAACGGCAACCATTTGTTTGGATACAGTTGGTTGAATTTAGCTTCTATTTTCTTGCGCAATAAGAAGGAAGGATCGGCAACGAGGTCGCGCATTTCGATGTAATTATCTAAAGAAAGGTCTTGAAGTGCGTCGCCGTTGGGTTTGCGCAAGGGGCTGTATTCGGCCCAAATGGCATCCCAGTCGTGGTTGTGCTTGAGCATGAGTTCGTTGAGCACCCGACAGTCTTCAAAGCCAGCGTTCATACCTTGTCCGTAGAAAGGAACAGTGGCGTGCGCTGCATCGCCCATAAGACCTACCTTTCCTGCGGCCCATGGGTAGCAACGTATAATCGCTAAATTAGAGAGTGGGTGATCTTCCCATTTATCGGCGATGTCTGGCATCATGTCGTGAAAATCTGGGAAGATGGTTCGAAAAAAGCGATCGACATCTGCTTTGGAATTGAGTTTGTCGAAGGCGAATTCGTGATTTTCGTGAGGCATGAAGAGCGTACAGGTAAATGAGCCGTCTTCGTTGGCGAGTGCAATCATCATGAAGCGGCCGCGCGGCCAGATATGCAAAGCATTTTTATCCATGGGGTAGCTCCCATCGGGCAATGCAGGCAAAAGGATCTCGCGGTAGCCATCGGCAATGTAGTTCTGGCTGTATTGAAAGCGGTTGAGTTTCTGCATGGAGTTGTAACGCACTGCAGAAAAAGCACCGTCGGCCGCAAAAATGACATCTGTTTTGGCCTTAAAAGTTTGCCCCGTTTCTGTATTTCTCAAATAAGCAATGGCGTTTTGCAGATCGACGCGCAGGCATTCGGTATTGTAATGAATAGTTGCTTTTCCGTGTGTCTCTGCGATGTCCATCATGGTGGCATTAACCTTTCCTCTTGAGACCGAGTATATGGCCTGGCCTTCTTTGCCATATTGCTGATAGGTAAGTTTACCACTGAGGTCGTGCATCATGCGGCCGTGCATCGGGATGGCAATCTTGCGTACTTCGTCGCCGACGCCGACGGCATCGAGGGCGGTCCAGCCGCGAACCGAAAGGGCAAGGTTGATGGATTTTCCGGCGCTGATTTCAGCTTTTCGGATATCTGGTCGACGTTCAAAGATGGTAACTTTGTAACCTGCTTTTGCCAAATAAACGGCCCAAAGCGACCCAACTAATCCTGCTCCGATAATGATGGCCTCTCTATTTTGTGTCATGTTGTATTGCGCTTAAATGCAGTTTTGCTATATAACAAAGGTAAGCACTAAGGGTTTTCAAAAAACGCCTAGTTGTGCTTTTTTAAGAACTGAATGTTTCTTTGTATTCCTTCAAATTTGGTTCGTTTGATCGCACTTTTGCCGAAAAGTTTTTGAAAGCTCTCTTTGCTCAGTGCTTCCCATTCGTCAGCGCCTAAATTTAAGAATTCTGGATGTGCTTCGAATGCGGCTTCTTGCTGCAACTTTGAGAATCGATTCCATGGACAGACATCCTGACAAATATCGCAACCGAAGGCCCAGTTTTCCATTTTTCCTTTGAATTCACTTGGTAAATCGGCATCTTTTAGCTCGATGGTAAGGTAAGAGATGCATTTGGTCGCATCAATGACATATGGCGTAGCAAGTGCATCTGTAGGGCAAGCGTCTATGCAGCGTGTGCAGGTGCCACAATAATCTTTGATAGGACCATCTGGGCTGATTTCAAGATCGACAAAAAGTTCGGCAATAAAGAAGAAACTGCCGTTTTTGGGATGGATCAGATTGGTGTTTTTGCCCATCCAGCCGAGTCCTGCTTTTTTGGCCCAAACTTTATCCATAACGGGAGCCGAATCCACAAAAGCACGTCCTTGGATATCGCCGATTTGTTCGCGAAGTGCAAAAAGCAAATCTTTTAATTTGTCTTTGATCACGTAGTGGTAATCTTGACCATAAGCATATTTGGCAATTTTCGGGGCTTCTGGATCTTTTTGTGTCTGTTCGGGATAATAATTCAGCAAAAACGAGATGATTGTTTTGGTGCCAGGTTCGAGAAGTCTGGGGTCTAGCCGCTTGTCGAAGTGGTTGGACATGTAGGCCATTTTGCCATGGTAGTTTTGCTTGAGCCAAGCATCTAGTCGTGGCGCCTCTTCTTCTAGGAAAACAGCGCTCGAAAAACCAACATGGAAGAATCCGAGCTCTTGGGCTTTTTGGATGATGAACGCTTTATAGGAGTCGTGTTTCATTTCAGAATAAACCGCCCTGTCCCCAACCAAGGTCCTTGCCGAGGTGTTTGTAGCTTTTTTCGGTGGCTTTTCTGCCGCGCGGAGTGCGCATTAAAAAGCCCTCTTGGATCAGGAATGGTTCGTATACTTCTTCTAGCGTTCCGGCGTTTTCTCCGATAGCTGTAGCAATTGTACTGAGCCCAACCGGGCCGCCATTGAATTTATCAATCAGTACCTTAAGGATCCGGATATCCATTTCGTCGAGCCCGTTGGCGTCTACATTGAGCGCTTTGAGCGCCACTTCTGTGATGTCGTCATCTATTCGGCCCGAACCTTTAATTTGCGCAAAATCGCGCACCCTACGCAGCAATGCATTGGCAATTCGGGGAGTGCCGCGGCTGCGACTCGCAATCTTGAAGGCGGCTGTTTCTTCGATGCCGATGTGCAAGAGCGAAGCAGAACGTTCTACAATAGCGGTCAGGGTTTTGGAATCGTAGTATTCAAGGCGCGCATTGATGCCAAAACGGGCGCGCAGCGGAGAAGTGAGCAAGCCAGAGCGGGTAGTGGCCCCAATGAGCGTAAACGGATTGAGGTTGATTTGAATGCTGCGCGCATTGGCCCCAGAATCGAGCATGATATCGATAACGTAGTCTTCCATGGCCGAATACAAGTACTCTTCAATGACCGGGCTGAGGCGGTGAATTTCGTCGATGAACAAAACATCTCCTTCGCCAAGGTTGGTGAGCAAACCTGCGAGGTCTCCGGCTTTGTCGAGTACTGGGCCTGAAGTCACCTTGAAACCCACGCCAAGTTCATTTGCAATAATATTGGCTAATGTAGTTTTACCCAGGCCGGGAGGGCCGTGAAGCAGTACGTGATCTAGGGGTTCTTTGCGGAGTTGCGCAGCCCGAACAAAAACTTCGAGGTTTTCTACCACAGCTGGCTGTCCTGCAAAATCTTGCAGTGATTTGGGGCGCAAAACTTTGTCGAGTTCTTGCTCGTTTTGGCCTGATGTTTCAGCTCTGTAGTCGAATGAATCCTCCATTGCTTACAAAAATAACAAATTGTGGTTGGGTCTTAGCGCCAAGTTGCAAGTAATTGCTCAAGGTCGGGATATTCGAAATCGGCAACAGCTAGTCTTGGGTTGGGAAAATGTGTTTTTTCAGGTATGCAGCAGACTTTCATTTTGGCAGCCAAGCCAGCCACTACACCATTAAAGGAGTCTTCGATGACCAGACATTTTTGAACAGGTACCTTTAATTCTTCTGCTACTTTGAGGTAAACGCCTGGGTGTGGCTTGCCGTAGGGTTCAAATTCTGCAGAATAAGTAAAATCAAAGTAAGAGCGAATCCCGAGGTTTTTTAAAACCGTATCGATGAGTTTTTGGGAAGAGGAAGTGGCTAAACCAATTTTTTTGTGTTGTGCTTGCAGAAAATCGAGCGTGTCGAGCACGCCAAGCAGCGGTTGAGGGTGTTGTTCAATCAGCGAAATGAGTTGGTTGATGATTTGATCTTCTACCATTTGTAGGTTTTGGAGCCCCCAACTTTCGTGTGCGTTCCAAAAAGCGATGACTTCATCGATGCGTAATCCTACGGTTTTTTGGAAGTCTTGATGGGTGAGTGTAGAGCCGTATTGTCCAAAAACGGTTTCCATGGCGATTTTCCAAAGGGGCTCTGAATCGATGAGCACGCCGTCCATGTCAAAGATAATGGCTTCGAAATCTTGGAGTAGAGGAGCAGGTTTAGTTGTCGACATGATAAAAGCGGATGGTTTCGATTTTTCGCTCACTCATTTTTTCAACGACCAGCTTAAAATGCTCGATTTGTACTTCGTCACCTTCTGAGGGAAGTCTTTCTAATTGACTGAGGATCAGGCCAGCAAGGGTATCATACGACTCTGATTCTGGCAAATTGAACCCGTAATTTTCATTGAGGTAATCGATGTCGATGCGCGCCGAGAATAGGAACTCTGATGCTGAGACCTGTTGTTCGGTAAGGGCTTCTTTATCGTGTTCGTCTTGGATTTCGCCAAAGATTTCTTCAATGACGTCTTCTAGGGTTATGATACCTGCCGTACCGCCGTATTCGTCGGTGACCACCGCAAAGTTGCCCACTTGATTGGTGAATTTTTCGAGGAGTTCTTTGCCGCTCATGACCGTCGGGACAAACGAGATGGGCTTGAGAATTTGTTTGATCGAGTCCGGTTTCTTGAAAAGATCAAAAGAGTGAATATACCCAATGATGTTGTCGATGTCATTGCGGTAAATAATGAGTTTGGAGAGCCCTTTTGCTATCATGAGCGCTCTTGCTTCTTCGATGGGATCTTTGATGTCAACGGCTATAATTTCGGGTCTCGGGATCATGCAATCGCGCGCCTTGACATTAGAAAAATCAAGGGCATTGCGCAAGAGCAGCATATCGTTGCCGAGCTCTTCTTCGTCGCCTAAGTTTGCACTGAGTTCGTCGACGTAATTTTCGAGGTCAATTTTTGAGAAAACGCGTTGCTGTTGCTCCTTTTCTGCGCCGATTAGCTTCAGAAAGCCAGTGCTGATCAAGACGATGAGTTGGGTGGGCAGATACAGCAAAATATACAAAATGAGCAATGGATAGAGGCCGAGGTCTAAAGCGCGGTTTGGATTGAGTTGCACAAGTGCTTTGGGTAAGAACTCTGCGGTGATCAGGACCAGCAACGTGGAGAGTAAAGTTTGCAAGATGAGTAAAATACCTTGGTCGTGAATACCGAATTGCTCTAGCATGGGGCTAAGTTTGGCGCCTGCTACAATACCGTAAACAACCAAAGCTACATTGTTGCCGAGCAACAAAAGAGCGATCATGTTGCTTTCTTTGCGATAGAAAAGTCCTAAGATTTTAGCTTGTAAAGTGTTGTTTTTCTTGACGACTTCTATGCGTAGGCGATTGGCCGAGATGTAGGCCAACTCCATTGCTGAAAAGTAGGCTGAGCAAATTAACGAAGCGATGATCAGCACTAAATTGGAATCCATGTGGCTTATTTTTCGATGACGTCTTTTCCGATGTCAGTACGGAAGTAAGCGTCTTCAAAGGTGATTTTAGCGATTGATTCGTAGCTGCGTTCGAGCGCGCTTTCGAGATTTTTACCGTAGGAGGTGACGGCTAAAACGCGCCCGCCGTTGGACACCACAGACGGACCATCGGGAAGTGTTCCGGCATGGAAAACCAAGCTGTCGGTAATGCTATTGAGTCCGTAGATGGTTTTGCCTTTTTGGTAATCTCCAGGGTAGCCACCCGCAACCATCATGACGGTAGCAGCGCTTTTGTCGTGGAATTGGATGTCGCGCTCGGAAAGGGTATGGGTTGCAACACCCTCGAATAGATCGAGGATATCGCTTTTGATGCGCGGCATCACGACCTCGGTTTCGGGATCGCCCATGCGGCAGTTGTATTCGATGACGTATGGGTCTCCTTTGACGTTGATCAGGCCAAAAAATACAAATCCGTTGTAGGTGATGTTTTCAGCTTTTAATCCTTTGATGGTAGGAATAACGACCCGATTGAGGACTTTATCCATGAAGGCAGCGTCGGCAAAAGGGACGGGAGAAATAGCACCCATTCCACCGGTATTCAGGCCGGTATCGCCTTCGCCAATTCTTTTGTAGTCTTTGGCTTCTGGCAAGAGCTTGAAAGATTCGCCGTCGGTAATGGCAAAGACAGAAAGCTCAATACCTGCTAAAAATTGTTCGATGACCACTTTTGCGCTGGCTTGTCCGAATTTGGCACCAACGAGCATTTCTTCGAGTTCGCGCTTGGCTTCATTGAGGTCATCGATGATCAGGACGCCTTTTCCAGCAGCCAAACCGTCTGCTTTCAGGACATAAGGGCCTTTCATGGCGTCGAGAAAACGCAAGCCTTCGGTGAGTGTTTGGGCATCAAAAGTGCCGTATTTGGCAGTGGGGATGCGGTGACGCGACATAAACGCTTTTGCAAAGTCTTTGCTGCCTTCTAATTGTGCACCTTCTTTGCTTGGGCCGATAAGCGCTACGTTTTTGAGTTCGGGGTCTTGTTGGAAGTAATCGTAAATACCTAAAACGAGAGGTTCTTCTGGACCGACAACTACCATGTCAATGGCGTGTTGCAAAACAGCCTGTTTGATGGCTTCGAAATCCGTGAGCTTCAGGTCAAGATTTTTGCCGTGTTTTTTGGTTCCGGCGTTGCCGGGTGCAATAAAGAGTTCGTCGAGGATTGAACTTTGGGAGATTTTCCAAGCGATAGCGTGTTCGCGACCACCGGATCCGAGTAAGAGAACTCTCATGAACAATGCGCTAAAATAGATTCAAAAATACGAAGACCGTCGGTGTTGTTGAGGTGTTTATCGGCAGCGCGCTCAGGATGCGGCATCATGCCAAAAACGTTTTTGTTGCGGTTGGTAATGCCGGCAATATGCTGAAGAGAACCGTTGGGATTGGTGCTCGCATCTTGACTTCCGTCTGCCGCACAATAGGTAAATAGAATTTGATCGTTGGCCTGCAATGAAGCCATTGTGGCGTCGTCGGCATAAAAGCGCCCCTCGCCATGAGCAATCGGAATTTGATAGGCTTGGTCGGTGTGGAGGTCTTTGGTGGGCGCAGCTGTTTGGCTAACCGGTTTCAGGTACACATTTTTACAAATGAATTTCTGGGTATCGTTGTGTAGCAAAGCACCTTCTAAGAGCCCAGATTCAGTTAGAATTTGAAAACCGTTGCAAACGCCCATGACGTAACCACCATTGTTGGCATGTGCAATCACGGATTCCATAATAGGCGAAAACTTGGCGATTGCTCCGGAGCGCAGGTAATCTCCGTAGGAAAAACCACCTGGAATCACGATGAAATCTGCGCCTTGAAGATCGGTGTCTTTGTGCCAGAGCTCAACAACCTCTTGCCCCATTAAGTCTTTGAGTACGTAGACCATGTCTTGGTCACAATTTGATCCTGGAAAGGTAACAACGCCAAATTTCATTTTTGTTTTTTAAGATGGTTCAAAGTTAGTAAAAGTCTAGGCTCAAATTGTAAATAGCAGAAATTTTAGCAAGGAGAACCCAAATAGAATATAGAAAAAAAGATGCGAGCTGATGCCAAGACTACTGCTCAATAAGGCGTATGAAAAATAAAAGGAAAAAGGCAAAATAACCAAGCTCAGCAAGCCTATTTGACCGAGTAGAAAAAAAGCGCTTAGACCGAGGGCTAAAATGAGAAATGTAAAGACAGTTAGAATTTGTGTTTGTTTTTTTAATTTCAAGGAAGCCTTGAGCAACCTGGCTCTCAATCCGAGTAAACTAAAAACCAAAACGACAATCAGCAGCCCAAGCAAAGTGAAATCTTGCCAATTTGGAGCGTAATAATGTAAGTCGGGGACAAACTTAAATTTGCTTTGTTGGTTGTTGAGCACCTCGAAACTGAGTAGGCCGCCTATCGGCATAAGAAAACCAATGACCATCAGGAGCATTTCGCGCAAGAAGAAACCTCTCAAAACCCCAAACATGAGCAATAGAATGGGGAGGATGTAAATAAAGCTCGGTTCGAAAAAAACGCTCAAGCCAAAGGCAAAACTGGCATTGAATGCAGCCTTCTTTGAATTTTGTTGCGGCTTGACTCCAAAAAAAAGTCCCAACCCGAGTATGCAAAAAAGTTGCGCCACAAAAAGCCAACTAGGCTCTCCCCAAGTATGAAAAAAACTCGCAAAAATCAGGTAGTTCAGGCTGACGATAAAAGTGTTCTTTTCTAGGAATTCGCGGCTATTGAATACCCAGTTGAGGGCAATTGCGTTGAGCAAGAGCATGACAAAATGTGCCAAGACATTGGCAGTGGGCATTTTCGCTAAGTAGGGGATGAGTTGTGCTACTGTAGAATCTGGCCCAAAAGTAGAGTTGTAACCTAGGAAATAACCAATGAGATAAAGGGCGAGAATGGCAGGCAGCAAGAGCAAAACCCCAACGCGGTTATCAAGAAACAATCTGAGCACTTTCAAAAATACCACTAAAGTCTTTGTCCGACCGTACCTTGTGAATAAGTCAGGGCGATTGTTTAAAAAGAAACGAAGTTCTTGTTAAATCATGGTGCTTGGCCTTGTGTAAAACTTAAAAAATAATATATTTGCTCTCCTATTTTTGAAAATCGTATACCATGGAAAAGCCAAAAAATCGTTACTCAGATGCAGATCTGGAAGAGTTCAAAGAACTGATTCAGCAGAAACTCAAAGAAGCGCATGAAGATTTCGACTTATTGAAGGGCTCGTTATCGCATACCGATGACCACGGCACCGACGACACCGGCCGCACCTTTAATATGATGGAAGACGGTTCAGAAACCCTTTCGAGAGAAGAAGTTGCTCAGTTGGCCGCTCGTCAGGAGAAATTCATTCAGAGTTTGAATGCTGCCCTTGTGCGCATCCAAAATAAAACCTATGGTGTTTGCCGTGTAACGGGTCTCCTGATCCCCAAAGAGCGTTTGCGTTTGGTACCACATGCCACCATGAGTATTGATGCCAAAAACGCCCAAAAATAACGCGTGAAGAAACCCTTGCTTCTGAGCGCCATTTTGGTAGCTAGCTTATTGCTGCTCGATCAATGGATTAAACTCACCATCAAAACCCAATTTACACCAGGAGAATTCAAACCCTTGGTCGGCAATTGGCTTCTTTTACACTACACCGAAAACCCCGGTATGGCCTTTGGCCAAACCTTTGGCGCCAGTATGTGGGCCAAATTATCCTTGAGTTTGTTTCGAATTGTCGCCATTGGGCTCATTATCCGATATTTAATCAAGCAAATCAAGCTCGGCACATCCCGAGAATTCATAATCGTTGTTTCTTTGGTTTTAGCGGGTGCAACCGGCAATCTGCTCGACTCCATGTTCTATGACTTGTTCTTTAGTATCGACCCGTGTGTGCCTTTCAATCAATTGGCTGGTAGTGGCAACAAAGCCATCTGCCACGCCGGACACTTCAATTATGCAGTTGAACTCAGACACCAAGGTTTCTTATTTGGAAATGTCGTCGATATGTTCCAGTTCAATATCCGTTGGCCTCAAGGCATGCCATTGGTAGGAGGCTCAGATGTCTTTCCTGCTATTTGGAACTTAGCGGACTTCTGTATTTCTGTAGGTTTAATTTGGGCGATCATCCGCCAGAAAAAATTCTTCCCAAAAGAAAATAAGGTAAGCGAGGCAGAATAAGCAACTAGAAGTTCCACTTCATGCTGCGGTCGTCGAGCATGGCAAATGAAATTTTCCAAGCCGTGGTTGGTGTAATCTGATTGCCATCCGAAATGACACCATAAACACCAATGCGCAAGCGTCTTCTACTGAGTTTGAAATTGCGCTCTAAGCCCGCTAAGAGTTCGTAATGTTGCCAGTTGTGCTCTTTGATGTACATTGCACCGCCACCCACAACGAGCCCAACTCTTGTTTTCTTGAAATAAGGAATTTTGTTCAAAATAGCACCGTTGTCATGATGTACATAATGTGCTTGTAGTACGTAATCAATTGTGCGCAACGTGGTGTCAAATCCTTGGAAGGAATAGAGCGGATTTGAAAACCACAGAGGGTCGCTTCTGCGCTGAAATTTGTAATCGGGTTCAAAGACGGCACGTGCACTTAAAAACTTACCGACCGAGGCGCGATAAGAGGATGTTCCTATAGTGCCAATTTTAAAATTTTGCGTGATTTCAAATTGCAAGTAAGAATGATCAACCGCGCTATTGAACACTTTTGGTAAACCGCGCTCGTAGTGGACTGAAAAAGTGGGATATGCAGATCCGAGTACTACTTTGCGGTAGGGCTCGCGCATGTAGCGTTGTTTTGGTGTATAGTACGCGCCAAAGTTGAGAATGAATGCATCGTAAGGATCAAAAGCCAAGGGGTCATTGTTCGGAAGTGACGCATCGATTCCGTCTAGAAATTCATAGCCTTCAATACTTCTTCTTTTGGTAAATTGTGAATTGGCGTAAGCATAAAAGCCATTGAAAAGCTCGTATTCTAAATTGATATTCAGCTTGGTTGATTCAAAGAAGTTGTCGCGTTTGTATATTTGAGTAATGGCATCAAAGCCTCGAATCACATCAAAGTCGTGGGTGAGTGCCACGCGCAAAAAGCCAAAATGGAAGGGGTCAAAACGGTATTTCCACCAGGTATCGCCTTTCCAATCTCCGTTGAGAATTCCGTAGGATAAGCGGGTATAGGAATCGAGTGTTCGCTCGTCTTTCCACTTCTTGAAATAATCAAAACTTGGCGCAATCCGCGGCCCTGCAATATAAATGGGCTGTGCCGTTGAAGCAATGGATCCGATGGTCCATTGTTGTTTTTTCTCGCGATTGCGGTGATCAACCCCAAACCAAAGTACTTTGAGTGCAGTTACTTTATTGAAAACAGCATCTATGCTATCCAAATATTCTTTGCGATTGAGGTAATCTCTTATTGAGTCTTTCGCTCTGATGTATTTGATTTCTTCGTCGGTAAGGGCAATTGCTCGTTTTTGGACCCAATAACTGCTGTCGCGTTCGTAGGCTTCTTGACTCGTAACGGCCACTTCTGAATTGAAGTATTTTTTTGCAAACGCTGGCTCAAAGTTATAGTTGCTAAATAAGGCTTCCGTTTTGCACTGGCTGACTTCATTTTTATACTTGACGCCGTAGGTGAGGAGTTGTTTTTCAAGCACGCAAAGGCTGTCTCCTTGAATTTGGTAATCTTGCTGGATTCTGAAATAATCGTAAATGAGCAAATTGCCTTTATTCATGGTGAGGTCTAGCTTCTGAACCAACCATAGCGAATCAATGACCCAGATGTAGCCCTCCATAGTAGAAGTGGCGGTATTGCGCGGACTGATCTTGATTTTAGAAATCATGTAGCCATTTTCCTCGTATTTTTCTTCAAGTTTGTACTTGTAAGCCACAATACCTGGTGCTGAGATGGGCGAGCTAACAGGTGTCTGGTGCAAATCATCTAGGTGTAATAGATTTTCAAAAAAATTGAAATTGGACTTTACCGTAGTGGTGTAATACAATTGAGAGACATCGCCAAACGCTTTGTATGCATTGCGAATTTCTTTGACTTGATTGGGCGGAGCAAAAGATCGGTGCAACTCTACCTCGACGAGTTGTAATTTAGAAAGCCATTCTGGTTCTTTTTTTTGCTGTTCGGTAGGGTCTTGGTCTGTTCGGGTATTTTGGTTTTTTTCTTTGGCTGTGTTTTCGCGTTGCTCGGTTGCCTTGATATAAACATCTACCTCGTGTGGATATGCCCATTGATTGAGTTGTTCGCGGTGCTCCACAACTTTCATGATTTTGTCGCGCCCAACGTTTGATTTTTTGGCAGTCACCCTCACATCTTGGACTTCTGACAGCTTCATTGGGAACAATTGGATGTCTTTTTTGGACTCGGCATCGCGCATCCCGAGATAGGCTTCTCGATCTTGGTAGCCATCAGCTGTAAAAACCAAATAGTATTCGCCGGGATTGAGATACATTTCGTAATAGCCATTGGCATCGGCTACTGTGCGCATTTCTGCTGCATTTTTGACGAAAATTTCTGCGCCGGCGAGTGGTAAGTTGGCTTCATTGGTGATCAGACCACTCAAGCGTTTTTGTCCAAACCCAAACCCCGAGCAAAAAATAAAGAGGAAAATAAGAGCAGTTCTCACGTCAAAAAGACCAATAAATCGGCAAAAGGTTACACATTATCTTCCTTTTTATCTCGGGCCATTTCTTCCAGATGGCGTTGCATGCGCTTCATCATCCATTTCTTTGTAAAGTACATCAGTAAGGCCATGACGGGTACAACATAATACGCGAGCCAAGTTTCAGGGCCTTCCGTAATGATTTTAAAGGTAATCCCTATAAAGCTGAGGCCTGCAATGAGGAGCCAAAAATAACCTGAGAATTGGTTGTAACGGCTAATGAAATCTTTTTGTGCCATTTATTGAATAGTTTGGTTTTTATCTATTTGCCAAGAGCCGACGGGCTCTAGTAAAACGTACGAGCTGAAATCTTGTTTGGTGCGGATGCCCTTTCCAAAAAGTTTGCCTTTTGGAGAGCGAACAATCACAGCAGAGCGGGTATAAATACTGCTGTCTTTTTGGTTCCAAAATAAGGCTTCGGTCTCGAGTGTTTGTTGTTTTTTGTGGTTGTACAAGCGCACTGAATCTTTGACCATAAGCGCCCCCGTGCTGTAGTTGATTTCACCGTATAG
Organism: Cryomorphaceae bacterium; assembly: GCA_021299335.1. Lineage (GTDB taxonomy): Bacteria > Bacteroidota > Bacteroidia > Flavobacteriales_D > Crocinitomicaceae > UBA952. Next base: position 41,325 of record JAJTGF010000003.1, read on the forward strand.
GGCACTTAAGGTAGAAACAATAGCTCCAGTTTCATTGAAAAAATAAACTTTCAAGCTGTCTTTGATTTTGGTAATTTGTTTTTGACCTCGGTAGGTTTCGGCAAGTGCGGCATGGATTTCTACTCTTGCATAGCCGTCATCGGCATAGGTCAGGATCAGGTTTTTGGTACTTTCTGTAGGGGAGTCGGCCTCAAAGCTGATGCGCTGCACAACTGCGACGTCGTTCTCGCAAGCAAAGCCAACCAGCAAGCACAGGAGAAAAAAGCAGCTGCGATGAAGCCAGCTAAGCATTAGTCGAGTTGGCGTTTGCGGAACCACTTTTCGAAATTAGACGGTGCCATGATGAGGCTAACTCGCGCACCGATAAATTGTTCTTTCCAAACACCTGTGGCAATGGTGCGCTGTCCGAGGGTCAGGCCCACGTTGAGTGAAGACAAAGAAACCTGTGCCAAAAGTGGCAATCCGAAACCAAAGGTAACACCTTGTTCTTGGTACTGCAGACCGCTGTTGGTATAAGGCAAGCTTTGTTGGTAATAGCCCACTCTGTAGGTTAATTTTTCAAATGCTTTGAGCGTAGCAATGTTCTCTACTACCTTAAATTCTGGTTGGTATTGCATTCCAAAGCTCATGCGCTCATAATTTTTTTGATCAAAGCCCGTCAAGAGATTTTGATTTTGTGATAGGGCGCCAAAAACGCTGTAGCTTGCAAATAACTGCAATTGCGGGTGTAATTCGCGCGTCTGACGTTTGTAGGTTGGGAGCTTCCAGGCGTAGTTGAAACCGAGTTGCATGCTTTGCGCCAATTGTGCAGAAAAGGATTGGCTGCTGTTGAGAATGGTGTCGTAGCTATTTGGTGCGCCAATCGTTGCAGAGCTGTAGAGTTCGCGTTGGTAAGTGCCGCCAATGGTGAGATTGGGCTGAAACACTGCACTTAGGCCAACTGCGTGTTTCTTGCCAAGTTGTTGCCAGAAATAAGTGCCAATTTCTGTATGAAACGAGCGAATCACCAATGAATTGCGTTCGAGCCCTCCTGCTGACGACGATCCCGTTAACAAAACCGAACTGCGTTCATTGACAAGTGTTCCGAAAAGGTAGGAAGCGTTGGCGCCAATGGCAAGTTTGGTCTTGGGTTTTTCGATGAGGCCAAAAGAATATCCGGCATAAAGGTCTTGGATGGCGCCTTTACCCGAATAGTTGTAACGGATTGAATCGAGTCCGGTGAATTGTGTTTCGTTGATTTGGTATCCCCTTGCACTAAAGGGTCTGAGTCCAAATGAAAGCCCCATCTGCTTGCGAATTTTGAAGCCGAGGGTGAATTGCTCAACCATTGGCGTAGCGGCAAATTGTTGAGCAGTTGCATTGCTGTACCAAGATTGTCGGGAATGGATGCTGACGGTGTAGAGTGTAGCGCCTTTGCTGAGTCGGTTATAGCTAGCTGGATTATAGTGATTGAGCATGCTGGAATCAAACACATTGATGGCATTTTTGCCGAGTGCATCAAAAATACCATGGCCTTTTGCGCTCATCTCGCCAAGCCCGTAAAAGCTTGCAGGTTCAGCAGTGATAGACTGCGCCTTAGAAAGAAAGCAAAAACTTGCAAAAAGGAGGAGAGCGAATAGTTTATTCATTGGCTTGATAAAGGGCAAGAATGCCTTCTAGGGTTAAATTTTCGTGTACAAAGATGCCATTTTTTTGGCCCAAATCAAAATGTCTTGTATCTCCACCCGTGAGTACAACCACGAGTTCTGGATACCTTTCTCTATAAGCACTCATGAGACCTTCAATCTCCTTTTGCCAACCTAAATAGGTGCCAATTTCAAGACATTCTGTGCTGTTTTTCCCGATGAGCTCCTGTGTTCGTTTGCCCTCTACTTCTGGTAATTTGGCCGTAAAATGAGCCATTGCTTTAGCGCGCATTTGAAGTCCCGGGCTAATTGAACCTCCGATGTAGTGGTTCTTAGCATCTAAAAAATCGAATTTGATACACGTGCCAAGGTCAATGGCGAGGCGAGGTAAACCGCTATTTTGCCGAGCAAGCGCCGCCGCATTACATAAGCGGTCTATCCCTAAAGTATGGGGACTCTGATAGGCCATTTGAAAAGGAAGCGAGATCATGGATGTAATTTCAAAAGTGCGGTCAAAATGAGCGCAAAGTAAGTTGCGCAAAGACTCATCAATGACAGACGAAAAGACAATGGGGATGTTACGCTGTAAGTTGGAAAATGGAAAGTCTTGTCGTGAAAAGCGTTCAACCTTCTGAAATACACCATCTTGAACGAGTGCTAGTTTGAGCAGGGTATTGCCAGCATCTAATAAATAAACTTCCTTTTGCGCACTCATGTTCAAAATTAAGGAGCTTTTTTGAACTTTTTTGGTTTTTAGCTTGTGTAAAACAGCAAAAAAGTGTTAAATTTGCATCCACCAACGGCTGGTACCTTAGCTCAGTTGGTAGAGCAAAGGACTGAAAATCCTTGTGTCCCTGGTTCGATTCCTGGAGGTACCACTACAAAAACCCCGAAGTTCGCTTTGGGGTTTTTTGTTTTGCAAAAAGTAGTTTTTGATCAGTCCTCGCTGCGCTCCCAAATAATTTACCTATTCCATTTCGCCATCCCAAACAATAGGTTCTTTTGGAATCGTAATTTGGCCTCTAGTCATCACAAAGACTTCAGCGAAGCGCTTTTTCTTTTCTGGGCTCCAGGTTGCCATTATTTTGGCATATTCCGCGGTAAATTGTTCAATTTGAGCTAATGTCGAGTCAGCGTCGTTCATCGCCGCTTTTGGTACAGAATTTTGTCCAAAGCAAAGTGAAGAAAGTAGGAGACAAATAAAAAGTGTCTTGAGATCAAGTTTATTTTTAATCACTAGCTATAGTTTTTATAGTTCATAGCAATTAATGCGCTAAATTGATTTGGTTACATGTTTAAGTTTTACAAGGATTAAAGTTTAATGATTCCTTTTGCGATTTTCTTTCCTTTGAAAACACATTGTAACCAATAGGTGCCATGCGCAAGCCCAATCGTTTCTAAACTAAATGGCGATGCAGGTTGGCTCAGTTCCATAAGTTTTCTGCCGGTTGCATCAAAAAGCATAAAAGTAAATGCTTCATCCTGAGGAATGTTGTGTGTTATTACTGGGTTATTCACCGATGGATTGGGTATGATATTGACCTGAATTTCTCCCTCTGTAACATAAATTAAAGCAGATGACTTAGCTATACATCCCAATGAATCAGTCACAATCAAGTTCACTGTATAATTACCCGGCGAAGCATATACGTGGTTGACTTGTTCTCCCTCACCCGTAAGGGTTTGATCGCCAAAACTCCATGCATATTGACTAGTAGGACCATTTAAACTAGAAAATGTGTAGTTAACATCGCCAGAAAGGTGTGTTTGCAAGAAGGTAGAATCGGGTATGGACAAAGCCACTTGCATTGGAAATGATGCAAAGCAGCCATACATATCATTGAGTTCTAAGGTATATAAACCAGCCGAGTCGAGCACAATCGCTGGGGTTTCAGGCCCTGGTTTCCAATTGTACGAATAAGCAGGATCGTACGGCGCTTCATATATTGTCTTCAGGCAAACTAAGGTGTCTTCCGGAATTAAAATGGTTGGAAGAGCAGCGCCAAAAGGTGCTAAGGTCGAATCCATCCATGCCAAGCGATCCTCCAAAAAGTTTTTCATATTGGTGATTTGATTGGAATAGGTGGAGTTACCTAAGGTTTGCCACACCGCAAAATTGCGAGTCGCAGGCCCTTGCAAAAGCAACCCAGATAAGCTATCCACGAAACCAAAAAAATTAGCCGTTTTGAATTCATCCTGACGCAAGGTTAGCCATCGACAAGCCAATTCGTGGCGATAAATGCTATCCGTATATAACTTCGACCACCAAAACGGAAAGGGCCAATATGGGTGCGTATTTTCCCATACCCAGCCAGAAGTAGGATCACTGTCCATGGCGCGATCATAATCCCATGGCGGACCAATACACAACTTACCGCCGTCAGTATCTTTCTCCTTGTACATGTAGGTGCTGCGCCCATAACTGTCGTAATTCATGCTGAATTCGTTCACGATGAGAAAATCAATAAACGTACTGACATCAATCCAATTCCGATAACCGAGCGTCCCATTCATAAAACTGGTGGCATTTAAGGCATTCTCGAAGGAATCCACATACGTTTTGATATAATTAGCTTGCACGGTTGTTATGGAATCAGCTTTGGGGTAAACGTATTTAAACTCAACGGGGTTCGAAGTAGTAGCACTATTTATGGGAGCATAAATAGAATTCCAACTTCCAGGATCGCCGTTGATGTTCATTTCTATGATGTAACCACCTGTTAGATCACTTCCCGTTAAATCAATGGAAGATAATTTGGCGATATCTAAGCGATTTTTATCTCGCTTTACTTTCTCGGTTAAGGTGTAAACTCCAATGTACGTTCCATCTAAAAAGATTTCACACAATTTAGTTCTAGGTGCATAACGCCCCATGCGCCGAGCAAATTCGTAGGTAACTGTATTAATCAGCAAGGAGTTATCCAAGTACTCCGCTTTAAATATCCAATCGTTTTCTGAAGGAAGTCCCAATAGTGTCGTGTCTATTTTAGTTCCATTTGCATCAATCAAATCGAAATCATAGTTTTTCTTTGGATACATCGGACCTGTAAATCCCTGAAGCTCAGTCATTATATCCCCTTCGTAAGCAAAATTGGTTTGGTTAACATAATTCAACTGACCTAGACCATTGTCAATAATTTCCATGTGAACCGGGACTTTTACGTCATTATTGATGGGATTACCCAATGAAGTGAGTTTGATAATTGGTAGCACACTAGACAGCGGGCCATCGTATGAAATCACAAATGGAATACCACTAGAACAGGGATTATTTCCATTTAAGCCAACTCTAATTATGTAGGTCTCACCAGCAGTTAAGGTAGCGTCTAAATCCGCTTGTAAACCGCAATTATTATTATCATCGTTGAAGTACAAAGAACCTGCTCCACTTCCCGCAAAGTCTACGCTGGCACAATCACCATACACCCATATTTTCGTGTCACAGGTACTTAGGTTACAGGTACTAATGGAATAGATTCCAGTAGAATCAGGGATAAATGAATAAAAAGTATTGGCCTGAGAGGCGAGCATTGAACCCAATGTGGTGGGCAAGGGATTCTCACAAATACTTCCCTGCGGACAATTAAAGGAATGCGTAGCGATAGTTTGAAATGCGCCACCTGTAGTCATTTGGACCCCATTCCAAAAAATACTGTACGATCCATTTCCGTATCCACAGCAAATACCATCACCATAACTATCGTAAATTTCAAATCGAACACATGATGATGAATCCAAACAAACAGTATCAGAATTAGTCGTTCCAATCGCGACTTGTATATTATTTGCAATCAAGCTCCAGCTTGTTTCTCCCGGATACGTATCAGGAATAATGTTGATGACTACCGGCCATTGCCCTGAAGCACATTGAGCCAATGAAATCGTATAAACCATACAAAAAGTCCAAGCAAAGAGTAAACATTTCATCAGTTTCATAAGCTAACACCTTGAAACGAAGTTAGTCAAAATAAATTCATTCTTACCTTTGAGTGGGAGTTCGAAAGACTCGTGAATTACATTCCTTTGCGACAGCAAAAAGAATCGCAGGAAGGCCTTAAATTGCAAAGTTTTTAACCCTTTAAAGTAATGTATAAAGTCCTGGAGGTACCACATAAATAACGCACCATGTAACCAAACCCACAAAATTTCTTTTGAAAGGAGTACACTTTAATCCCTCTCCTATGAAAAAGTTATTTGCCCTCGCCTCAGTTTCCCTTTTGTTTTTAGCCCATATTTTTAAGGCACTTCATTGGCCGGGTGCAGACCAATTGTTCATTTTGACTTTAGCACTGTTCCTTCCACTTTTTTATGTGCTTGATTTCATCGGTGAATGGAAGTCTGGGGTCTCGAAATTGAGGGCTTTGCTATATTTTTTCGGTGTTTTGACACTCTCCCAAGGTTTGTTTTTTAAGCTCATGCATTGGCCAGGGGGTGATCAACTGCTCTTGATTTCATTGGGGCTTATTATACCAGGTTATTTGGTATTAAAGGCGATCCTTCAACCAAAGTTCAATAAGCTTGCAAATTTCAGCGTTTTGCTCTTTATTTCGTTGTGCTGGACGAGTTTATTTCTGCTGTTGCATTTTCCTGGTAATGAGGGCTTTTTTGCAATTACGCTCTTTTTGACCATGCTTGTCATCCTTTATGAACTTGTTAAAAAGGAAGGTCAGCCTATTTTTCAATTGGTGAAACACAGACATTTGGTCAATGCAAGCGGCATCATTACGTTTTTACTCCTGATGAATGCCAATAGAATGCCAATTCGAGTGCTGGAAACCGAAATGACACGTCATTTGACGCTACAAGAGCAAATTGACAATGAAATTGCATTGGGTTCTTCACTCATCTCTACGCGCAATCAAAAATTAACAGTTCAACTTGAAGAGCAAACTGCAGACTTACTCAGACAAATTGACGACGTCAAGTTTGAGCTCATCTCCCAAGTTAACGGAAGAACCTGTTTGGGAAGCGCTCGTCCGTTGGATAAAATGGCAGTGCTTTGGTCCAAAAAAACAAAAGGTCAAGTAGGGATTGCGACACTCAACTTAGCGGCACTTGAGCAAAAAATGGCAATTGATGCCACAATGCACCAAATGATTGGTAGTGATTTCAAAGTACTAGACCAACGCGGCGCGGGGGTTAAAATCTGGAGCAGTTGGCAGAAATATCAAAGAAATGTATTGGCAATGGTGCAGCGCCAAAACCCTGCAGATTCCATAGCGCAACGAAACCCTGCACTTACCTTGCAATCGATCATTCGCCGATGGGCCGCCAAAGAATATGCCGATTACCACGAACTCCACAATATCCATTGGGTCTCCAGAACTTTTGACCACGCCACACTCGTTCAAGCGCTCATTAGACTTACCGAATTGCAATATGAAGTTGTGCGTTATAGGACGCTAGCTTTGAGCTAATATTCAATCACTCCCCATCCACCAAATGGATGAACCCATGCTTGTCTATGAGCGTGCCGCCGAGCATTTCGCCGCGCAGGCGATAGAAGAACACGCCGTCGGTGTGGAGTTGTCCGTTGAAGTCGTAGCCGTCCCAGACGGCGATGCCGGTTTGGTCTTTGAGTTCAAAAACGAGGTTGCCCCAGCGGTTCAGGATTTGAATGTCGTAGCTTTTGAAAGATGGATAAGGAAGGGTGACGATATCATTGTAACCATCTCCGTTGGGCGTAAAGACATTCGGTACCCAAATATCCGGATCTGAAACAAAGATGGTAATGAGTGCGGTGTCTATGCAACCCAAATTATCAGTGATCACCAACCCAATTTGTTGGGGCCCGCCTTGCGAGAAAGCAATGCTTTGGGCTGTGTTTTGAAAATAAAGATTGCTGCTATCAGGGAATATCCAGGTCCAGGTGGCGATCGGATTAAGGCTTGTGCTAGCGTCTGTTAAATTGACAACCTGATTGATATTCGCATAAACCGGCGACGCATTAATTTGAGCGTTCATGCCACTGACACTCGCTGTTAACGGGTCGAGTAAATACAAGATTTGGCAACCAGCGGTATCGTAGACCGTTACACTCGGGTTGTAAGTGCCAGTGTTGGGGTAAAAATACGGGAAAGACAAACTGTCGGCCACCCAAACACCATTGCCTAAGTTCCAGCTCACGGAGTCAATGTTTGATGGGTTTTGAATGGTGAAAAGCGCCCCTTGCGCACAAATAGTATTGTCTTGAATCCAAATTGGGGTGCCGAGTGGCCCGCCTATGGAGACATAATTAGCGACGGTGGTATCGTCGGTGCAGCCAAATTCATCGGTTACGCTCATGGACAGCGTAAAGGTGCCGCTGGTCACTAATGTATTATCGGGGTTTTGTAAAATAGAGTTATTGCCGTTTCCAAAAGACCAGTTCCAATTGGTGATTGTTCCCATACTGCTGGAGGCGTCCGTGAAGTCGCAGAATAGCGGAGGGCAGCTGTAGTTGCCATTTACGTCAATGGCGGCACCTGAGAAGGAATAAGTGGGTGCAGCATGTGGTTGAGATACATAAATAGTTTGTAGGGTGGTATCGTTGCAGCCATTGCCGTCCGTAACAATCAAACTTAAAAGATGCGTTGAAAATAAACCGTTGTTGTTGGAGGGAAGATCAAGAATACACAAACTATCGCTACCAATATTATTCCCATTGACTGACCAAGCGTATTGCAAAGCAGCTTCACCGGTACTTAAACTCGCAATTACACTGCTGTCCAAGACGCAAATAACCGTATCGGCGCTTATGAGTGCTGTTGGTTTGGTTAAGGTAATTTGAACCGAAACAGGATTGGAAACACAACCATTTATATCTGTTGCGGTCAAGGTTGCGGTATAAACGCCATTGCCAACAAAAGTATGGTTTATGGCTTGATTGACATTAGTGGTGGTGACACTGGTATTGTTGTCAGAGAAGGTGGTATTGAAGGTTGCCAGCGGTAAGCCATTGACAATGCTGTAGCTCGTATTCGTAAAGCTCACTGGAAAGGGCGAACAACCAGCATAGGATGGCGCTAAAAGGCCCGCAACAGGTTTGTTGGCTACGAGAATAGTTTGGCTAGAGGTTGAGGAGCAGCCCACTGAATTGAAAACCAATAGATTGATGTTGTAGGTGCCGCTTGCCGGGTAGACATAATTGACATTGGGTCCGTTATTGATTTGCTGCCCGTTGCCAAATGTATAAATCCAGGTGTTGACAGGATGCGCAGACCAAGTAGTGCTCTGATTGAACAAACCAATGGCATCGCCTTTACAGATGGTATCATCAGGTAAAAGAAACGCTGATTGCAACTGAGAAATGGTAATGGCTAGCGTGATGCTATCCGAACAACCCGTCGTATAATTATGTACCACCTGCTCAATTTGATAAGTCCCGTAGTTGGCAAAAGCGTGCGACGTATTTCCACCATTGGGTAAATCGAGTTGGGAATTATTGAAGTAAGTATTGGGCGAGTTGTCATTCCATTCGTAATGTAGGGCAACGCTATCTGAATCTTCACCTTCAATGGCTGTATTCTGAAACTGAAAGGTAACAGGCAAACTCGTTGGGTTGCAGACTAAATAGGTATTGGGATTGAACTGCGCAATTGGGGCAAGAACGTACAGCACCGAATCTAGTTCTAAGGAATCGATACAGCCCCTGAAGTTAACGTAAAGCGTGACGTCAACCCACCCCGTATCTTGTGAAAACTGGAAGGTAGGGTCGTCTTGTGTACTGATGCCTTGAGAGAAATCCCAGAGATAGGAAATCTCAGAGCTATCGTAAGGAACCGAGATATAAAATTCAGATTCGAATTCGACATCTGTATTGGCACAAGTGATGTTGGGATCCCAACTGAAATCTACGGAATCGATAGACCCAACAGTAACATATGGCGTTTTGATTATGGTGTCTGTACAACCCGAAGCGGTGGTGATGATGAGCGAAACATTGTAAAGCCCCACGCCATAGGTTTGTGGTGGAGGGACCTGCCCACTGTAAGTTTGTCCGTTGCCAAAGTTCCATTGCCAAGAGACAATTGGGTTACTTGGTGTGTAGGAAGTATCGATGAACTGTACAGTAAAAGGTGCACAGCCGCCTGTGTCGAGCGCATAGAAACCAGCTTCTACAGGTGTAATTTCGATGTAATCTTGGAGTGTTTTGGTACCTGAACAACCCGCGCTCGAGGTGAAAGTGAGGCTGACATCAAATAGACCACTTGTCTGATATAAGTGAGCTGGTGGGTTAGGGCCTGTATAGGTTTGCCCATCTCCAAAATTCCAGACGTAGGTGCCGGCGAGGTTGGTGGTATTGAAAAATTGGATGCTACCTGGGGCGCAGTTGGCGGTGGGGTTTGCATAAAAAGAGGGGATGGTATTGGCTTGCACCACAATTTGTTGGGTGGTGCTTCCCGAACACCCAGAGTTGGTGTTTTGGGAAGTTAAGGAAACCGAATATGTTCCGGGAGAATTATAAGTAACATTCGGATTTTCGGCATTGCTCTGTCCTGCACTGCCAAAATTCCAACTCCAGGCGTTTGCGCCGGCAGTGGAGTTGTCTTGAAAAGCAATAGGTTGGCCAACGCAGCCCACGGCCGGGGCGGTAATACCTGCCTGAAAGTTGGATACAACAATTGGTTGGGTGAGGGAATTGATACAACCTGTGTTGTTGTTGGTTACGGTCAGGACAACCTGAAAAGTTCCTTGGCTGTTATAGGTAATACTCGGCGGGGTATATTGGCTGGACGTTTGTGAATTTCCGAAGTTCCAAGCCTGCGAAAAATTAGCACCTTGTGACGACGAATTGCTGAAACTCAAGGTAAGCGGAACGGTACAGCCCAAGCCATTGGCGCTAAAATTGACATTTGGCAGTGGATTAACGGTGATGTAAGCCGGTTTGATTTCTGCATCGGCAACACCATTCGCATTGGTGGCTACAAGTGTGATGGTAAATGTTCCGGCCGTGCTAAATGCGTGGGTAGCGTTGGTGGTTGTGGCAGCGTTACCATCGCCAAAATCCCATTGATAAGAACTCAGGGCTGGGCCACCGTTGGCACTAGAAGTATTGGTGAAATTGACGTTTTGTCCTACGCAAACCGTGAGCGGATTTGCCGTGAAGTTGGCAATCGGGCTTTGGGCATATAGATACGAAGCTAAGCAGCTGATGCTGACCAGCAAGATACGTAGGTAGGTCATCGTGAATCTTTAACGTTATACAAACGTTAAAAGTTGCTTTTATAGGTTGCCACTGCGCAAATTTTCGGGGAATTTGGCTTCCATGGCCGGGAAGAATACATGGCCAAGAATGAGCGGGTTGAATACAAAATATTGGCAGCGCACCAGTTCTCCGTCGGGGAGTTGACACCAAAAGCTGTTCATGTCCATATTGACTAAATCTCCGAACTCATTGCGCTGTTCCTCTTTGCTTTTGATACGGAACATTTTCAAGGCAATTTTTTCGTGTCTGGTCTTGACCTCCAAAATACAGAAAGCTGTACTTTTTTTGACGCTATCTACTTGTTTGTCTGATAGGGTAAAGTTTTTTTGTTCGAAGTGAATTTTTTGAAAACCTTGTAAGTACCTGAAAACATTGGTGGTATCCAGACTCGCGAGCGGCTGTCCGTTTTGTGTCAGGCGAAATCGGTTGCCTTTATTGATCAATTCAAAATTGCGGTAAGCCTCGCCGTGGAATTTTGTTTTGACACTTAAGATATCTTCCATTTGTAAAGCCATGATCTCGGTGCAGGCCCACTGGCGCGGATCGGCAAAAAAGCGCGGGTCAATCAAGCCGTTCATACCGGCGAGTTTCATCATGACAGGGCTGGCGCTTTTGCCATCTTCAGCAGTTTCGAGCAACATAATTTGACCGTAGTGATCTGGAGTTGCAGGGCCTAAATACCAGGTTTTGGTCCATTCGTCGTCTTGAAAAATTTCTACTTTGATGTGGGACGTAGACATGAGCTCCGTAAAGCGTTTTTCAGATTTTTTCGGCAAATAACCTTTGAATTCAATTTTGTTGAGCGCTTCTAAAATAAGCGTCACATTGGTTTTAGAGATGCAGGCTCCTTTGAGGTCAGTCCAGGAATCGTCTTTTTTGACCAAGGTAAATTGTTGTCCAAAGGCATCTGTAATCACAATCTTTGAAATGCTCGTGGTGTCTTCAATTTTGAAATTAAAGGCGCGTGCGTCAGAAGCATTTTGGCCATCTTGAAGGTCTAGCGCCCACCAAGTAAGTCCGCCTAAGAGGACAATAAAAATAACGAGGACAAGTCCTTTTTTCTTCATGTGAGAGGGTATTAGCGGGTGTATCTTTTTTGACGGATCCAGTTCATGATCAATGCCAGTGCCAATATGAGTAATAATGGAACGAGCATATTCATGCTTTTGTAAAACAACGAGGAGCTTTTGATTTTCTCTTTATCGATTTCTTTGATATCGATTTGGCGGCTGCGGATATCTAGTACGGAGTTGTCGCCCATCATGTAGTCGACCATGTTTTGGAAAAGTTCTTGATTGCCAAAAATGATAGGGATGCGTCTTTGGGCAAGTTCTGCATCGACCTTGAGTTCATTGATGCCGATGGGTCGGTAGAGGTAGCTATTGATTTTTTTAGGGTCGAGAATAGAATCATAGCTATTGCGGATGAAAGTCCCATTTCCAACTACTAAAATTTTAGTTTCTTGCTCGCTTTCCTCGAGGTAATTCGCATCTTTGCTTTCTGCAAATTCGGCCACTATGCGGTTCTTGAAGTGAGATTGATAAAAACCTTCGGATAATCCAGCCACACAAAGTTTGTTGATGTCGTCTTCGGGGTTTTCTACGAGCTTTGGATTTTTTCCGTAATTGAGTGGTAGTGCCAAATTGATCAAGGGCTGTAAGCCGCTCGGGATCGCGTTGCTCGAACTTGTAAGAATCGGGGTAAGTTGGGCTTTTGGCACTTGTACAAACTCGATTTCATTGGCGTATTTGAGCGAAATAGGGTCGACGTTGCGCGTCATGGGATGCAAACTCGGTGTGGCGAGCATATGGTAAAACCAAGGTAAAAATGCCGTTTCAGCAAACGGGACAATTTTTGGAGCACAGTTGGCATCTAGCACATAATTTTCTTTGATTTTGATGCCGTAATCGAAAAGCAAGCGGTCGAGCAAGAGGTTTTTGCGCGTGGTGTGGGTCATGCCCGTCGTATTGAGGGTGTCTTCGTTGAGGGAAAGGGTATTCATGAAGCAAAGCAGTTTGCCGCCGCGCATCACAAACTGGTCAATCAGGTATAAATCTTTTTGAGAAAAGGGCGTTTGCGGATCTGCGATGATCAGGCCATCGACATCTTTAAGTGCGGCGATGCTGTCGTTGAGCGCTACATCCTTGATTTGGTAATAAGGAGAAATGAGTGCGCGGGCGCGCATAGTCTCAGCGGGGTTGAGTTCTCCGTGGCCCTGCAAGAATGCAATAGTTGGTTTACTTGTTTGGGTCAGGCGGCGCATGGCTGAAAGCAGGTTATATTCGAGGTTATTGAGCGCGTTTTCAATGATTTCGCTCATTTGTTCTAGCGCATAAGGACGCCCAGGTTGGGTGCCAGGCAAAAACTGCACGACGCCTTCTTTGGTGATGCCATTGACGCTATACGAAAGCAAAGCGCCCGGAAACAACAACATTTGGCTTTGGGTGCCGTCTTTGAGGTAGAGAATTTCCAGAGGTAAAATTCCCTTTCCGCGGTCATAGAGCTGTGCGCGCAAGGCATTGATTTCGTCTTCGGTACCTACATTGGGGTCCGTGAATAAAAACTCGATGCGGGTGCCGGCAATGCGTTTGAAGTCTTTGAGTTTGTCTTTGAGTGCGTTCTGGAAATTCTTGAGTTCGGAAGGCATGTTGCCATCTAAGTATATCTGAATGCTGATACGGTTTTCAAAGTTCTTTTTGTCAGAAAGATAGTTGACGGTGCTTTGTGCCAAAGAATAGCGTTGGTCTTTGGTCATGTCTAGTTTGAGGTAGAGCATGGAGCCAATGAAGTTCAGCAAAACCAACACTGCAGCGAGCAATCCGAGGACGGTCCAGTTGTAAAGACCTTTGGTGAAGTTGAATTTCATGCGTTACTTTTTGAGCGATTTGAGAACGGTGAGCGATGCGACCAAAAACAGGGCGTTGAGGCTGAAAAAATAGAGGAGGTCACTGGTGTCGATGACGCCTTTTTTGATGGCTTCGTAATGAAAGGCAATGCCGATATATTTGATGAGGTAGTCGAGGCCGCCAATTTGACTGAAGTTTCCGAGTAACTCAAAGCCGTCGTAAAATACCCAACACAAGAACATGGCTAGTATAAACGCAACAATTTGACTGTGCGTGAGTGCCGAGGCAAACATACCGATAGAAACAAATGCGGCACCGAGCAGAAGCAGGCCGATATAAGAAGTAAAAGTGGCACCCAAATCGATGTTGCCGATCGGCTTGCCGAGAAAATACATACTGATCAGGTAAACAACCGTGGGCAAGATGGCCACAAAAACCAAAGCGACCCCAGCTAAATATTTGGCAAAAATGAGTTGAAAGTCCGAGATGGGGCGGGTGAGGAGCAGTTCGATGGTGCCTGTGCGGCGTTCTTCTGCAATTGAGCGCATGGTGATGGCTGGAATCAGGATCAGGAAGATCACCGGCGACATATTGAAGAACGGAATGAGGTCTGCTGTAGACCCTTCGAGTAAATTGGTGTTATAGGAGAGTATCCAGTGGAAGAGTCCGCAAGCGATGAGGTAGATCAGGATGAACACGTAACCGATAATGGAACTCAGGAAGCTCGATATTTCTTTTAGGAATAAGGCGCGCATAGTAAAAGTTGAGTTGTCAAATTTAACAAATATCTATAAACGAAAATTCCCGCCTTGTGGGGCGGGAATTTTAGATACACTCAATCTTTATTATGCTTGTTTAACATTCACAGCGTTCAAGCCTTTACGGCCTTCTTGCAATTCGAATTCAACTTCGTCATTTTCTTTGATTTTGTCTACCAAACCGGTAACATGAACAAAATATTCTTTGTTCGTGTCTTCTTCAACAATAAATCCAAAACCTTTGGTTTCGTTGAAAAATTTTACATGTCCTTTACTCATTCTAATAATATTAATTTCGGTAAAGGTAAGGACCTATTTGAGTTTTGCACTATAATTCTCAAATAAATGCACTAAAATGTTGATTTAAGCTCCAAGCTTCGGGTTTTTGATCGAACCAAACCTTGATATTTGGCCAAATTGAGGCAAAAAGTGAGGAGTCTCTGTAGTTGTTCAGATCTTGTTCGGAATCCCAGATAGAGTACGTGAATACAAGACAAGGATCGTTTTGGTCTTGTAAAAGTTGCATGCCTCGACAACCGGGAAATTGAGCCACTTGCCATTTGACGGTTTCAAAATGCGCAAAAAAAGCTTCTAAATGCGCCTCTGCAAAATGGAGCTTCACTACGCGGGTCAGCATCAAAATAGAGATTGGATGTTTTCTTTTGAGCCTTGCGGAGTGAACTCGACATGTACTGGATCGCCGATCCGCATGCCAAAAAGTTTGCTTGCCCCGCCAAAACCTTCGTTGGCACCTCTATTAATGGCAATCTCTAAACGCCCTGCGTTATTGAAGATAGCCACGCGCTCTCCTTGAGAAACTGCGTTGTAAGTGGCCGATATTTCGTCGATGAAATAGGCTTTCTTTTGGTATTTGATGATAAACGGAATATCGGTTCCGAAGCGCTCAAAGTCGGTCTTGGTGATGTTGGTGATGAGATTGCCAAAGCTATCGATGTGTACCACAACACCCCTGATTTGAAGCTGATCGATGACCGGTTTTTGGTCAAATGCGCGGCGATAAGTGCGCGAAACTGTTGCGAAGCTAGAAAGCGCTTCTTTGTTGGCAATGCGCTGTGCGAGTGCGATAAAGCAATTTTTGGTCGTAAAGCGCCAAGCCTCAGGTTGGTCTTTGATGGCGGTGTAGTGGTAGAATTCGTCTGGGAAGTCTTCTTCTAAGAAACTACCAAAGAAACCGTTGTCGTTGCAGATGAAGTACTGCTCCTTGAACTTCAAGATACCGGGGAAGCGTTCTTTTTGGTTCTCAAAAAGCGGCTCTGAATCGACGCCAATGATGTGAATGGTACCAGCTGGAAATTCGTCGAAACAGCAGCGGAGCTGAAATGCGGCTTCGCGGATGTTAAAAGGCGTAATGTGATGGCTGATGTCGATTACATGAGCCGTCGGGAACGCTTGAAAAAGCCTTCCTTTGATGGCTGCGACGTAGTAGTCTTGGTAGCCGTTATCTGTGGTGAGCGTAATGATTTGCATAGCTGAGAAGGCAACTTTGTGCTCAGAAATTCATAATTTTACCAAAAGTAATCGAATTCGTTAGAAACCCTTCAAAAAACACCCAAATAAATTGAGTTCAGGTCAACGTCAGATCAGTATTGAAGGCCTTAATCCGGCCGAAATCTACGGCATCAACAATGCCAATCTCAAGCACATCAAGAGTTTTTTTCCAAAGCTTAAAGTGATGGCACGTGGCAATGAGCTCAGTTTGGCAGGCGACGACGAAGTCATGGACGAGTTCGAGCGCAAATTCAGCCTCATCATCCAGCACTACCAAACCTATAACAGCCTGACCGAAAACAACATCGACAACCTCATGTTGCAAGATGGCGCCAAGTTGCTCTCCCAAGACGACGGCTCGGAAACGCTAGTACACGGCAACGGCGGTGTAAAAATCAAAGCGCGCACAGTCAATCAAAAGAAATTAGTGCAGGCCGTACTTGCTTCCGATATGGTTTTTGCGGTGGGCCCGGCTGGTACGGGAAAAACCTACACGGCAGTCGCCATGGCAGTGAGGGCACTCAAAGCTAAAGAAGTCAAGCGCATCATCCTGACGCGTCCAGCTGTTGAGGCAGGTGAGAACCTCGGTTTCTTGCCCGGTGACCTCAAAGAAAAACTCGATCCGTACCTCATGCCGCTCTACGACGCCCTCCGCGACATGATTCCAGCCGAAAAACTCGCCGACATGATCGAATTTGGCGTCATCGAAATTGCACCCCTCGCATTTATGCGCGGACGCACCCTCGACAAAGCGTTTGTCATCCTCGACGAAGCCCAAAATACGACCCAAATGCAAATGAAGATGTTCCTTACCCGCATGGGCATGACCGCCAAGTTTGTCATTACCGGCGATATGTCGCAGGTCGATCTACCTTCGCGTCAACGTTCGGGCTTGTCTTACGCACTAGATGTCTTGCAAGATATCAACGACATCAAAATCGTCCGCCTAGGCCAATCAGACGTCATTCGACACCGTTTGGTCAAGCAAATTATCGAAGCTTTCGATGTAGCTGAGCAACAAGAAAAACTACAAAATCAAGAAAAAACCAAATAAAACTATGCAAGCGCTTACCAACAACTCATTTCATTTTAAAGGCCAAACCAATGTCTACAACGGAAAGGTCCGAGATGTTTACACCCTTGATAATGGCTTGCTTGTGATGGTCGCCTCTGACCGCATCTCCGCTTTTGATCACATTTTACCAAAAGGGATCCCTTACAAAGGACAGGTACTCAATCAAGTGGCCACTATGTTTTTGAATGCAACCAAAGACATCGTTCCCAATTGGTTGCAAGCGACTCCTGACCCCGCAGTAGCTATCGGCGTGGCTTGTGAGCCCATTCGCATTGAAATGGTGATCCGAGGATATTTGGCTGGGCACGCAGCCCGTGAATACAAAGCGGGAAAGCGCATGCTCTGCGGAGTTCCACTTCCAGAAGGCCTCAAAGAAAATGACCGCTTGCCAGCACCTATTATCACGCCTGCCACCAAAGCAGACGAAGGTCACGACGAAGATATTTCCAGAGAAGATATTCTAGCTCGCCAACTAGTTGCCCCCGAAGTCTATGCACAAATGGAACAATATACCCATGCCTTGTTTCAAAGAGGAACCGAAATGGCCGCTGAGCGCGGGCTTATTCTGGTTGACACCAAATACGAATTTGGCTTGCACAATGGCGTGGTCACACTCATCGACGAAATCCATACCCCAGACTCCTCGCGTTATTTCTATGCCGATGGCTACGAAGATCGCCAGGCAAAAGGCGAAGCTCAAAAGCAACTGTCCAAAGAATTTGTGCGTCAGTGGCTCATCGAAAATGGCTTTCAAGGTTTAGACGGCCAACAAATGCCCTTCATGCCAGACGACTTCGTTCAAACCATTTCAGAGCGTTACATCGAACTTTATGAACGCATTACCGGCCTTACTTTTCAAAAATCAGACACCCAAAACATTATTGCACGCATCGAGCAAAATGTCAATGCTTATCTTCAAAAAAGCTAATTATGTCCGTTCACGCAGCCTCACCCAAAAAAATAACCACCCATACGCTTCAAGAAATGAAGCAAAATGGCCAAAAAATCTCGATGCTTACCGCATACGACTACTCGATGGCGCGCATTGTCGACGAAGCTGGTATAGATGTCATCCTTGTCGGTGATTCTGCCTCAAACGTCATGGCGGGTCACGAAACCACTTTGCCCATTACCCTTGATCAAATGATTTACCATGCTTCAAGTGTGGTGCGTGCTGTTCAGCGTTCATTGGTTGTTGTCGATATGCCATTTGGCTCTTACCAAGGCAACTCCAAAGAGGCCTTGTCTAGCGCCATCAAAATCATGAAAGAATCTGGCGGCCATGCCGTCAAAATGGAAGGCGGTCAAGAAATCTTAGAATCGATTCGCCGCATCCTTACCGCAGGCATCCCCGTCATGGGGCACCTCGGCCTTACGCCACAATCCATCTATAGGTTTGGCACTTATGTGGTGCGGGCCAAAGAAGAGGAAGAAGCCGCAAGACTGATTGCCGATGCCAAAGCGCTAGAAGAAGTAGGTTGTTTTGCAATTGTCTTGGAGAAAATTCCAGCGGCCCTTGCTACACAAGTCGCTCAAATGGTACAAATTCCGGTTATTGGTATTGGTGCTGGCGCCGGCGTAGATGGCCAAGTCTTAGTGATCCACGACATGCTCGGCATCAACAACGAGTTCAATCCGCGTTTCTTGCGCAAATACAATAATTTGCACGCACACATGCTGCAAGCTTTTCAAGATTACAAAGCAGATGTACAATCCGGCGACTTTCCAAATGTTTCGGAGTCTTATTAGTTTTTTTGGTCTCGTCTTTTTCTTTTTACTACTCAGCTGTTCGGATCAAAAAACAGCCGAGCATTCAAAAAAAGAAAATTTGTGCCAGCACAGCCAGTACCTGCGTATTTATAACTACCAAAAAGGATACAAGGTAGAAATCCTCGATCCAGATCAGCAACGCAAGCTGCACGTATTTCAAATCCAGAAGCCCTATGCGCGCATAGCGGTACTGAGTGCTACCCACGTGGGCATGCTTTCAGCGCTTGGACAGCAAGAAAAAATTTGTGCCATATCTAATGCTAAATACCTTCTAGACCCTCGTGTTAAACGACTTCTTCAACTCAAACGCATCGTAGATTTACAAACAGAGTTGGGTTTTTCAGCAGAGAAATTGCTCCAAAGAAAAGCCCAAGTAGTGGTTTATAGCGGTTTTGGCAATGAGAGTCAACAACTCAAAAGACTTCCTGCTCATATGCTCAAAATTGCCAATTTTGAATGGCGCGAAAAAACACCTTTAGCCCGAGCTGAGTGGGTGCTCTTATTTGGTGCTTTATGCGGTCAGTTTGCCGAAGCCCAGCAGTTGTTTGAAGAGATACAAGCCAATTACATCCGCATCCAAAAGGAAGTTCAACAAAACAACCATTCCAACCAACTTCCGATATTGCTCAGTGGAAACCTCTATGGCGACCAATGGATTGCACCAGCTGGGCAAAGTTTTGAGGCACATCTGTACAAAGACGCTGGTTTGGCCTATTTATTTAGCAAAGAGGAAGGCACGGGCAGTGTGTTCAAGAGTTTAGCAGAAATCCTTAGAAAAGGTCCAGCCGTTTGTATTTGGCTCAATCCAGGTTTGCCGAGCAGAAAAGCAATTTTAAAGCAATATCCGAAAGCACAATTTTTTCCATTTTTTAAGAAACCGATTTACTGCTACACCTCCAACACCAATAAATATTGGGAACAAGCTGCCGTCCATCCCGATTGGCTGCTCTCCGATTTGAGTCGAATCGCATCGGGTCAGACAAAAAAGTTGCATTTTTATGCTTTATTGAAATGAAGCAGCGCAGTATTCAACTCCTTACAAGTACCGGAATTTTACTCCTTCTTTTGACTTGGGTGCACCTTTTTGTGCTCCAACAAGAGGAGGGAGCGAACAGCACCCTGATTTTTTGGGAATTTCAAGTACCACGCTTGCTGAGTGCGCTCCTCGCGGGTGCCGGTCTTTCCTTGAGTGGCCTTTTGATGCAAAATCTATTTCAGAATCCGATGGCGGGCCCTTATGTCCTCGGGATCAATTCGGGCGCAAGTCTTTTGATATCCCTACTCATTTTGGGTGCTGCACCCACCTTTTTAAACGAGCTCAGTTACGTAAGCGCCGCCATGACAGGGGCGTTTTTGGCAGCCAGCTTTATGTTTGTAGTCTCCAAACGAGTTCAAAATATCCAATCGCTGCTGGTAATTGGATTAATGTTTGCAAGCTTTACGGGGGCTATTGAATCTGTATTGCAGTCGTTTGCGGCTCCAGAGCAAGTCAAACAGTTATTCATCTGGAACATGGGTTCGCTCCAACAAATGAGCGCGGCTCAAGCACCATGGTTAGGCACCATCATTGTTTTTGGCATTGCAACAACCCTATTTTTAGTGAAAGGCCTGAATGCCATGGTGCTCGGTGATGCGCATGCAATCCAACTTGGCATCAAAGTCAGGCAACTCAAAATTGTTATTCTATTTGTGACCGCTCTACTCGCCGGAAGCATTACCGCCTATTGTGGGCCTATCGCCTTTGTGGGTTTAGCCATCCCAAATTTAGCGCGCGCGCTACTCAAAACACAAGATCACCTCTTGCTCATTTTGTTTTCGGTATTTGCTGGAAGTTGTTTTCTAGTGGCTATAGATGTGCTCATTTTGCTACTAGATCCTTGGCTGAGCATTCCCGTTAATGTCCTAACTGCCGTAATTGGCGCACCTTATGTTGCTTACCTCATGTTACGTCAAAGATGATCTCTATTCAACAGGCACAAGTCGGGTATCAAACTACGCTTATTGACATCGCGCAATTAGCGCTTCCTGCAGGTCAAATTTACGCGCTCATTGGCCGAAACGGATCTGGAAAATCAACGCTCCTGCAAACGCTGATTGGGCAATTGCCTTTGCGAGCGGGCAGCATTTCATTTGGTGCATTTTCACTGACAGAGCTGCAAAGAAATGCCGCACTGCGCGCAACGCAAGTGTCTTATGTAGCAAGTATGTTTACAGGGGTAGAGGCCTTGACGCTTCGTGCATATGTTTCGCTTGGGCGAGTCCCACACTTAGGTGCATTTGGCCGCCTACAAGCATCAGATTTACAATTTGTAGCTGAGGTACTCCACGCGCTCAACTTAAGCGACTTAGCCCAAAAAGATACGCGCAAATTAAGCGATGGCGAACGTCAACTGGCAAGTTTGGCGCGTGCGATTGTTCAGGATACACCATTGATGGTTCTAGACGAACCCGCCTCCTTTTTGGATTATTTCAATCGGGATTTATTAATAGATCAACTCCAGCTATGGGTGCAGCAAAAAACAGAGCGCACTGCTGTTTTTTCAAGTCATGACATCGATTTATGCTTGCAAAAAGGCATTCCGATGTTGGTTTTGCATCAACAAAAACTGACGTTGTTAGCCAAACCAACCAAACAAGAAGTAATGGCCTTATTGAGCCAAAACTCTTGACTTATACGGTCATGATGTCTTTTTCCTTGAGTTCAAGGAGTTCATCCACTTTTTTGATGTAGCCGTTGGTAATTTTTTGCACTTCTTCTTCAGCATCTTTGTGCATGTCTTCAGATAAACCTTCGTTTTTAAGGTCTTTGATCATGTCCAAGGCGTCTTTGCGGTTGTTGCGCACACCAATTTTGGCGTTTTCAGCTTCTGATTTGGCACGTTTTACTAAATCGCGGCGGCGTTCTTCTGTGAGGGGTGGTACGGCAATGATGAGTTGTTCGCCGTTATTTTGTGGGTTGAGGCCCAGGTTGGCATTAATGATGCCTTTGGCGATGTCGTTTAGCAAGGGCTTCTCCCAAGGTTGCACAATAATAGTGCGAGCATCCATGGTATTGACATTGGCCACTTGTTGCAAGGGTGTCATGGAACCATAATACTCGACCATTACACTGTTGAGCATTGCTGGGCTCGCTTTTCCAGCGCGGATTTTGACAAGTTCGTTTTCGAGGTGATTCAAGGACTTTTGATTGGCTTCCTTGAATTCGTCGTAGATCATTGAAAGTTCTTCGGTCATGATGCACTAACTAAAGTTCCGACAGGGGCTCCTTCCATTAATTTGCGTAAGTTTCCAGGAGTGTCCATGTCAAATACGATGATGGGTAAATTGTTTTCTTTGCAAAGCGTAAAGGCGGTCATGTCCATGACATTTAGGCCTCTGGCATATACTTCGTCGAATGAAATTTGATCAAATTTGGTGGCGCTGCTATCCTTGAGAGGGTCGGCGGTATAGATGCCGTCTACGCGGGTACCTTTTAAGATGACCTCCGCATTGATTTCGATGGCGCGCAAAGATGCAGCAGAATCTGTGGTAAAGAATGGATTACCTGTGCCGGCTCCAAAAATAACCACTCTTCCTTTTTCTAAGTGGCGCATCGCGCGACGACGTACAAAGGGTTCGGCGATTTCTTTCATTTCTATCGCTGACTGCAAGCGCGTTGTCACGCCAACAGATTCTAATGCCGATTGTAAAGCCATGGAGTTGATCATGGTGGCGAGCATACCCATGTAATCACCGTGGGTGCGGTCCATGCCGCCTTGTTCGGCCTGAACACCTCGGAATATATTGCCACCACCAATTACAATAGCAATCTCGACACCTGCAAGGTTGAGTTCTTTGATTTGCTGAGCATATAAGCTCAAACGAGTGTTGTCAATACCAAATTGTTTGTCTCCCATGAGAGACTCGCCTGACAGTTTGAGAAGGATGCGTTTGTATTTCATATGCGAGACAAATATACTATGAATCGGGTTTATTTGGATTTCGGGTAAAAAAAAAGCTACCGGAATCGATAGCTTTTTTTCAAAATGGTGAGGCGTTTAGCTCAAAGAGAAACGCTTGAATTCAGAAACAGTAAGGCCTTTAGCAGTGCTGTTTAAGAATTGTTCTACTGTCAATTTGTTGTCGCGAACAAATGCTTGGCTCAACAATGTGTTTTCTTGGAAGAATTTGTTCAAGCGACCCAAAGCGATTTTTTCAGCCATGTCAGCTGGTTTGCCTTCTTGGATAGCCAATTCTTTACCAATCTCGATTTCGCGCTCAATAGTGCGCTCGTCTACGCCGTTTTTGTCGATAGCGATAGGAGCCATTGCAGCTACTTGCATAGCCACTTGGCGGCCAGCTTCAGCAACTTCTTCTCCGGCAACTGTTAGGCCAACGAGTGTAGCCAATTGGTTACCTGGGTGGTTGTAAGCAACAACGTTTTCTCCGCGAACTACTGCGTATGCGGAAAGATCGAGTTTTTCACCGATGACACCAACTTGCTCTGTAATTTTTTCTTCTACAGAAAGTCTGTCGTCGTAAGCTAAGGCTTTTAATTCCTCTGCAGTCTCAGGAAGTTTGCTCAAGGCGAGGTCAACTAAAGATTGAACCAATGATACATAACCGTCGTTTTTGGCAACGAAGTCAGTTTCGCAGTTGAGGGTAAGAATGACACCAGCTTTGCCATCGGCAGTAGCTTGAGCGATAATCACACCTTCTTTAGCGTCGTTTCCACCGCGTTTTGCAGCGATTTTTTGACCTTTTTTACGAAGAATATCGATGGCTGCTTCGAAATCACCGTTGGCTTCTACCAAGGCATTTTTACAATCCATCATGCCTGCGCCTGTCTGTTGGCGCAATTTGTTTACATCTGCAGCTGTGATAGCCATTTTATAAGAGTTTATGGGTGAATTATTCTGCGCTTTCTGTTACGTCTGCAGCTACTTCTGTTTGCGCTTCAGCTTCAGCTGGAGCATCGTCTTTGTCTGTAGCTTTCAAGTTTTTGCGATCTTCTAAACCTTCTTTGATGGCGCCACAAATGGCATCGAGGATCAAGGTGATAGATTTAGTAGCGTCGTCGTTGGCAGGGATTGGGAAGTCTACCAATTTCGGATTTGAGTTGGTGTCTACCATTGCAAACGTAGGGATATTCAAACGACGTGCTTCTGCAAGAGCGATGTGCTCTTTGAGGATGTCGACGATGAAAATTGCAGCTGGCTGACGGGTCATGTCGGCGATAGAACCAAAGTTTTTCTCGAGTTTCTCGCGTTGACGGCTTTTGAATAGTTTTTCGCGTTTGTTGAGGGTGTCCCAGGTACCGTCAGATTTCATTTTGTCGATGAGCGACATTTTGCGAATAGACTTGCGTGTGGTTTGGAAGTTGGTCAACATACCACCTGACCAACGCTCCGTTACAAACGGCATGTTGACAGCTGCTACGCGCTCAGCAACGATTTCTTTAGCTTGTTTTTTCGTGGCAACGAAAAGGACTTTTTTACCTGACTTTGCGATTTGCTTCATTGCAGCACAAGCGTGGTCTAGGTGAACGAGTGTTTTGTTGAGGTCAATGATGTGAATTCCTTTCTTCTCTTCGAAGATATAAGGAGCCATTGCTGGGTTCCACTTGCGCTTAAGGTGACCAAAATGTACACCTGCGTCGAGTAGGGTTTCAAAAGTTAATTTAGACATATTTTGTTTTGTTTACGTTCCTAAATAATGCAGCAACATTGAAGGGGCCAGAGGGCAGGTACTCCAATGCTTGGATGCTAAACAGTCCAGTAGGCGGATTAACGCTTGGAGAACTGGAATTTCTTTCTCGCTTTTGGTTGACCTGGCTTCTTACGCTCTACCATACGTGGGTCACGCGTCATGAGGCCTTCAACTTTGAGCATTGGTTTGTAGTCTGCAGATACTTCTACAAGTGCACGTGAGATACCCAAACGCACTGCCTCTGCCTGACCATTGATACCGCCACCAACAACGTTTACTTTAACGTCGTACTGACCTTCTGTACCGGTAAGTGCAAAAGGTTGGTGAATTTTCGCTTGAAGAAAGTCAATTGGAAAAAACTCGTTCATCTCGCGTTTGTTGATCGAGATTTTACCTTTTCCTTTGGTTAAATAAACGCGGGCAACCGCAGTTTTTCTTCTTCCTAATGCATTAATGACTTCCATACGATTTATTTGAGGGTATCAAGATTCAATAATTCTGGTTGCTGCGCATCGTGGTTGTGTGCTGCACCTTTGTATACTTTGAGGTTGGTGTAAAGTTTGCGACCAAGTGTGTTTTTTGGAAGCATCCCTTTGATTGCTTTTTCGATCAAACGCTCAGGATGGTTTTTGAGCATGTTCTCAGCAGAGGTGAAACGCTGACCACCTGGGTATCCAGAGAAACGAACGTATTCTTTGTTCTGGAGTTTGGTTCCTGAAAAAGCAATTTTTTCTGCGTTGATGACGATCACATTGTCTCCACAGTCCGCATGCGGTGTGTAACAGGTTTTGTATTTTCCACGGATGACTTTGGCAACTTTACTCGCCAAACGTCCGACTGTTTGACCTTCTGCATCTACAACAAACCACTTTTTATCGGCAGTTTCGGTATTACCAGCTAACGTTCTGTAACTTAATGTGTTCACGGTTCTTTCTGTTAAATAAAAAACTTAATTTCCCTAAATTTAGGGGTGCAAAGATACAACTATTGTGTTTATTTACAAATGAAAAGCAGAAAAAATCTCAGTTTATTTTGCTTTAAAGGCAGAAATCGCTGCTCTTGTAAATTCACTAAGGACCAAACGACCACTTATTGCGGCGCGTTCTAAGAGTAGCTTATCCCAATTTTCGGTGCCTTGCCAAAAGATTTGCTTGAGTTCTTGCATGGCTTCGGGGTTTGAATGAGCGAGTCTTTCACTTAGACTTTGGATGGCGGCATCTAGGTGCTGTTCATCTTCAAAAATCTCAGTGTAGAGTCCTTTGTCTTTGGCCCATTGGGCACTGCGCCATTCGGTTGCATTGATAGCGAGTTCGCTCATGGCAGAAAGGCCTATTTTGCGTTCCACTGCAGGCCCTACCACAAAAGGGCCGATGCCAACGGCTAGTTCTGAAAGTTTGACATCAGCTTTTGTAGTGGCAAAACAGTAGTCTGTGGCTGAGGCCAAGCCTACGCCGCCGCCGACTGCTTTTCCTTGAACGCGTCCGATGATGAGTTTCGGTGCTTTGCGACATGCGTTGATGACTTTTGCAAAGCCGGAGAAGAAGGCCAGGCCGGTCTCGAGATCTTGAATGTTAATGAGTTCATCAAAGCTTGCGCCGGCGCAAAATGCTTTACTGCCTTGAGATTGCAATACCAAAACTTTGGTGCGTTCATCTGCAGCAACTTCTGTGATGGTATCGGCAAGCGTTTGTAGGATGTGCCCTGGGAGGGAGTTGCTCATGGGGTGCCCGAAGGTGATGAGCCCTATGCCATTTGCTGTGATTTCGGCCAGTACAAAACCGTTTTCGTGTGTGTTGTCCATATTTATTTAAGCGTGAAACTGTCTGTGCCAATGAGGAGACCTTCGCAATAGATGCGTACTTTATAGGTGCCTTTTGCGGCTTCTTCTCCTTTGAGTTCGTAATAAATGGTGAGGTCGAGGGCCTGATTTTGGTAGTCGACTTCTTTGCGCTGAGAGTAGGCGGTGTTGCCGCTTTCCGTGTCGGTGACAAAGTTACTGCTTCCTTGAAGTACATTGCCGTTTGGCGCCGTAATTTGGAGATAGACAATTTTGCGTCCGGCTGCGGTAAGCACGTTTTCAGAGAGTGTAAAGCTACTTCGGAACTGAACGGCATTTTTGGCGCGATCCGTCACCTCCATGGTGTTGTTGAGGCGTTGCTTGAGCGCTTCGGATTGAATGCCGTAAGCTTGAAGTTTGCTGCCTTTTTTCACTTGTTGCTGCGATTCTTCAGCTTGTTTGCGGTAGGTGTCGCGTTCGCTTGTGGTGGTAGAGAGCCTGACATTTGTTTCTTCAAGGCGGCTACCTAAATCGATGTTGAGCGTATTGAGGGAGTCGATTGTGCGGGCGTAACTGCGCATGATGCCACGCAAAGTTTCGTTTTCTTTTCTGGCCTTTACCAGGTCGCGGGCAGTCATTTTAGAGCGCTCTAGTTTTTGGAGTAGTTGCGAAATCTGAGCTTTTTGCGCATTGAGGCTATCTGCTTTTGTCGCATCTTTTTCTATGAGTTTGTTGTAGTTGCGCAACATTTGTTGGAGATCTTGCTTGAGGTCTTGTTTCATGCTGCCTGTGTAGCCCGAAAGTGCTGCCTCCATGTCTGCCATGTCAGAGAGTAGTTCTGTATTTTGATTTTTGCAAGTGTTGAGTGCAGCACGTTGCCTAGACCAAGCCAAGGTGAGACCGGCAAGACCAGCCAAAAGGATGAAAATAAAAACGAAATAAAAACTATTCGATTTTTGAGGTGCTTGAGGTTGCGTTTCCATAATGACAAAGTTTGATAATCAAAAATACAAAAGATAATGTTGCTTTTTGTGGTTTTTATTGCGAATCGTGTTTTTGCCAACTGACTTCTTTGGTAAAGCGCAAAATACTGTCTGGGCCTACTGCTGTAAATCGGGCATCGCTGCTTGCGGGATAAGGCCCACCATGGTGCATGGCTTCAGCCACACTCACGCCAGTAGGTACACTATTGATGATTACCCTTCCCACATTTTCAATGATCACCTGCTCTAGACTTACATCCAACGCGAGGTCTTCATTTTTAAAAATACTGCAGGTCAGCTGCCCGCCTAAAACATTTAAAATAGCCGGAAGTTCTGCTAGATTAGCGAAAGAACTGAGCATTGTAAACGGACCAAATACTTCTTCTCGGAGCGTAGCTTCCTCGATCAATTGCGAAATTTGGCATTGGGCCAGGCCCCAGCGGCCTATGATTCCGCTCTGGCTTTGTTGGGATTGATACGGAGTCATTCCTTTTACCTGAAAGACTTGTCGTTTCCGCGCTTCAAATTTCTGATAAATGTCTGGGTGCAACATCGGGACCGCAGCTTGTTGTTCAAGCGCGGTCAAGAGGGCTTTTTTAAAGTGCTCGAAATGGCTTT